>NZ_LUKQ02000169.1 GCF_001647025.1 Endozoicomonas atrinae
GAAAATCAACATCATTAAAACCTTCGGGTAGCTGTGGTCGACGAGACATCTGTTCTAGATAATGCATGGTAATGATGCCTAAGCATAGTTGGCGGCAGCTTAAGGATTTAGAAAATGCGATTGGTATAACCACCATCTGCAGCCAGCAGCCCAGGAATCTTCTGGATAATCTTTCTTCCCCTCAGAGCTCGGAGTAAAATCCCCTTTCACATTTTCAGGATACCCTCTATGCCCAATACCCGTGCGTCTGTGGAATTGCTATTACAGCCTTTTACTGAACAAAATGAAGGAACCCTTGACTACCACGGTCTCCACGGTTTCCTGACTGCCCTGACAATCTGCCCTGTAGCACTCACAGAACAGGAGCGGAATGAGAGTATTTTTGATGGTGAAGTAAAGCTTCCAAAAGCCACCGCTAGCGAACTGAATGAGCTTATTGCCAAAATGCAAACAGCCATTGACCGGGGGTTTAACGACGAAGATGAAGGCTTTT
The DNA here is from genome assembly GCF_001647025.1 of Endozoicomonas atrinae. Classification (GTDB taxonomy): domain Bacteria; phylum Pseudomonadota; class Gammaproteobacteria; order Pseudomonadales; family Endozoicomonadaceae; genus Endozoicomonas; species Endozoicomonas atrinae. The sequence goes on from NZ_LUKQ02000169.1 coordinate 494, forward strand.
CCCTCTCCTGCGAGTCTGACGAGCTGGAAGATCACGATGATGAAGCCCTTGCCAACTGGTGTACTGGCTTTATGGTGGCTCACTTCCTGAATGAAGACGCCTGGTTCGTAGCAAATGAGCAGGAAGTCTGTGAGCTCCTTCTGCCGATCATGCTGGCCTCTGGTCTGTTCGACGATGAGCAGGAGTTCAAAGATATTCGTAAGGACAGCAAACTCACAGAGGATATGTGCAGCCAGATTCCTGAAGTTTTGATGGAGCTTTATCTGATCTTCAACGCACCTGAAGAGAAAAAGCCCCACCAACCCGGAAAACGACGTTCATAGTCGATTCTGATGGGCAACCAGAGATGCTTCTGGTTGCCTATGATTCACTTCAATCTGGATTGTCGGTTTTACCCAGACTTCCACCCGCCGATCCCGAATCTGCCGGAGTCTACTGACCTCCAGCTCCCTGGCCACCTCAGGGACATACCCTTCTATCATAATGCTTTTTCTGGGAACACCAGCCCGAATCAGCTGCCGTTTAACCACATCAGCCCTCAGCCTGGCCAGCGTTTGGGAGAATGCAGAGTTATCATTGGTTTCACCAAAACCAATCAGCTTAATACTTGCTGAATGATTTTTGAGATAATCTGCCAGCCGTTGAATATCTTTCCTTGCTTTGTTATCCAACCGAGCCTTTCCCTGTTCGAAGCGAAAATTAACCGACAGGCGATCAAACGATTTGATCATCTGCAGATACTCATCCGGCATTGTGCTTTGATCAGACTTCCTGGGAACAATTTTTTGCGCAACATATCCCACTTCGCTGACCACAGATTGCCCAGAACTGCTGACAACAAAATCAAGAAAAGAACGTGCCATATTTGTTCCGAAACGTTCTGGAATATACATGTATAGTCGACGACTCAGGATATAGTCTTCTGTGGAAACATTCATGACGGTTGGAGCCAGACTTTTACCTGCCGTATCTTCGACCAAAAGAGCTTTGGCATCGCCAATCGTATTCAGGCTGACAAATCCAATCGCTCCAGGCTTATTCGTTACCTGTGCAGAAAGCATTTCATTGGACTCAAAGCGTTCTACACCAACAGCCAGATGATATTGCCTGGCAAGCACAAGGCTTTTGAAGGTATCCCATGTCCCTGATTGCTTATCTCTAGCAAGAAGGGTGACCTCAAGATCCGGGCCACCCAACTGCTGCCAGTTGGTAATTTCTCCCGCAAACAGCCGAGCGACCTGACTGACTCCGAGGGAGTTGATGGGGTTATCGGGGTGAACAATAATGGCAAGCCCATCGATACCAATGACATACTCTGACTGTTCACTGTGCAGATTGCCTCGCCCTCGAAGCAACGCTTTCTCATCGGGTTTGGCACGCCTTGAAGCCGCAGCAATATCCGCTTTATTCTGATGGAGACTTTCGAAGCCCGTGGAAGAACCGTGCGCAGCCACGTAGATACTGACTGCTTCACCCTTCTCTGGAAGAAAACCAGTCACCCTGTTCTCATTTGCATGATAACCAGGGAGCGTTGCGATACCTTCAGCCCCTAGGTTATCCAGAAATTGGGCAGCCAGTGCAGGAGCCAACTCTGCTCCTACGGTATTAGAACCGTGAATGGTAAACAGGTACTCTTCAGCAGCGCTTTTTGTACACCAGATGACCTGAGAAAGAATCAAAGCCGCAAGAACAGGCTTTAAAAACAGTTTTTTTATCATTATCACCCCCAACTGTTAGGGGAAAGGCTAAATTATTGTTGTGACAGAAAAGTTACAAAACGCGATTGAGCTGGAATTCATCTCCGCCAAACAGAGGAAGAAATCCGACTTTCATCATTTTATGATTTTAAAAGTAGATATGGTCTGGTCGAGTGTCGGATTTCAAAATTAAAACACCAGAACCCAAAAGACTTGTGGAAAATTTACAGCAGTAATCCAACCTATTTACAGGCTATCAAGAAAGAGTTTGAGGGGTATGGTCATTTGCCATATCAACTAACGGCAAAATCATTGATACTCTGTAAAAATACAGCTATAGAGGCATAGAAAAATTAACTCAGGACAAAATATCAACGACTTCTTCTAATTCAGATATTGCCTGTGCTATTTCAGTACGATAATCAAACGTCTGTCGCTTGACAGCATTACGCTTTAGCTGCGAGCGTGCCCCATCAATCGTAAAACGCTGATCGTATAAAAGACTGCGAATCTGTCGAACAAGATGTACATCTTCATGTCGGTAATAACGCCTGTTACCTCGACGAACGGGAGACAGCTGGGGAAATTCCTGCTCCCAATAGCGCAGCACATGAGACTTTACAAAACAGAGCTCACTGACTTCGCCAATGGTAAAGTAGCGTTTGCCAGGGATCGCTGGCAGATCACTCGTCCTGAGTTCCATGTCCTGCATAGGTTTCCACTCTCGCCTTGAGTTTCTGACCGGGTTTGAAGGTCACCACACGACGTGGGGTGATCGGGATTTCCTCTCCCGTTTTAGGGTTCCGGCCAGGTCTTTGACTTTTATCACGCAAATCAAAGTTACCAAAACCGGACAGTTTTACCGATTGATTTTTTTCGAGAGACTGGCGAATTTCCTCAAAAAACAGCTCGACCATCTCTTTGGCTTCGCGTTTGTTAAGACCAAGCTCTTCATTCAGTCGCTCGGCCATGTCGGCTTTCGTCAGGGCTCCCATGAACCAATCCCCTTTTTTGTTTTTCCCATGGTAATAGCTGTATCGGGTTTCCTGAAAGAAAGATAACAGGCTATTACCATGATCTTATTATTCACTCTAAGGCCATTGACTGGCGTTTACTGACGCAGGCTGGCGTTGAATTCCTGTTTCAATCGAGTAACAACACGATCAACCAGCTCGTTAACCTCGTCATCCTTTAGAGTGCGGGAAGGATGCTGTAAGGTCAAGCCCATCGCAAGACTCTTGCAGCCTTCTTCAATACCCTGGCCAGCATAAACATCAAAAGTATTGACCCGGCGCAGCAATTCACCGGTTTCAGTTTCAATGGCACGCTCAATATCACCAGCAGCAATGGAAGCACTAACAACTAGTGCCAGATCACGGCGAACTTCAGGATATTTCGACAGAGCAGCAAAACGGGTAACCTTACCTCCAGTCACCGCTTTCAGGCTGAGCTCAACCAAGTAAACTGCAGCAGGCATATCCATGGTCTTTGCCAGAGATGGATGCAGCGCCCCCATATGACCAATCACTTTGCCATCACGCACGATCTCGGCACATTGCCCGGGGTGCATCGCAACATGCTCACCCTTGCGGAAGACAAATTCATTACCAGCCTGACCCAGTTCAAAGACAGCTTCGAAATCGCCTTTCAGATCATAGAAGTCAACCGCCTCAGCCTTACCCTGCCAGCTCTCCGGATGGCGGCTGCCAGTAATCAGTGCGGCCAGCATAGCCTCCTGCTTAAGCTCATTACCTTCTTTCACGAAGGTCAGACCTGTTTCAAACAGACGAACACGGCTTTGCTGACGATTCAGGTTGTAGCCGGCAGTTTTAACCAGACCTGGCAGCAACGTTGTACGCATGACGGACAGGTCGCTGGCGATCGGGTTGGACAGAGCAACTGGCTCATGTTGGGGGTCAAACAGCTTGTGCAGCTCCGGAGCAATAAAGCTGAAGCATACCGCTTCCTGATAACCACGGGCCGTCAGTGCACGACGAATGTCTGACTCCTGAACCTGGGATTCGTCCACCTGCTTCATCTTTAGCAAAGCCATTGGTGTGCTCTCAGGCAGGTTGTTGTAGCCATAAATTCGGCCAAGCTCTTCCACCAGGTCTTCTTCGATGGAAATATCAAAGCGCCAGCTGGGAACAGACACCTTCCAGCAACCATCGCCATCAGCGACCAGGCCCAGCCCCAGACGAGACAGCAGGGCTTCAATATGGCTGTTTTCAATGGCCATACCCAGCAGTGAAGTCACTTTTTCAGAACGCAATATCACTTCTTGCAGAGCAGGCAGATGCGCTTCGCTCGCCACTTCCGAAACCGGGCCGGGTTCACCGCCACAAATGTCAACAATCAGGGCAGTGGCGCGCTCAACGGCCTTTTTCTGCAGCTGGAAATCCACACCTCGCTCAAAGCGGTGAGAAGAGTCCGTATGCAGTCCGTAGGAACGAGCCTTACCAGCAATGGTAATAGGATCGAAGAACGCGCTTTCCAGGAAGATGTTACGGGTCTTCTCGCTGACTCCGGAACCTTCTCCTCCCATAACACCCGCAATCGCCAGAGCCTTCTGCTCATCAGCAATCACCAGTGTGTTGTCGTTCAGCTTCACTTCCTGACCATCCAGCAGCGTTAGCTTTTCTTCAGCCTTAGCCATACGGACATGAATGCTGCCGGAGAGTCTATCCAGATCAAAGCCGTGCATAGGCTGACCCAGTTCCAGCATGACGTAGTTGGTCACATCTACTACAGGGTCAATGGAACGAATACCAGAACGACGCAGACGCTCAGTCAGCCACAGTGGCGCAGAACGGGAAACATCTACGTTGCGAATGACCCGTCCAACATAGCGAGGACAGCCCTGAGGAGCGTCGATGTTAACCGTGAAGGTATCATCAATGGCGGGCGCCACTTCAGCGACCTGTTCCTCAGTCACATCCGCCAGAAAGTTTGCGCTGACTTCACGAGCCAGACCGGCAATGCTCAGGCAGTCGCCACGGTTAGGCGTCAGATCCACATCAATAATTTTGTCGTCCAGAGACAGGTATTCGCGGATATCCTGACCAACGGTTGCATCCAGAGGCAGTTCCATCAAGCCATCGGAAGACTCGGCCATACCAAGCTCTTCTTCGGCACATAGCATGCCGAATGACTCAACACCGCGCAATTTTGCCTTTTTGATTTTGAAGTTGCCGGGTAATACGGCTCCAACAGTGGCAAAGGGAACCTTGATACCAACACGGGCATTCGGGGCACCACACACCACCTGGAAAGACTCACTGCCAGTACTGACCTGAGTCACACGCAGCTTGTCGGCGTCTGGATGCTGCTCACAGGCAACAATTTCACCAATGATGACACCGGTAAACTCACCGGCAACCGCTTCAACATCATCAACTTCCAGCCCAGCCATGGTGATTTTGTCCACCAGTTCCTGGGTGTCAACCTCAATATTGACCCACTGCCGCAACCACTTTTCACTGAATTTCATGTTATTTACTCAATCCTGCTTAAACCGTTCTTAAACGTTTGAAAATGACTTCTCTTCAGCTCTCAACGGAACTGATCCAGGAAGCGCAAATCGTTCTCAAAGAACTGGCGCAGGTCATTGACGCCATAACGCAGCATGGCAAAACGCTCAACCCCCATACCAAAGGCAAAACCGGTGTACTTCTCAGGATCGATACCGGAGTAGCGGAATACATCAGGGTGCACCATGCCACAGCCAAGTACTTCCAGCCATTTGATAGAGCCATCCTCATTACGGCCCCACTCAATATCCACCTCGGCAGAAGGCTCTGTGAACGGGAAGTAGGATGGGCGGAAACGAACCTGCAGGTCGTCCCGCTCAAAAAAGACTCTCAGGAAGTCAATCAGAACGCTCTTCAGATCCGCAAAGCTCACTTTCTCGGCAACGTACAGACCTTCCACCTGATGGAACATCGGGCTGTGAGTCTGGTCAGAATCGCAGCGATAAACCTTACCCGGGCAGACAATGGCAATGGGCGGATTTTCATTATTTTTGACGAAACGCTCCATGGTTCGGACCTGAACCGGTGAGGTATGGGTTCTCAGTACGGTGGTATCGTCGAAATAGAAGGTATCGTGCATGGCACGGGCCGGATGGTGTCCGGGAATATTCAGGGCTTCGAAGTTGTGGTAGTCATCTTCGATTTCAGGTCCCTGCTCCACGGTAAAACCGATACGTCCGAAATAGTCGGTAATCCGTTCCATGGTGCGGGTGATCGGGTGAATGGTGCCCAGCTCCTGGCCACGTCCGGTCAGGGACACATCAATGGCCTCACTGGCCAGTTTGGCATCCAGGGCCTGCTGATCCAGCAACGCTTTCTTGCGGTTGATCGCGTCCTGAACCTGCTGCTTACCCTTGTTAATCAGCCCACCCGCTTTTGGTCGCTCTTCAGGGGAGAGCTGGCCAAGGGCCTTGAGCAAAGAGGTCAGCTCGCCTTTCTTACCAAGGAACTGGACGCGGATCTCGTCCAGACCTGAGGCGTCAGCAACGGCTTCAACGGCACTGAGTGCGCTGGCCACCAGCTTATCAAGCGTGTTATCCAGATTCTCCATGGGGTTTCCAAAACAGATGAGCTACAGAAAAGAAACGCTCAATTCTAACGGCTGAACCTTGCCTTGGATAGGGCTGTATCCGCCAATAATTAATAAGATGGCAACTATTTGTTTTTTACACATCAAACCTGCCCCAGATCATTTGTCAAACACCGCCCTGTTTCTTTAGAATCTTGCCAACTTAAAAAGGACTGGCGCCAAATTATACCAATCGTGCTTTTTAACTATCGTAATGAGCATGGTGATATGGACGTCAGAACAAGGCGGAATGACGAGTGATAGCAGGACTACTTGTGCCCTCGGGTATTACGAGGAGTTCCAACGCAGGGCTGGCATCCATATCACCAGCGCAATAGCGTAGTTAGAAAGTTCGATTGGTATTAACCATGCAGATCAATGTAAATAATCAGCCGATGGTAGTGGAGCCCCCTCTCAGCATTGATGCACTGTTGAAGCAACTTAACCACCTTGAAAAAGGGGTAGCCCTTGCGGTCAACAGAAAAATCATCAGCCGATCCCAGTGGGGATCCTATCTGCTGAATGACGGGGATAACATTACGCTGATAAAAGCAACGGCAGGCGGCTAAACCTCTACTGTTGATTGGACCAGACATTAACCGAAGCTCTTTATAGAACGTAAGGCTGGCATGCTGAAAATTGCGGATAAAACCTTTTCTTCACGACTGTTTACCGGAACGGGAAAGTTCAGTAACAGCCAATTAATGACAGATGCCCTCATTGCCTCCGGCAGTGAGCTGGTCACCATGGCGCTCAAGCGGGTTGACCTGAATGAGCAGCAGGATAATATCCTCGGCCCTCTTTTGGACAAGCAGCTGAAGCAGAACCTGAATCTGCTGCCAAACACCTCAGGGGCTCGCAATGCCGATGAAGCCATTTACGCAGCCCAACTTGCCAGAGAAGCGCTCGGCACCCATTTTGTTAAAATCGAAATTCATCCAGACCCCAAGTATCTTCTGCCAGATCCGATTGAAACCCTGAAAGCCTGCGAAACATTAAGTGCGATGGGTTTTGCCGTCATGCCTTATATTCATGCAGACCCCGTTCTCTGCAAACGCCTTGAAGAAGTGGGTGTTGCTGCCGTCATGCCCCTTGGCTCACCCATTGGCAGTAACCTGGGCCTGAAAACCAAAGAGTTTATCCAGATTATTATTGAGCAAAGCTCGGTACCGGTGGTAGTTGATGCGGGTATTGGCAGCCCTTCTGACGCAGCACTTGCCATGGAGATGGGAGCTGATGCCGTTCTGGTCAATTCTGCCATCGCCGTTGCCCGTGATCCGGTTGAGATGGCTATTGCCTTTAAAGACGCAGTCATTGCCGGTCGCAGGGCTTACAAGGCTGGTCTTGGCGGACGCTCTCTGCAGGCTCAGGCCAGCAGCCCTTTAACGGCCTTTCTGGACGACTTTTAGGAATGACATTTCTTGACCGTTTTAATCAGATCCATTGGGATGAGCTGAAAATGTCCATCCACAGCAAAACTGCTGTGGATGTAGAAAGTGCCCTGCAGAGTACCAGACTGAACCATGAGCAGTTTCTGGCGCTGATATCCCCTGCTGCAGAGCCTTACCTGGAAGCCATGGCGCAGAAGAGCATGCAGCTGACCCGGAAACGGTTTGGTAATACTCTGCAGCTCTATATTCCACTCTACCTCTCCAATAAGTGCACCAATATCTGCACGTATTGCGGTTTCAGCCTGGGTAATAAAATCCGCAGAAAAACCCTGAAAATGGAAGAGCTGGACCGGGAAGTTGCTGCAATCAAAGCTATGGGCTTTGATCATATCCTACTACTTACTGGAGAAGCCCCAGGAACGGTGGGTGTCAGCTATATCAAATCAGTGATTAAAAGACTGCGCCCTCACTTTTCCCACATTACTATTGAGGTGCAACCTCTCAGTCAGGAAGATTATGAATCCCTGATGGAAGCAGGTCTGGATGCGGTTCTGGTTTACCAGGAAACCTATCACCGGTCAGCCTATGAGAAATACCATCTCCGGGGCAGCAAAATGGATTTCAATTACCGCCTCGAAACCGCTGATCGACTGGGGCGGGCGGGCATCGACAAGATTGGTGTTGGCGCCTTGATTGGCCTGGAAGACTGGCGAACCGACTCTGCCATGGTAGCAGCTCATCTGGACTATCTGGAGAAGACCTACTGGCGGACTCGCTACTCAATTTCCTTCCCTCGTCTGCGCCCCTGTGAAGGTGAGTTTCAGCCGGTTTCCGTTATCTCTGACCGGCAGCTGGTTCAACTGATCTGTGCTTACCGTCTGTTCAAGCCTGAAGCGGAGCTCTCCTTATCCACCCGCGAATCGGAAAAGTTCCGGGATAATGTTCTACCCCTTGGCATCACTACCATGAGTGCCTACTCAAGCACACACCCTGGTGGATATGCGGATGACAATATTACGGGCAATGAAGATCTGGAGCAGTTCGCTATCGACGACAACCGCCGTCCAGAGGCGGTAGCGGAGGCTATTCGGGCCAAAGGGCTTGAGCCGGTCTGGAAAGACTGGTCGCACTGCTTTAGTCATTAACGCTCCAGCCAGCTTCTGATACTCAGACACAGGTTATATAACAACAGCTGAGTATCAGAAGATACCAAAGGTCTCCAAAATGCAAAAAATCACATGACCAGTGCACCCACTGAGTTAGAGCCTGTTGAGTTTTGTATGAATCATAATAGCGAAAAGCGCAGCTATACTCACCAGAGCAATACACAGCACTCCACCTGACCAGCCATAATAACCACTCAACCATTGAGCCAGCATCGGGGAAGGACTGGAAAACAGGCTCAAGCCAACAGCCCAGGGTAAGGCAATACCTGTACAGCGAATCTGGGCAGGGAACAGGTCAAAAAGGAGTTTGAACATGGGAGCCTCAAATGTTGCCACCCCCAAAGCAAACAGAACCATTGTCAACATGCTGATATGAGTGACACCCCGTTGTGCCATATAAAAATTCAGGTAAGCTCCCAGTAACGTGACTAACAAGCCCAGTAACATAATAGGTTTGGCACCCACCCTAAAGGCCAGAACCGCCATTAAAGGCAACGCAATAAACTCAACCCCCATATCTACTGAGGCAATAACGTTTGCCTGGCTCTGAGAAAAAAAGCCATTACTGACAACGTAACTGCACCAGAACATATTCCCGGTATAAAGAGAAACCCCGGCAAACGCCCCCACCAGAACAACGGCCAGACAGCTGCCTTTATACTGTAAAGCCAATTCTTTGAGCACACGATAAGGGGTAAGTTCTCTGGCAGCGGTCGGTTGAAATGCCGGAGACTCTTGAATGCGACAACGAATCCACAGTGCCAGTAGACTCGTGATACAACTCAGCAGAAAGGGTATTCTCCAGGCCCAGTCCGGCATACCGGGCAGGCTGACCAGTGCCGTTATCAGTGCTCCCATGGCCACACCCAGGTTAGCTCCCCAGTTAGCCCAGGAGCCGGCAAGGTAAGGATTCCCCTTCCCCTGTTCAATCATAAAGACTGCAGCATTGGTAAACTCTCCGGCAATAGCTCCTCCTTGGAGTATTCTGCAGATCAACAGTAACAGTGGCGCCATCAAACCAATACTGTTCCAGGTTGGCAGAACCCCAATACCAGTGGTGGCGAGTGCCATGATCAGGACAGACAGCGTCAGTGCCAGCCGCCTGCCATAGCGATCACCGACATACCCAAAAATGAAACCACCTATTGGCCGGGTAAGGTACGCGATGGCAAACAGGCCAAAAACCGATATCAGTGCAGTGGAGGGATCCTGCTCAGGAAAAAACAACTCTGCCAGTCTTGGAGCCAGATAGAGGTAGGCAGAAAACTCCAGCCACTCGGCAACAGCGCCAGAGCAAATGATAATGATCGTACGGTGTTGCAGGAAAAAACGCATACCAGTAACCAGACGGTTAGCTCAAAAACAAGCAGAAAAGTCTAGCTGGTTATTTTTTCCTCACCAGAATACCACAACTGATCAATGGGACCGCTTCTCTTGACCGGATCCAGCTGCAAGTCGCCCATCAATAAATAACCAGGACTGGCACCCCAAAAAAACACATCTCATTGATTTTAATGAAATATTCAGAGTTTTCTGGAGAGGGTAAATGAAAAACATCAGATCCCGGTTTGCAGAAATCCTATCTATTAATACTGGAAAATATGACAAACTGTTAAGATGCTTCTAATATGCATCTTAGAAGATTCATAATAAATGCATGTTTATGTTAATGAGGTGTCCAATATGAAAAGCACTTTGAAACACACCGAACAAGGTGAGACGACAAATAGAATCCAACAGTTTTTTAATCTCGGAAACGTGCTCATCGCATTATCATCGGGTGCAATATTACTCGCTATTCTATTGGCCTACTTTCTTCATCATCAACTTCATCTAACCATCATCGAGCAGGTGATCGCTCACCTCGTTATTATTGTTGCACCCGGTGTAATAAAAGTGGGCTACGTAATGAGGCTCGCAGCAGAGCATGCATTCACTTTCAATAGCTAAAGGATGAATGCCTCAACCTTAGTAAACATACTTCGTCCAATAGAGGACACCTTCTCTTCTTCCATTGAAAAGCCAGATGCATCGCTTATTCTTTACGGCCAAAATAGTCACCAGTGTAATTACACTACAGGCATCAAAAAAGCAGTAAATACTGCTATGATCACCGTCCACTTGGTCAGTTATCCGGCTATGAGCAACGCAACAGACAATGATGACATCTCTGCTTTTCTGAAAGAGATGGAAGGGGTAAACCCATTAAAAAAGAAGGCAACGGCTGATATTCAGAAAGTTCAGCAGATTACGCCTGGTCAGGAGATTCGCAAGGCCGCTGCAGAAGACACCTTTACCGATCCTAATTTTCTCTCCCTGCTCAACCCGAAGATGGTCAAGCCTCATGACTTTCTGGTCTGGAAACGGGATGGTGTGCAGGAAGGCGTCTTCAAAAAACTTCGCCTGGGTAAATATGACCTTGAGGCACGACTCGATCTCCACCACAAGACCGCCCGGGAGGCACGGGATCACGTTTTCCAGTTTATCAATGATTGCCGTGAACACGAGCTGCGAACAGTATTAATCGCTCACGGGCGTGGTGAGAAAAGCAACCCTCCCGCCATGCTGAAAAGTTATCTCTATACCTGGCTGCCCCAGATGGAGGCGGTGCTGGCTTTTCACAGTGCATTAAAAGTCCATGGAGGTTCTGGAGCACTTTATGTGATGATCAGAAAAAGCGAGCGAGAGAAACTGGAAAACCGTGAGCGACACGCAAAGCGAAGGAGCTGACACTCTCTAACGTCCAGTTCCTCAAATATGTAAAAGCATGCTTTCACTCGATTACCATTAACAGGCAGATTACCGAGCCTGTAAATAATTCTGTGTAAACGCCACCAAAACTATTACTCCTTGAACCGGTCAGGAAACATAATTTCAAACCGGTTCATGGCTGCTTTCCAGTTCCTGATCGGCATGGTCCATTTCTCGGAAGCTTTTTCCATGGCCAGATAGATTACCTTCATGACTGACTCATCAGTCCGAAAAATCTTCCGGTTCTTGATCGCCTTACGAATGACGC
>NZ_LUKQ02000017.1 GCF_001647025.1 Endozoicomonas atrinae
GTCCTCTCGATTGGTCATGGCGCTGCTCCCTGCTTGATACCAACAGGAAAACAATCGGCCAGAAAAGGGTTAATCGGGAGGTCAAATTAAACTGGTGTTTTGAAGACTTATTACATCGGTGATGACAAAAGCAGTACAGGGATGGAAAGTTTGTGAACCAAGACACTGATACTCAGGTTTTAGACAGAGAAACAGCCGCTGAGTTGACCCGTTTACGCGCTATAGAAAAGAAGCATCAGAAGCTTCTTAAGGAGCATGACCTTTTAAAAAAAGTCATTGCCGTCTCTTCAGGGCTCGACATAAAAACGAGGCCTACCAGAAAATTGCGCAGCAGAAAAAAGTAATCAGCGTCGTGCGTCTGTGTGAAATATATGGGGTTTCCAGAAGCGGATTTTATGACTGGGTAAAGCGCACCAAATCCAACCGGGACAAGCAAGACCAGCACTTGAGTGAGCGAATTCAGGAGATCTATCGAGACCACAAGGGGAGATATGGAGCTCCGCGTATCCACCAGACATTGAAGCGTGAAGGTGTACGTTGTGGCCGGAAACGGGTAGCAAGGCTAATGAAGCAGCAGTCGCTGAAATCCAGGGTAGCTCGGATTTACCGGAGAGCTCCGTCTCATAAGGCCTTCTATATCCGAGAAAACTTATTGATTGGTAAGGCAAAACCTTCGGCGCAAAATCAGCTTTGGGTTGGCGATGTAACCTATTTGAAGGTGGGATATCGGCATTACTTTCTAGCTGCTGTTCTGGATGTACACACGCGAAAAATTCTGGGCTGGTCATTGGATAAAACACGGACAGTAGATTTAACACTGAGCGCACTGAAGCAGGCGAGCAGAATTTACAGGCCAGCAACAGGTGTGATCTTTCACAGTGACCGAGGGGCTGAATACACTGCGATACGCTATCAGAGTGAGCTGAGAAGCCTTGGTATGGTCTCAAGTATGAATCGACCAGGACAATGTACAGATAATGCTTATATGGAGTCTTTCTGGCATTCATTGAAAGCAGAAGCATTGCATGGCTGCCAGTTTGAAACAGAAGAACAATTGAAACGAGCAGTTAAAGAATATATCAGTTATTACAATGTTAGGCGTCTGCACTCTGGCTTAGGATATACAACACCTGAGCAGTATGAGAAATTGGCTGCCTGATAAAAAGAACAAGGTGTCCGTTAAAGCGGGTCAAGTTCAGGGGGGGCGATCCATTCGATCACAAATGATGCAGCGTTAGCTGCTGTACTTCCCCCGTTTTATTGGATGTTGAAATCTACATTGAATCGGTGGCTTTACATCTGTAGAGATATCCTTAGAAATTATTACTGATGTGTCCAATAACCACGTTTGACGACCTGAATGGACACTTTTTACTATTTCTTTTTACTTTAATATATTGATCTATATAGATTTTTTTTCTAGTGTTGTCAGGGTTCGAAGCCATCCCTCTCCGCTATTATCCCTTATAGCCCTCATTTACTGTTCTCTTGTGATTATTCTAATTGGCCTGCATAAGTGCATGCTCCCCAGATATTGCCTGGCAGAGGTTGGTTTGAACAAATAACCTTCTTATCTTCAAGGGGTTATGGGTTTTTCGATGAGTCTTGTGAAAAGCGGAGCTACATGCCGGAAATCATTATTCATACTGGTAAGTGCTATACCTATAAAGAATAACTCATCTTTCTAATCTGCAGGGAAGCAGTATATGAATGATTCATTGTTCAGCTCATCCGATGCCCAGACAATGGCCATTGTTGGGGATTATATGGCTCGGGGAGGGAGTCTTGCTGAAGCAAGTGATATCAGTGAAGAAGCACAGGAAGCTCTCTATGAACTGGCATATCTGAAATATAATAATGGGTTGTACGAAAAGTCCGCCCATTTATTTCAATTTCTCTGTCTCTATGACCAGTGGAATCCTCGCTTTTTCACTGGCCTTGGTGCCTGCCAGCAAATGTTGAGCCTTTATGGCGAGGCTATTGATACTTACCTTTACGCCATCTCTCTCGATGGCGATGATCCACATCCAATGATTTATATTGGTGATTGTTATGTTGCTCTGGAGGAGCATCAAAAAGCGAGGCTTGCTTATCAGGCGTCTGTTTTGATGGCCAATGAATCCGGCATCACCAGCTCAGATGTCAGTCGGGTACAAAAAATGATTAACGAGTTTTCATTGCACTGAAAGGAGTTAGTGTATGAGTGAGATATCAGGATCAGGAGATTTACAGTCCAAGCGACTGGAGCCGGTACCGACAGAGCTTCTGGCCAGTCAGCCCATAGAAGACTCGGTTGAAAAGGTGACTTCCGGTTATGATCAGACGAATACTGTCTCACAAAGTCAGCCAGATAAGGCTGACGACTACCTTGCCTCACGTGTGATACCGGTTCCAACACTTCAACCGGCTCTTCCGGGGGCTACGGTTGCTGCATCTGAAGATATCAAGGGGCTTCTGTCAAAAGCCCTGGTTACCAAAGACTCTCTGGAAGAATTGTCTGCAGGAGAGGACGTTGAGCCTTTCGAAAGTAGCTCATCAGAGGCTGTGTCTGGCGAGGAGACTGGGCAGCCTTCACAGCCGCAGACAACCGTTGATAGCCATACTGCAGCGACAGGAAAAGATTTTGCTCCTCAACTGTCAGCTGTCACGATGCCTGCATCCACACCATTACAGGATATGGTGACAAAGATGCAGTCTGCACTGCCAGATGCCATGGATACGGCGGCAATGATGGGAGTCTACGAAAGTAATGTCAGGCAGCTGGCAGCGTCCATCCAGCAAACCTCCGGCGCAGAGTTATCAGCACCTCTTCAGGCATTGAGTGTTGTGGCGGCTAATGTTTCCCCATCTGTGGCGAATACAGGCTCACTGGCGTTGCAAAGGATGATTGATGATATTGTTTCCATCAATCGCAATAGCGGGGGGGCATCTGTCAATGGAGCAAGGGGCGCTCAGCAGAACAGTGCAGATCTCTATGGAATACCGGAGCATGTGCGCTTAAGTCTGTTGTCCCAGAGGCTGGGGATTGACCTGGATCCACTAATCAGGACTCGTGAATCGTTCCTTGAGGGCACTCTTGTCATCCAAAAGGGGATACTCCTTTCAATTGAAGCCATGGCAAATTCTGAATTTCTGGAGATATTGAAAGAGCGATTACGGGAAGAGGAGATCAAAGAAGATCAGAATAAAGAAGCCGTGGAAAAACTTAAGCAGGCCATTGCTGCACTTCAAGCCGGTGAGCCGAAAGTGGCTGCTGAAGTACTGAATTCTGCAAGTCTGATCACGACCGCCATCGAACAGATGGTTGACCGCTATACATCGGATGAAACGCCTGGGAGTCTCAGACAGCATTTGAAAGAGCATCTTATACAGGTTCTGGATAGTGTCACCCGACAAGGATCATACCAGGATATGATGAATAAGCGGGTGGAACTGCTTCAATCCGCAAGAAAAGTCTAACTTTATGTTCCTTGAATGCAGTTGCCATTGTTTCATTAAAATTATTTGCTTTAATGATCAATGGTGCTGTGCTGAAAAGGAGTTCGTTTGGCCAGCTTCTTAGAATAAAGATTACAGAGTACTGATGATCAATGAAGCGCGTCTATCTTCTTTGTTGCCTGATGCTTTTTTGCAGTTCACCGTTGTTTGCCTACGAGCCTGACCAGCATAAATTACTTTCCAGCCTGTCCATCAAGCTTTTCAATCAGTGTCTTTCTGATGAGATGTACAGTCTTGTTATTGATGACCAGGCTGCTCTTGATATTTCTGAGGCTGATGCCGGTGAAGACACCTATTTAAGCAAAGCGGTGAAGAGGGTATTTAACTGGCACTTTTATAATCCCCACCTGGAAAGCAGACAGCAATACGGGCCGATAAACCGTTCCATGAGTAAAATGCTGAGTGATATTGAAAGTGATATCAGGGCTGCGGATCGTTTCATTGGCCGGCTCGCAGGCAGTGCACTGCATTTTATAGAAGATGTAACGGTGCCTGCCCATGTTATGCCAGTGTTTCATGGGCCTTTGCCTCCGCTTTTTTTACTGGGAGCAACCGGCATGTATGGACCCCGGATCATTCACGATACAGTGGATGACTGGCCCGTTGCCTATCAACACTTTCTGATAGATATTGATCAGCTGTCAGAGAGAGATCCATTGTGTTTACGCTTGTTTTCCAATGAGCCGCAGTTGTTACTCAATACTTTACCAAAAAAAGGGGATATCGCCGTCAAAAGAAATCCGGTGCTGTTTTTTGTTAAAAACACGGCTTTGCTGACGTTGCATGCATTGGATCAAAAGATCCCGGAATGTACTCTGCAGTGGCGCTTTTTCTGGGATTATGATTATCACCATGATTATTTTACCGGCTATCGCAATGAGTGGGACGATCAAGTAAATATTGCTTTTGGTGATACTGGAACATTGGCTGGTGAATGTAAGATGACACAGGAAAAATACGAAAATTTTGTCAAAGCACGACACTGGCAGGCTGTAATATCCGGTGCTGCATTCCTGGCTGCTTATAAATTGGCGTATTCTACTGGTTACGGGCATGATTAGGCCTCAGGGGGGGATCAACTGGTTGTATGTCCAGTAGGTAACGCCCCCTAATGCCTGGCCTTTCTATTTTTCAATGGAAACGGTAGAGTTCAGGCTTTATAAAAACGACAAGGATTTTCTATGAGGCTGGCTCGTCTTACGATATGTGGGATGCTTTTCGCGTTTAGCACTTTTTCCCTGGCTGATAATAGTGAAGCAAAGAAAGAGGCTGCCAGGCTATTGAATGTAATGGGCGCTGAGACGGCCATTGAACAGTCCATGAATCAGATGATGGATATGCAGATTCAGCAGAATCCTACGCTGTTACCATTCAGGCATGTGATTGCGGACTTCTTTGAGCAGCATATGAGCTATGAAAGCCTTAAACCTGAGATGGTGAAGCTCTATGCCGAAGAGTTTACGGCGAGTGAACTCCGTGAACTGAATGCATTCTATCAGACACCTGTCGGTCAAAAGACCATTGAAAAAATGCCAGTGCTCTTTGCCAGGGGAGGACAGATCGGTGTTCAGCGGGTCCAGGCTAATATTCATAAGCTGGAGGCGATGATTGTTGCAGAAGCAGAGCGCCTTCAGTTATCTGAAACCCAGTAATTGTTGTTATATCCTGTCTGAAAGATATTCCAGTTAGCAACTGAACTCATCAGGACAGATTACCCTCAGTGTTGGGGGGATTAGTTAAAGGTCTGATTTAAGAAGGGAACCACAAAGGACACAAACACGCGCTTTTCTTTTCCTTTGTGCTCTTTGTGGTTCCAGCTCAGGCCCGCACACGCATCAGCCAACCGACAGCCCCCCCTGAGAAGTCCAACAAACCAAAAGGTTTCCTTGGTGCCTTTGTGATTCAATATTCATTTACTTTTGGCTGCATCTTCTACTTCCCGGGTACCGTTACAAAGGCGTTAATGATCTGTATGGCTATGGGTCATTGGCTGGCTCGATGAATCGAGCTGTAGGTTGCACAGACAACGATTAATAGCCCTCCCAGTATCTGGAGTCCGGTCAGGTGTTCTCCCAGCCATAACATTGCGAAGGCTGCACCAAAAGCCGGTTCAGTTCCCATTAGCAATGCAACCCGCGATGGAGAGGTCTGTCGGACACCGTAGTTCTGGGCAAAAAAAGCAAAAATAGTACAGAACAGCACCAGATAGAGTGTGATTAGCCAGAATTCAGGAACCATCGGAATCTGCAGGTTGGTTTCCGGATTTATCATCAGGCAGAGCAGTAGTGCTCCGCTACCGACCACGCCGGACTGAATAGCCGTCAGGCTAATGGATGAAAGTTGACGTCCAATCATCAGCTTCCTTGTCACAATAACCATAAAACCCCTGAACAGGGCGGCAAGGAGTATGAAGCCATCTCCCTGGTTGAAGGCAACTCCCTGTGTTTCATTATAAGAGAGCAGGAATACACCGAGCAGGCATCCCATGGCCTGCAGAAAAATCTTTCCACCGGGGTAGCTTTTGAACACCGCCCATTCAATAAAGGGTGTGATCAGAACGCACAGGCTGATCAGAAAAGCGGCGTTGGAGGCAGTGGTATTGGCCACGCCGTAGGTTTCACAGAGAAAGATAGACAGCAGTATGCAGCCGGTTGGCAGCGCATATTTCCAGTCTCTGGCGGCACCCGATCTCAGTTCTCTGGAGAGAATCGGCAGTAAAATGCTGAATGTCATCAGAAACCGGATGGTCAGAAAGCCCAGTACCGGAATGTAAACAAGGGCTTCTTTGGTCAGTCCATAACTGGTTCCCCAGAAAATGGCAACCATTAGCAGTGAAAGTTCTGCAATGGGCAGTTTTCGGTTGTAAAACCGTGCTTGTAATAATGAGTGCATAAATTTACCTGCAGGCTTTCCCTGGGTAAAGCCTGCCATCTCTCGTGTTTTTTATGGTTGTGTGAAAGCGATGACTAGAACGTCACGGTATGCAGTATTCAGCTCGCTATTGGCCATCGATATGGGTGACACTGAATGCATGGTGGTTTCATCATTGGCCAGCATAAGATCAAAAGGCTGGGTCAGTTGTACATCCGCCAGGTGGGTTTGGCTGGCATCGGTAATGGTGGTTACTCCCCCCTGAATGTTGTGTCTACGGATCATGACTGATGAAATAAAGGTTACACCATCGCGATGAAGTCCTTCTGGCGTTGGCATACCATGACTGTCTTCAGTGGCAACAATCCGGTAGGGGTGCAGGCGGACATTCCAGGGCACTTTTTTGCCCGAGGCGCCATTACAGACCTCCGCCATGAAACGGATGAGTCGATCCAGCACATGATGGAGGGCGAACTCCGCCGTCAGTGGTTCGAAAGCACGCTTTATTTCACCGTTCAACGTATTGATGTAGCCTGGCTGAAAATAAGGCTCATGGGGAAGCTGATGCTTTTCCAGTGTGTCCGGGTCCAGTGAAAACTGGCCATACCGTCGGTAACGGTAGCAGCCACCATCAGCCATGTAATGGTCCAGTCTGAGGTCGCTCCACAATGCACCGAACTGTTGAATGTCTTCCCGGGTGATATTGAGTAGACGGGTGATATCCGATCCGCTTAGTGTAATCCATTGCCTGCCAGTCAGTGTGTTGCTGACACTGTGAACCGCTTCCCTGATCTCCCGGTAGGGAGCAACCATCATACCCATGTCTATTTCCCTTTCATTATTGTTGGTTTTATAGGGGGAGTGATCAGACCAGTGAGCGCTGGCTCCTTTCCTGTGCTGCCTGAATTTCCCAGTGATCTCGATTGGTCAGGTAAAGAGGCTCTCTGGCAACAATAGAGATGGCCGTTGCCAGACCCTTTTCCATTTTGTAGGTAACGGAGCCTGATACTTTCTCGATTGAAGACTGGATAAATGCCCGAGCCGCCAGTTGTAGAGGACTACCCCAGCGACCTTCAACGGCCTCCATGGTCCAGATCTGTTCCTGCTGATGTTTGTGGTTCAGGTAATCGGTAGGCAGAGCTGACATTTCCAGATGCTTATAAGCTTCCATCAACATTCTCGCAGCTGGTGCTTCCCGTATTTCCAGCACTTTTTCATCCTGATCAAGATGTTCCAGTCCCAGGTATCTGCCAATTTTGTAGGCGCCAGCACGAATATTGAGGAATTTGATCAACTCTACCAGGGGCATTGGCTGTTCATTGACAGACACCGGAATCCCGTCACGAAAAGTGATGCGAATCTGGTGAGCAGCTTCAGTAATCTGCCTGGATGGATTTTCCTTTGACCAGAGAAAAAGGGACTCTGGAATCATAAAATCTTCCGGGTTGTCCAGAACACCGGACTCATACTCTCTGCACCATAGGTTACTGTCACTGCTGACACTTCCCTGGCGCTGGTCCTGCATGCATGGAATGGAAAGTTGGGATGCTTTGTCGGTACGGGTAATGGCACTGTACTCGTAGGGAGAACCATAGAAGCCACGGTAACCACTGTTTTTTATTGCGCCATTGAGGCGGCGTAAACTGTTCTGCGACTGGTTTGCTGTATGAATAATGGCACCACACCCCAGTTTACCCGCTGTCTCGACGGCGATACGGCTGATCACAGGGCGTGACAGGGATGAGCTGACCGGGTACATATTCATGTACATTGCCTGTGCCTGGATAGCTGGTATGACGGCATTTTCAATAAACTGTTCAGTGGCATCTTCGACAACCAGATCGGCCCCGTAATGTTCGGTAATGGCCTGGAGTTTTGTCCGGTCAATACCATCACCAAGGTCGACGGCCAGAGCGGTTACCTTGATATGCATGCTGCTCAGGAGGCTCAAAAGATAAGTGCTGTCAAGGCCGCCACTGAACAGGGTGAGTACATGGTCTGTCTGTTCAGCAACAAACGACAAATCCTGAATACTTCTTATTTTTCTCATGTCATTACTCCTGATGTACTTTATTTGCAGTATCCGGTTGCAAACTTTAATACTTATGCTAGCTAATGCTTTATATGTTTATAATGACCTCTAAAAGAACATGATTTTTGACGTATGGACACAAATAAACTGATTTCGCTCATGCCGGACCTCGCTGCTTTTGTCACCGTTGTCGAGTGTGGGAGCTTTACTGCTGCGGGAAAGAAGTTAGGCGTTACACCATCGGCGGTGAGCCGACAGATCTCACGGCTGGAGTCGGCCCTTTCGATCAAACTTCTTGAAAGAACCACACGACAGGTCAGGATCAGTGAATCCGGAAAGCCAACCTATGATTATTGTCGTGTAATGCTGGACTCGGCGAGGGAAGCCGTTCATGCGTCCGGTCATGATAAGTCAGATCCTGCGGGCTATCTCCGGATTGCCGTTCCAAAGGCATTTGGCAAGCAGGTTCTTGAGCCTCTGATTTTTCCTTTTCTTGCTCAGTATCCGAATATTCGTCTGAAGCTGAAGATCACCGATTATTTTGTGGACCCGATTAAGGATGAAGTGGATGCCATCTTCAGGATCACCGATCATCCCATAGAGGGTCTTGCCTCTCGTTCTCTGGGACAGGTCGAACTTCAGCTCTGTGCAACGCCAGAGTATTTGCGGCAGTATGGCACCCCTGAGCATCCCAAAGACCTGGTCAGGCATAACTGTCTCTACCTAGGGGAAAAGACAGATGATAACCACTGGGAGTTTGTGTACGGGGATCAAAAAGTCCGGGTTGCCGTAGACGGTCAGTATGCTGTGAATCATACCGAAATGCGCTTGAATGGCATTCTTCAGGGGCTTGGTATTGGCATGTTGCCCAGTTTTACTGCTGAGCCAGCGTTGCGGGAAGGAAAGATAGTTCAGGTGCTTGCAGACTGGAAAGTGATGGGTAATTACCAGGGCAGGATCAATATCCAGTACCCACGGTCAAGGTATGTTCCTGCTCAGCTTCGCTGTTTTATTGATTACCTGGTAAATGAGATGACATGAGCGCGGAATCTGATAATTTAGCGGGGCAAACTGATATCAAATTACCTAAGGACCGGGTTCTTTCTTAAACAAAAGCATTAGGTGGAAGAAGAATGAGTACCGGTAGAGTCAGTGCCTTGATACTGGGCATTTCTATTTTTCTGGGGCTTTCCTGTCTGGGGTATTTGTTGGCGAATGCTGCCATTGAGTACAAGCAGTATGAGAGAAGCGTCACTGTCAAAGGGTTGTCGGAGAGGGAGTGCCAGGCAGACGTTGTGATCTGGCCAATTCAGTTTTCAGCGGCAGATAATGATTTGAAATCGCTCTATGGCACGATTGAGAACAATACTAACCGAATCAGAGCATTTCTGGAGAGGAGTGGTATCGCTGCTGATGAGATCAGTCTGATGTCGCCTGATATTACTGATAAATCGGCCAACCAATATGGCAGCAGCAGTCGTCCGGAGTTTCGCTATACCGCCCTGCAAACCATCACTATTTATTCCAATAATATTGAGGCGGTACGCTCAGTGATGGAGCGGCTCTCGGACCTTGGTCGAGAAGGCATTGTTTTTACCGGGGGAAATTATGGCTCACAGCCCGAGTACCTGTTTACCCGGTTGAATGATGTAAAGCCGGAAATGATTGAGGAAGCGACCCGCAAAGCTCGGGAAGTGGCTGAAAAGTTTGCCTCAGACTCGCAAAGTGAACTGGGCAAAATCAAGAGAGCCTCTCAGGGGCAGTTTTCGATCAGCAACCGTGACCGAAATAACCCGCATATCAAGAAGGTCCGGGTGGTTGCGACCATTGAGTATTATCTCTCCGATTAAGGTTACCTGCTAACTTTTAAACAGTCGTTACCCGTGAGCAAGGAATATGCTATTTTATGCCGCCTATATGAGGCAGTAAGGATTTGACTCACCGTGAAAACCCCGGGAGCTTCGAATCCGAAGGAGCAAATGTGACAGGTTCCAATGAGTCCTGCGAAGGACTGGTGTCTATTCGAGATTTTGTACGCTGGGGAGCGACCCGCTTTAATGCAGCAGGTCTGTTCTTTGGTCATGGCAGTGATAATGCGCTGGATGAATCCCTTCATCTGGTTTTTCAGGTATTGCAGCTTCCCTGGGATCTTCCCGACAACTATCTTGACAGTCGTTTAACCCATCGTGAACGTGAAAAGCTGGCCAACCTGATTGAAGAGCGGGCGGTCAGTCGTAAACCTCTGGCCTATCTTGTTAACCAGGCGTGGTTCTGTGATATGCCGTTTTATGTGGACGAGCGGGTTCTGGTTCCCCGTTCCCCCATTGCCGAACTGATTCTCCAGCAGTTCCAGCCGTGGATGGGGGATGCAGAGGTCAGTCGTGTGCTTGACCTTTGTTCTGGTTCCGGTTGTATCGGCATTGCGGCAGCGCATGCGTTTCCTGAATCTCAGGTGGATCTGCTGGATATTTCTGAAGACGCCCTGGAAGTGGCTAATATCAATATTGATCGCCATGAGCTTTGGGGCAGGGTACAGGCCATCAAGTCGGATCTGTTTGATTTTTTTGATGCCTTGCCAGAGCGTCCACGGTATCAACTTATTTTGAGTAATCCGCCTTATGTGGATGCTGAAGATATGTCCGATATGCCGGAAGAGTTTACTCACGAACCAGAGCTGGGTCTGGCCGCTGGAGATGACGGACTTGATTTCGCCCGTACAATTCTCGCACAGGCCGGTGATTACCTGGATGAGCAGGGTCTGCTGGTATTGGAAGTGGGCAACAGCCAGTGGGCTTTACAGGATGAGTATCCGGAAGTACCGTTTGTCTGGCCTGATTTCGAAAAAGGTGGTCATGGCGTTCTGGTTCTGTCCGCTGAAGATTGCAGAAAGTATCAGCCTTTGTTCAAGAATCGGTTAAAAGCCCTGTAACGGGCTTTCAAACTCTTTTTTAGACTTTTCTGAAAATAAGAATGAGATCGCTTAAGTATGGCAGGAAATAGTATAGGGCAACTGTTCAGGGTCACTACCTTTGGTGAGTCCCATGGTCTGGCGTTGGGTTGTATAGTTGATGGTTGCCCTCCCGGGCTGCCAATAACCGAAGCAGATCTTCAGGTTGACCTGGATCGTCGTAAGCCGGGTACGTCCAAATTCACAACTCAGCGTCGTGAGCCGGATCAGGTTAAGATCCTTTCGGGCGTCTTTGAGGGAGTGACCACCGGTGCTCCCATTGGTCTGTTAATTGAGAACCAGGATCAGCGCTCCAAGGATTACTCCAATATTAAGGATCTCTTCAGACCCGGCCATGCTGATTACACTTACACACATAAATACGGTGTTCGGGATTATCGCGGTGGTGGCCGTTCATCCGCCAGGGAAACGGCCATGAGGGTTGCTGCCGGAGCCATTGCCCGCAAGTATCTGCAGTCCCAGGGTATTGAAGTGCGTGGCTGGCTGTCCCAGATCGGTGATATCTGTGTTGAGAAGCTGGATTGGAATGAAGTCAGAAATAACCCGTTTTTCTCGCCAGACGCGGACAAAGTACCGGAAATGGAAGCGTTGATTACCAGTCTGCGTTCAGAAGGTAACTCAGTAGGTGCCCGGGTTTCCGTCATGGCGACCGGTGTCCCCCCTGGTCTTGGAGAACCGGTCTTTGATCGCCTTGATGCGGATCTGGCTCACTCTCTGATGAGCATTAATGCCGTGAAGGGCGTGGAAATCGGTGATGGATTTGCCAGTGTCAGCCAGAAAGGTACAGAGCACCGGGATGAAATCACACCGAATGGCTTTCTTTCAAACCATGCTGGTGGAACCCTGGGTGGTATCAGTTCCGGGCAGGATGTTGTTGCGCATATCGCTCTTAAGCCAACATCCAGTATTACCACCCCAGGTCAGTCCATCAATATGCAGGGTGAGCCGGTCGAGGTTGTGACCAAAGGGCGCCATGATCCCTGTGTAGGTATACGTGCCGTCCCCATTGCGGAAGCGATGATGGCGATTACGCTGATGGATCATTTTATGCGCCATCGAGCACAGAATGCTGACGTAGTCAGTCCGGCACCGGTTGTTTAAAGCATAAAAAAGGCTTCCATCTGGAAGCCTTTTTTATTTGCTGGTCAGCGTATTTTATTGGCCAAAAGCATCAATGTTTTCGGCATCCCAGGCATAATTGATCCAGTAATCTTCGATCTCTTCGCCCACAAAGAAGTGCTTGAGCTGTTCAGGCAGCTGTCCCTTCTTTTCCTTCTTTTTATTGTGCACGACAAAGGCAGAAAACTCGGCACCAGGGTGACTGTCGAACAGGTGTTGAAGAGTAAATTCAAGCGTTGTTCTTTCGTCGTCTACTTCATCAATCACCAGTACTTTCTTGCCAGTCAGGTCGATGTCTGTTTCCAGCCACTGCAGTTTGATGGGCTGACTGGCTGGCGCTGTACCGGTCTCATCACTGTATCGAGACAGAGAGACGATCAGAATAGGGCGGTTAATGTAGGTCCGCATGATGCGAGCGGGGATCAGACCACCACCACCGATGGCCAGCAGGTAGTCAGGCACATAGCCGAGTTCGGCAATGGTTTTGGCCGTATTACGAATGGTGTTATGAATATTGTTATAGGTGAAGTTGTATTGCTGAATGTTTGACATAGAAGATCGGCATCAGGCCATAGGAAAATAAATCCGCAAATTCTATGGAAGTGGCTGGTATTGTGCAATATCTGTTGGAAGGTCTGATGCAGAATAGCGTGTAATTTTCAGTTTTATTAATGACATTAAACCCTATGTAACTGTCAGGATTTTGTGACAGATTCTGATGTGACTAACACCTCGAATCAGGAGCAAAATAGCACACCGTTCAGATCGGTATAGACCCTATTGGTATTTAATATTTTTACTGTTGATAAAAAATACCCTGTGCCAATCTGAAATCGCACAGAACTGGGACAAAACTACAATAGGAGGCTGGAAATCGTGGACACTTTACTTTCTATGGAACAGGTACGGAGTCTGATAAGTCAGCAGCTGATAGCAGATATTGAAGCTAAGCCGGTTGTTAAAACACTGCCAAAGCCAATTAAAATACCCTTCACTAATAACTCATACTGGTACAGGTCTGATATTGAAATGTGGATTGGCAATTTAAAGTGTCTGAAGGCATAGTGCCGTTACCCCATATTCTTCTTCAAAACGCTAGTTTGTAATCACGGAAATTGGAATGAAGCTTCAAGCAGTACAGGCATTTCTACAAACTCATGAATCGGGCTCAATTTCGGAAGCGGCTAAAAAAATGGGTAAACCCAGAGTGATGGTCAGTAACTGGATAGGCAGTCTGGAGGACCAGTGGGGGGTTACGTTGTTTGATCGAACGGGTCATAAGCCGGTTTTAACCCATGAAGGGGAGAAATTGCTGATGATTTGTCGTTCTTTACTAACAACATCTGAGATGTTGGAACGCAAGGTTGCCAGTTTGCATTTGCCCGATGAAGAAAGTCTATCATTTGGGGTAGATCACGGTGTTGAGAAAGGCTTTATATGGGATATTCTGCAGGAAATAGAGCGACAGCATCCTGCTGTTAATATTACCTTAAAAGAAGGGTTTGATGATGAGTTGCTCAGTGGGGTCGATTCAGGAGAACTGGATTTTGCCTATACCGGTTTTAATCAGCTTGATGTAACCCGGTTCACCTGTCAGCAAATTGGGCATTATGACTTTGTTGCGGTTTGTCATCGTGATCACCTGCTGGCCACTCATGATGAGTTGGAGTTGACCGATATGAATAGCCATCGTCAGATTTCCGCTCGTCTTCATCCTTCCACTGATGCCTCCAAAGTTCGTTTGTCCGATAACTTCTGGCAGATGTCGGACTATCAGTCTGCCCTGGCTCTTGTAAAGCGCGGGCTGGGCTGGACAGTTTGTCCGAAGTCTGAAGCCATAGAAGAAATTCGCCTGGGTAATTTGGTGATCCTTAATCATCCTCAGGCTGTATATCGTTGGCCAGTAGGCTTGATTTGGCGTATCGATCATCAGCCAGGTCCTGTTATGCAGGATTTGATTCATAATATCTCAGCTAATTATTCTGATCAGTAAGTGAATCAGCTTGCCCGGGTTTAAGATTAATGCTCTTTTTACGCATAGAATGCATTTGGGATTGGGGCTAAGATACCGCACCTTTTCCCTCCTCTTCTGATGATAGGCCACTGTCGTGCCACACCGAGCTCATCTATTGTCATTGAAACTCTGCCATGCCCTGAGTCAGGCCTGCATTGCAGACAAGTATACTGGTAAGCGTTTTGCCAACGATCTTCTGGCGGGGTTGACCGTCGGGATTATTGCTATTCCATTATCCATGGCACTGGCGATTGCCAGTGGTGTTGCGCCGCAGTACGGTCTTTATACGGCGATCATCAGCGGATTTATTATTGCCTTGCTGGGTGGGTCGCGTTACAGCATATCCGGCCCGACAGCAGCGTTTGTCGTACTTCTCTTTCCCATCGCTGAAAAATTTGGCCTTGCCGGGTTGCTGCTGGCAACAGTAATGTCCGGAATCATTCTGGTGCTGATGGCGTTAATGCGCCTCGGACGTCTGATTCAGTACATACCGGAGTCAATTACACTGGGGTTTACCGCCGGTATTGGTGTTGTGATTGCGACACTTCAGTTGAAAGATTTTTTTGGGATGACCATTAGCGCCATGCCAGAGCATTATTGGGAGAAAGTGGCAGCCCTGGTCAATGGTGCAGGCAGTACCCACTGGCCAAGCCTGCTGATTGCCGTTGTTACATTAACTGTGATGTTGTTATGGCCGAGGTTACGGCTACCTGTTCCCGCTCATCTGCCGGCCGTGATTATTGGTAGTTTATTGGCCCTGGTGATGGGGAGTTATGGCGTTGAGGTTGAAACCATTGGTAGCCGGTTCCAGTACCTGTTACCTGATGGCTCCATGGGAATGGGGATTCCACCGGTCCTTCCCGAGTTTGCCTGGCCCTGGATGCAGGCAGGTGTTGATGGGCAGCCGCTGGGAGTCAGCTGGTCTCTGATTCAGGCATTGTTGCCCTCAGCGTTTGCCATCGCGATGCTGGGTGCTATTGAGTCATTATTGTGTGCTGTCGTTCTGGATGGCATGACGGGTACACGACACAGTGCAAACAGTGAGCTGTTAGGGCAGGGTGTTGGTAACATTGTTGCACCATTCTTTGGGGGAATTCCTGCCACTGCAGCCATTGCCCGGTCAGCCGCCAACGTGAAAGCCGGGGCTCAGAGTCCGGTGTCAGGTATGATACACGCTCTGGTTGTACTGCTGGCGCTGGTGGCGCTCACCGGTATTCTTTCTTACATACCCATGTCGGCGATGGCCGCACTGCTGTTAGTGGTTGCCTGGAACATGAGTGAAGCGCCTAAAGCCGTACACTTGTTGAAAACGGCGCCGCGCAGCGATGTGCTGGTTTTTCTGGTTTGTTTTTTACTGACCGTAGTCTTCGATATGGTTATTGCCATCAGTGTCGGTGTTGTACTGGCGGCATTGCTGTTTATGAAAGAAGTTGCTGAGATGATACAGGTCAGGGATATCACCAGCGATAAGCGTTATGTAAATATACCGGCATCAGAAACGACAACCGTGCTACGAATTGAGGGACCACTGTTCTTTGCTGCTGCTGATCATGTATTTGGAGAGATCAGTCGTTTAAGTCAGGATAAACACACAATTGTTTTACAGATGGAAAACGTCTATCTGTTGGATGCAGGAGGGCTCACTGCACTTACCCGGTTGATTGATCAGTGCAGGAAGAACCATACTCGGCTCTTGATCAGCGAATTACAGTTTCAGCCGTTGAAAACACTGGCCCGGGCAGGCGTTGAACCTATTGAAGGGATAGTGAAGTTTTATCCTTTATTGAATGATGCTCTGGCGGAACTGGTATAAGTCGATCGATATTATAAACATCAGTATTACCCGAATGAAAAAAGGCATCCATTTGGATGCCTTTTTTGTGGCGCCTGAAAAATATAGCTGTCAGGCTTTTGCTTTGGAAGCGTACATTGCCTCTATCTCTTTCTGGAAACGCTTCATGATAATTTTACGACGCAGTTTCAATGTCGGCGTGATCTCACCCAGTTCGATTGAAAACTCCTTAGGTAAAAGTGTGAATTTTTTCACCTGCTCAAACTTGGCTAGCCCTTCCTGGACCTTAATTACACGCTCCTGAATCAGCTCTTGAATGCTGCTGTGTTGAATCAGCTCCTTGTGATTCTTGTATTTCAGATTCAAGGCTTTTGCGTGTTCTTCCAGTGCTTCGAATGCAGGTACAATCAATGCAGTCACATAGTTTCTGGCGTCAGCAATAATTGCAATCTGTTCGATAAAGCGGTCTTTGGTCAGCGTACCTTCAATGTATTGCGGTGCGATGTATTTACCGTTGGAAGTCTTCATCAATTCCTTAATGCGTTCGGTCATGCGCAGCGCACCGTTTTCATCGATCAGGCCAGCATCGCCAGTGTGAAGCCAGCCGTCAGCGGTAAAGGTTTTGGCGGTCTCTTCCGGTTTTTTGTAATAGCCGCGCATTACGGTATCGCCTTTTACCTGGATTTCACCTTCTGCACCGATGCGCACCTGTATGCCTGGTAAAGGAATACCACAGGAGCCAAATTCAAATTCAGTATCGCGGAAGCAGGTTACGGTTGCTACGGTTTCGGTCATGCCGTAACCGACTTTTACATCAATACCAATGGTATGGAAGAAACGGTTGATGTCATCATCAAGACGAGCACCGCCACAGGGCATAAACCGGATATTACCGCCCAGGCCTTCTCGAATTTTGCTGAATACCATTTTATCCGCGATATTGTTGAGCTTCTCCAGATATGCAGGAGCCTCAATGCCTTTGCGGCGGTATTCCATGTGGGCTGTACCAATTTTTACGGCGGTATTAAAAATCATGCGCCGAACAAATGGAGCAGTGGATACTTTTCCGTGAATGGTTGTATAGACTTTTTCGAAGAATCTGGGGACTACGCACAGTACAGTTGGTTTAACGCTTTTCAGAGCCTCACTGACCTGATGAGGGTCTTTAAGGTAGACATTGGTTGCACCACGGGCCAGCGCATAAAAACTCCAGGCACGCTCAAAAATATGGCTGAGTGGCAGGAAGCAGAGAGAGGTATCCAGACTGTCCAGATGGATGATCTGGTCATGACCTCGGAAGCTGGCCGCCATATTGGCGAAGTCCAGCATAACACCTTTGGGCTCGCCTGTAGTGCCGGAGGTATAGATCAGGGTAAACAGGTCTTCCATGCAACGGGCAGCCAGTCTTTCTTCGAGAATGGCCTGTTCTACACCATGCTGGATAAAGTCATCAAAGTAGATTGCCTGTGGGCAGCTTGCAATATCAACTGATCGGTCAAAGACAACAATGGTCTTTAACGTGGATGACTGATCTAGTAGCTCGAGGGCACCCTGGTATTGTGCATGCTCACCTACGAACAGCAGAGTGGCTTCTGTTTCATCCAGAATGTATTTGACCTGTTCAGTAGTACTGGTGGGATACAGTGGCACGGTAACCAGTCGTGCCTGAAGGCAGGCCAGGTCGGCTACTGTCCACTGAGGCATGTTCTGGGACCATATGCCTACTTTCGCCTGTACACGCAGGTTTTGTTTCAGCAGTGCGCGGGAAGCCTGGTCAATCTTTTCACTGAGCTGATGCCAGCTGACTTCCTGCCACTCGTTTTGATGAGCAACTTGATCAGAGCTTTGAGTGGCGAAGCGCATGGCGATATGTTCCGGGCTGCGCTGGGCACGATCACGGATCTGGCTGATCAGGTGCATGTTCAAGGGGGAGTTCATCGGCACAGAAAGTATTCTCAACAGCTGGATGAAAATGTAGACAACAAAATGATGGAAGCCTGATGTTACAGGATGACCTGGGATACCAAAATTGATCCAGATCATTTTTGGTGACATCCAGAACGGGAAAATGTAACGGTTAGTAACGATTATTACTGGATGTAAACAAACCCCATCACTTTTGTGGAATAGGTGTAGATTATACCATCACTGAGTCTGCAGAATCTGTTTTATATCCAATGAAAGAGGGAGCCTGGTACTCAGCGGACAGTGCTCTTCTGCTATGTTTTAGCTTTATTTTCTGTTGAGAGGCAAATTTGTGATGATGCCTGGATCAAGTTTGTATACCCGTTTATTTGCCAGCATATTGTGCTCAGTGATTCTTATGGCAGCAGCCGTTGGAATTGTATACAGCTCACAGAATGAACCTTCTTATACTGGAGACTTCTGGCCGGATAACATTGATGGAACGGACTGCTTCCCGGAATATCATCGGCTAATGGCGGATCAGCCAATGGCAAGAGTAGTTGATGTGATGATTCCTGCCGGCACTGCTGAGATACCCCATACCCATAAAATAGACAGCTTTATGTTTGTTGATCGGCCAACATCGGTTGTTGTTCGGAATGTCGACCAGATGGGGAATGAGAAAGTGGTTCATCAGACCAGTGGGGATCTGCTGAGAGCCGACAGTCTACCCATCTGGCAGTTTATGGAACCAGAACCCTATCATTACGTAGAAAACAGGGACTCTCTGAATCATTATCGTGCGATTCGCATTGAGATACATAACCTGAAAGGGATTGCATCGGGAAGCTCAGCCTTGCTGGAAGGCGTTGAACCAGAAGAAATGTTCAGAAAGGGCAAGGTGGCACTATATAGGGTTCAGGTAAGTGAAGAGCCGCTCGAAATTCATAGTAATGACCGAACCCTTTTTCTGATAGGACGACTGAATTCAGAAACTTCTGTGGTGAGCCTTACCAATGGTGATGCCGTGCTGAATCTTGCAAAACCGGTTGAAGAGTCCGCAGATCGCCCTAAAGTCTGGATTCTTAATGAACATAGTCACTACTCATTAACAAACCAGGTTTCGGGTGGGGAGTCTGTCTACTTAATAGAACTGAGCCCGTAACCCATCAGTTAGTAGGTTATCCTTTCCAGAACGCAGGTGTAAAAAGCACAAGAACCGTAATAACCTCCAGTCGGCCAAGTAGCATACCGACACTTAATATCCATTTTGCTGCATCAGGTAGAGAACTGAAATTCCCGGCAGGACCAATGATGGTTCCCAGACCGGGGCCAACATTGGCCACTGCTGTAGTAGCCCCTGTGATACTGGTAATAGGGTCGAGATCGTAAAGGGACAGTAAGAGGCTCATCAACGCAATAAGTAGAATGAAAAAGAAACTGAAACCGATCAGTGACCGGAGAATTTCACTGCTGATTTGCTGACCATTATAAGTTTGTACAAAACAGGCTCTTGGGTGAACCAGTTGCTTTAACTGAATGTTCAGCAACTTTCCTCCAATCTGGAAACGGAAAATCTTGATGCCTCCCGCCGTTGAGCCAGAACACCCTCCCACGAACAGTAGAAAGAAAAACATTAGATTGGAAAAGCCGCCCCACAGTGTGTAATCACCATAGGCAAACCCTGTGGTAGTGACAGTCGACGTGGTATTAAAAGAGACAAGGGTCAGTGATTGTAGAAAAGTGTAGTCAGAGTTAAAACATAACCAGATGCTCAGAACCAGCCAGACGACAAGGAGAAAACCGATAAAGGCCTGTACCTGGGTATCCTCATAAAAGCAGTTGACTTCACCCCGCATGCAGCGAACAAACAGAACGAAGGGCAGGCTGGCAAGGATCATGAAAATAGTGCTTGTCCAGATGATAAACGGGTTTTTGAATAATCCCATGGACGCATCTGAGGTGGAGTATCCACCTGTTGATACCGTGGTCATCGAATGGTTGATGGCTTCAAACCCGGTCATGCCTCCCAGGAAATAAAGGTAGGCACAGATAGCCGTCATGATCAGATAGACAGTAACGATACGCTTGGCAATACTGCCTGAACGTGGCATGGCTTTCTCGGACCAGTCGGAAGATTCACTCTGGAACAACCTCATCCCCCCCACTTTGAGAAATGGCAGAACGGCAACAGCCATCACAATAAAACCAATGCCACCAAACCATTGCAGCAGTGACCGCCAGATCAGTATGCTGGGGTCCATGTGGTCCAGCCCGGTCAATATGGTGGATCCGGTGGTGGTAATACCCGACATGGTTTCAAAAAAAGCATCGGTGTAACTGATAGGGAGCTTGAACCAGAAGGGAAGTGCCGCAAAAGTGCATACAGCCAGCCAGCAGAGCGTGGTCAGTACAAAGACCTGCCTTGGTTTCATATTGAAATGTTCTGGCTTGAAGTTGATGGTCAGGGCGCCACCCGTAATAAGCGTAATGGCTGCAGCAGCCACAAATTCCCAGATATCAGAATCACCTGTCAGCAGATCGTAGATGACAGGAATCAGCATAAACTTGGCCATAGCGGTCAGGAACAGGCCAATCACATAGAGTACTGGACGGTGGTTCATTCTTTTTAAATGGCAATAACTGAGAATAAACACCTTGAACCCTGGGAGTCTGTTGGACTTTTTCGCAGGTAGGTCAGCGTTAAGTCCAACAGGCTCCTGAGCTTAAACAGCGGTACAAGGCGTGGAGGATCGGTCAGATGCTGTTGGGTAACCGCATCTGACGAGTCTTGGAGAAGTTTAGAAGCTGGAAGTGGTATTACAACTTAATCAGTGTTCTACCGGTGACTTGTCCATTGGTAATGGCCTCTGCCAGTTCGGGCACGGCATCCAGTTCAACTTCCGTGGCAGCGTCGTTGTAGAATGACTCTGGCAACAGTTCGGCAATCCGGTTCCATGCCTGCATACGTTTTTCAAATGGGCACATTACCGAGTCAACACCCAGCAGTTTTACGCCCCTCAGAATGAAAGGCATCACGGTGGTTGGCAGATCAAAACCACCGGCCAGGCCACAGGCGGCGACAGCGCCTTCGTAGTCAACCTGTGCAAGTACTTTAGCAAGGACCTTACTGCCAACGGTATCAATGCATCCTGCCCAGAGTTGTTTCTCCAGTGGGCGGGCGGGCTCAAGGAGTTCTGCCCGGTCGATCACCCGATCAGCCCCGATGGACTTTAACCAGTCACTGTTTTCTGGACGACCAGAAGCAGCCACTACCTGATAGCCGAGTTGATCCAGCAGGGTTACGGCGACGCTGCCAACACCACCGCTGGCACCGGTGACCAGAATTTCACCTTTCTCAGGCGTAATACCTGCATCTTCAAGTGCCATGACGCAGAGCATGGCGGTCAGGCCTGCGGTACCAATAACCATGGCTTTGCGGCTGTCCAGCCCAGAAGGC
Organism: Endozoicomonas atrinae; assembly: GCF_001647025.1. Classification (GTDB taxonomy): domain Bacteria; phylum Pseudomonadota; class Gammaproteobacteria; order Pseudomonadales; family Endozoicomonadaceae; genus Endozoicomonas; species Endozoicomonas atrinae. The sequence continues at coordinate 21,660 of NZ_LUKQ02000017.1, forward strand.
ATGGAGACCAGATAGTCAGCAGGTACGCTGGCTTTTTCTGCCATGCCACCCCAATGGTTTTCACCGACACCCCAGCCAGTCAGGATAACGGAGTCGCCAGACTGATACCGGTCGTCTTTTGAAGAGATAACCTGACCTGCATAGTCGATACCCGGCACCATCGGGAAGTCGCGGATAATCTTTCCTTTCCCGGTGATGGCCAGACCGTCCTTGTAATTCAGTGATGAATAGTCAACACCGACAACGACATCCCCTGCTGGCAGAGTGGATTCGTCCAGCTGTTCTATGGAAGCGACAGTGTTTTTGTCCTGCTGGTTCAGTACTAACGCCTTGAACATAAACGACAATCTCTTAAAAAGGTGAGAGCGTGAACTATACTCCTGCAACGGGCAGGCAGCGAGGGCTGTTTCTATTTTATTTGACTTCAGGCAGGCATGAGCGATGGATATTACATTGTTGAAAGAGAGTCACACGAATGACATTAATCAGGTCATTGAATATCCGCAGAACGGTTCCCCATTGGTGTCTGTCTTCAGAGTTGAGCTGGCTGCAGGTGAGAGCAGTGGCTGGCATATGCACAATGTTCCAGTAATTGCCTATATCCAGTCCGGTTCGTTTGAGCTTCAGGTTCAACATGAAATGAGTAACTACTTCCAGAGTGGGGATATTATGTTTGAGCCGGTAGAGGTTCCCATTAATGTTACTAACAAAGGTAATGAACCGGGGGTAGCGATCGTTGTCAAAGCAGGTAGCACAGAGCAGACTGCAACCGTTTATTTAAGCTGAACACTTGTGTAAAACCATGGGTAAGCTATGGTCTTTATTGGGTGCTCTTCCTGCCTTATCAAATGTATGGTTAGTTCAAGCTTTTGCTGTAAATAATGGTCAGGTGTGGTGGAGTGTATTTTTCTGGAAACCTTTCGAATAAGAATGAGCTATGATCCGTTTCTTTCTGGCATTTCTTTACTTATTAATCATTGAAATGCTACAGCCCTCTTGGTCTATAGCTTGTGAACAACCTCTGAAATCAGGGGTTCAGTCTGAGCGGTTTCCCCAAATTGATAATAAACAGGTCCGAACCTGGCGAACCATCATCGCACCTAATCAGCCATTGAAGCTTCATCGTCATGAATATCCAAGGGTTGTTACGGTTCTCAGGGGAGGGGTTTTGAAGTCCGTTGCCGAATCAGGGGAAATTTTAGCAGTTCGTCATTTCAAAGCCGGAGAGTCGTATTGGTTGGATGCTGACCCACCTGACCAGTTGCACGCCTGCGTTAACCTTGGTCCAGGCGTTATTGAAGTGGTTGTTACCGAGCTGAAGTAGAGTCTTAAAGTTACATGTCTAACCAGAAGCAGGTTAGCTGTTGTCTTTGTGCTGTTTCAGTAACTCGATAAAGGCTCTTGCGGCATTGGATAAGGTTCTTTTTGGGTGAAGGATATACCCCAGTTCCCGGCTTGGTGGCGATTTCACCCCCTTGAGTTCAACATTCAGGACGCGCAGATCGTCATCCTGCATGGTCAAAGGGAGTATGCACCAGGCCAGACCGATAGCAGCCAGCATACGCAGGGTTTCCAGATAGTTGGTGGACATGGCCGTTTGCAATTTCAAGCCTTCCTGATCAAACAGGTTTTGTACTACCTGATAGGTAAACGTGTTTCTGCCAGGCAGTACCGCCTGATATTCGCTCAGCTGTTCTGTTGAAACGGTTTTCAATCTTGTCAGAGGGTGATCTTTTGCCGCCATAAAGCCCAGAGGGTCATGCCAGAGTTTTTCAGAATAAATAGTAGGCTGGCTGTCCGGAGACAGTGTGATAATACCGAGTTCTATTTCACCGCGGCTCAGCATTTCATAAGACGCTTCTGAATCAACAAACCGGATATCCAGTTTTACGTCGGGGAACGATTTAGTGAAGGTTTTCAATATATCTGGCAGTCGTCGTAAGCCGATGTGGTGACTGGTGGCAATGGAAAGTGGGCCTTTCACTTCACCACTGAGGTTAATGATTTCCAGTTTCGTATCATGAACCAGCTCAAGCATCTTTCTGGCTCGGGGTAGCAGGGCTTTACCCGCTTCATTCAGCGTGACCTGACGGCCTATTCGATCAAACACCGGCGTGCCCAGCTGGTCTTCCAGGGCCGCAATCCTTTTACTCACTGCTGGCTGGGTCAGAAACAGTTTTTCACCCGCTTCAGAAAAGGATCCTGTGTCGACAATGGCCAGAAAAGCAGTGAGATTGGTGGTATCCATAACACCCTTTTTGAGTCAATTGATTCCAGATAGTTATCAATAGCATAAAAAAGATGAATTTGAGTAATTTTTTATGAGCGACTAGGATACGCAGTATTAAGGATAAGCCGAAGTCTTTTTATAAAAACGCTTTAAAACTGCTTATAAATCAAACAAAAAACAGTCTTTTCTGTTTTATTACTTCAATGAGGATGGTTCCGATGGCTGGCCAGGCTTCCAGAGGCAAGACGCTTTATGACAAGTTGTGGGATGCCCACCTTGTTCGTCAGCGTGATGATGGTTCCGCGTTGATCTATATCGACCGGCAACTGCTCCATGAAGTGACTTCACCACAGGCTTTTGAAGGTCTGAAACTGGCCGATCGTCAGCCATGGCGTCTGGACGCTAACCTCGCCACACCTGACCACAATGTACCCACCACGTTGAATGAGCGTCAGCACGGTATTGAAGGGATTGAAGATCCTGTTTCCAAAATTCAGGTAAAGACGCTGGATGAGAACTGTGATCATTTTGGAATCACCCAGTTTGATATGCAGGATCAGCGCCAGGGCATTGTTCATGTGGTTGGTCCTGAACAGGGCGCTACGCTGCCAGGCATGACGGTAGTCTGTGGTGACTCCCATACATCAACACACGGTGCCTTTGGCGCACTGGCTCATGGTATCGGAACCTCAGAAGTTGAGCATGTTCTGGCGACCCAGTGTCTTGTGGCCAAGAAGATGAAGAATATGCTGGTTCGTGTTGATGGCTCCCTGGGAACAGGGGTCACTCCCAAAGATGTCATCCTTGCCATCATTGGTCATATTGGTACCGCAGGAGGCACCGGTTTTGCCATTGAGTTTGGTGGTGATGTGATTCGCAATATGACCATGGAAGGGCGAATGACCCTCTGTAACATGGCCATTGAGGCGGGCGCTCGAGCTGGAATGGTGGCGGTTGACCAGACTACCATCGACTATGTGCAGGGCCGGCCATTTGCACCGAAAGGTGAGCAGTGGGATCAGGCCGTTACTGTCTGGAAAACCCTTCACTCAGACAGTGATGCTGTTTTTGATCAAGTTGTTGTGCTTAATGGTGATGAGATCAAGCCTCAGGTGAGTTGGGGAACCTCTCCGGAGATGGTGTTGCCGGTTGATGCCCAGGTGCCTTTCCCGGAGGATGCGCCGGATGAAACCCGTAAGGAAGGCTATGCCCGTGCCCTGGAGTACATGGGGTTAACTGCGGGTCAGAAGATTACCGACATTCCTGTGGATCGGGTCTTTATCGGTTCCTGCACTAACTCCCGGATTGAAGATTTGCGCGAAGCGGCGGCTGTCGTAAAAGGCAAACGGGTGGCTGACACGGTTAAAGAGGCTCTGGTGGTTCCAGGCTCCGGTCTGGTAAAGGCCCAGGCTGAGGCCGAAGGGCTGGATAAGGTTTTTGTGGAAGCTGGCCTTGAGTGGCGTGAGCCGGGCTGTTCCATGTGTCTGGCCATGAATGCCGACAAGCTGGGGCAGGGAGAGCACTGTGCATCGACCTCTAACCGGAATTTCGAGGGCCGTCAGGGCTTTGGTGGTCGAACCCACCTGGTCAGTCCGGCCATGGCTGCTGCAGCTGCCATTGCGGGGCATTTTGTTGATGTCCGTGATTTTGATCGTCAAGCATCCGTAGCGTAGGGGGAATCATGCAGGCTTTTACTGTTCATAAGGGGGCAGTTGCTCCTCTGGATCGTGCCAACGTTGATACGGACATGATCATTCCCAAGCAGTTTCTGAAGTCCATCAAACGTACCGGCTTTGGTGTGAATCTGTTTGATGAACTCCGCTATCAGGATGAAGGTTACCCGGGGCAGGATTGTTCCAGGCGGCCACTGAATCCGGAGTTTGTCTTGAATCAATCCCGTTATCAGGGAGTGTCAATCCTGCTGGCTCGGCAGAATTTTGGCTGTGGCTCCAGTCGGGAGCACGCACCCTGGGCCCTGGATGATTTTGGTTTCCGCTGTGTTATTGCGCCGAGTTTTGCGGATATTTTTTATAACAACTGTTTTAAAAACGGTGTTCTTCCGATCACGCTGTCTGATGAGGTGGTAGAGCAGCTGTTTAATGAAGTTGAAGCTAATAAAGGGTACCAGCTGACGGTCGACCTTGAACGTGAAGTGGTGGTTAAGCCCAATGGCGAAGAGCTGCCATTCAACGTCGACGCATTTCGTCGTCACTGCCTGCTCAACGGTCTGGATGATATTGGTTTGACCCTGCAGGATGCGGACCAGATTCGACGTTTCGAACAGCGTTACAAGGCGGATAACCCATGGCTATTTGCCAGCGAATGATTTCTTGAACCACAGAGAGCACAAAGAAAAGCCTGATTGAAATCCTTTGTGTTCTCCGTGATTTTCATGGCTCAAAGTAGCTATTAATAAGGAATAACAATGAGCAAGCAGATTTTATGTCTTCCAGGTGACGGTATTGGCCCTGAGATTATGGCTGAAGCCCTGAAGGTACTGGATGCGGCCAAACAGCGTTTCGGGCTTGATATTGAAGTCAGTCATGGTCTGGTCGGAGGTGCTGCTATTGATCATGATGGCGTTCCGCTGAGTGATGAAACGCTGGCGCTGGCCAGAAACTCGGATGCGATTCTGTTTGGTGCGGTGGGTGGCCCGAAGTGGGATGATCAGCCAATGGCCAACCGCCCTGAAAAAGGGCTGCTGAAACTTCGCTCTGAACTGGACCTTTTTGCCAACCTCCGTCCGGCAATTCTTTTCCCTCAACTGGCCGAAGCATCCAGCTTGAAACCGGAGCTGGTGGCTGGTCTTGATATTCTTATTGTGCGGGAGCTGACCGGCGGTATCTATTTTGGTGAGCCCCGTGGTGTGCGTACCCTGGAAAATGGTGAACGTGAAGGTTATAACACCTACGTTTACCGGGAATCTGAAGTTCGTCGTATAGCAAAAGTTGCTTTTGAAGCAGCCCAGAAGCGGGGTGGACGACTCTGTTCGGTTGATAAGTCGAACGTTCTTGAAGTTACTGGCCTCTGGCGTGAGGTGGTTATCGAGGAGTCTGCCGGTTACAACGATGTTGAGCTGAGCCACATGTATGTTGATAATGCAGCCATGCAGCTGGTACGAGCACCCAAGCAGTTTGATGTCATGGTAACCGGTAATATGTTTGGTGACATTCTCAGTGACTGTGCGGCGATGTTGACTGGCTCGATCGGTATGCTGCCTTCAGCGTCTCTGAATGAAAAGAACCAGGGTATGTATGAGCCGGTTCATGGTTCTGCACCGGATATCGCTGGCGAAAACAAAGCAAACCCTCTGGCGCAGATCCTGTCACTGGCCATGCTGCTTCGTTACTCCCTTGGTGAAGGAACTACTGCGGATGCGATCGAAAAAGCCGTCAGCGATGTTCTGGATAAAGGCTATCGTACCGGGGATATTGTCTCTGAAGGTTGTCAGTTGATGGGAACCGTAGAAATGGGTGATGCGGTTGTTGACTGTTTGTTGAATGCATAACGTATATAGAATATCGACGGCTTCTGTTTGCTGTTTTGAGAAGAGGCTGTTTGTTCGGGGGAGCGCAGTATGAAAAAAGTAGGTTTTGTTGGCTGGAGAGGAATGGTTGGCTCCGTATTAATGGAGCGTATGCAGGAAGAAAACGACTTTACCCGTTTGCAGGGTAAAGGTGTAGAGCCTGTATTCTTCACGACCTCTCAGCTGGGCCAGCCCGGGCCAGATGTTGGTGTGCCTGTAGGTGAGCTTCAGGATGCCCATGATATAGATGCCCTCCGTGAAATGGACATTATTATCTCGTGCCAGGGTGGTGATTATACGGGCAAAGTCTTCCAGCCATTGCGTGATAGTGGTTGGCAGGGGTACTGGATTGATGCCGCTTCCTCCCTGCGGATGAACGATGATGCGGTAGTTATTCTTGATCCCGTCAACCGAAATGTGATTGACCGTGCGCTGAATGATGGCGTCAAGAACTTTGTCGGTGGTAACTGCACGGTTTCCCTGATGTTGATGGCGATTGGCGGGCTCTTTCGGCAGGACGCTGTTGAGTGGGTCAGTGCCATGACTTATCAGGCCGCCAGTGGTGCCGGTGCCAGAAACATGCGTGAGCTGATCAGCCAGATGGGCTGTATCCAGAGCAATGTAGCTACAGAACTGTCGGATCCGGCCAGTGCCATTCTGGATATCGATCGTAAGACATCCTCTCTTTTGAGAAGCACGGATCTCCCACAGAGTGAGTTTGGTGTTCCATTGGCCGGAAGTCTGATTCCCTACATCGATAAAGAATTGGATAATGGTCAGAGCCGCGAAGAGTGGAAGGCACAGGCGGAGACCAACAAGATCCTGGGTCGCCAGGCTTCACCGGTACCTGTGGATGGAGTCTGCGTTCGTATTGGTGCTATGCGCTGTCATAGTCAGGCGTTGACCATCAAGCTGCGTAAAGATATTCCCATGACGGATATTGAAGCGATGATTGCTGGCGCCAATGACTGGGTATCCGTCGTTCCAAACCACCGGGAAGAGACTATGCATCAGTTGACACCTGCCGCGGTAACCGGGCGTCTGGATATTCCGGTGGGCCGCCTTCGTAAATTAAATATGGGACCTGACTATCTGACGGCATTTACCGTGGGTGATCAGCTATTGTGGGGAGCCGCAGAGCCACTTCGTCGCATGTTGACAATATTGCTCTAGGCTTCTGTACCTCTATGCAAACATAGTTCGATATATTACAGAGGCACAAAGGCGCGAAGAATGCTTGTCATTTCGTGTCTTTGTGCCTTTGTGGTAATTAAATAATCAGAAAACGAATTTATTATGTTAACGGAACAACAGCTGACAGAATTTGCCAGCAACTTTGTCAAAGTTATTCCTCATTGCCTTCATTTGAATATGTCATTGGTCAAAGCGGATCGTAATGGTATTGAACTGGAGATGCCCTACGACAGTCGGCTGATTGGGAACCCTGAAACCGGTGTCATTCACTCTGGTGCCATTACCACACTGATGGATTCCTGTTGCGGTCTGGCTGTGTTTACTCGAATGGAGCAGCTGGAAGCATGCCCGACACTGGATCTGCGTATTGACCATATGACCACTGCTCAGCCTGATAAACCCGTCCGGGCATTTGCCGAGGCATACCATATAACACGTTCCATGGTGTTTACCCGGGGTGTTGCCTATCAGGAGAGTCGTGATCAACCCATTGCTCATGCAGTAGGCACCTTTATGCGAATAGGGCAAAACTCCATGAAGTCGATGCAGGAGCGTTTTCAATGAAGGCTGAGTTCGCAAAAATTATAAAGGATGCAAGGGACTCAAGAGATTACAGTATTCTGACCAGTGGTATTCCCTATGCCAGCCTGATCGGTATGCAGTGCACGCCCATGGGCGATGATGCCCTATTTACTCTCCCTAATCAGATGACCAATATCGGTAACCCCATACTTCCTGCCATTCATGGGGGGGTTATTGGTGGTTTTATGGAGATGTCTGCGGCGTTGCATTTAATGCTGTTTATGGATGAGCCAAGGTTACCCAAAATTATTGATTTCTCCATTGACTATCTTCGCTCCGGGCAGCCAAAGGATACTTTTGCTCACTGTGAAGTCTGTCGTCAGGGAGCGAGGGTAGCCAATGTGGCAGTGACTGCCTGGCAGAGTAAAAGGGAGTTACCAATAGCGATAGCGCGCGGACATTTCAAACTTTCAAAAGGAACTGCCTGAAACTGCTTGCCTGATATCAATGCCCTGTATAAAGTCGACGGTTTTGTATCATTTGTGTGGTTTTGGCTGAAACAGTGTCAAAGATCAACATATTTTCTGTGGCTTGCGGGGCCTTAATCCATGAACCGAACATACAATATTGCTATTTACGCTGCCGACACGCTGGCTGGTGAAACTCTGGTTCGGCAACTGGAAGAACAATTGTTTGATGGTAAGCCACTGCCGGTTATGAGCCTTTATCCGCTCACTGAGTCTTCACAGGCTTCCGGTTCTGTGGAGTTTCATGGAGAAACGCTGGAGTTTATTGCTGCTGATGAAGCAGAATTTTCCTCAGCTGATTTTCTGGTGATGCCAGCCTGGTGTACCCGAAATGCGGAATTGATGACTCGGGCTGTAGAGAGTGGCTGCACCATTATTGATGCCTCAAAGGGGGCAGCATCACAAGGTTATACAGTGCCGGTAATGGCTGGTCTGAATGAGCATTTTATCGAAGAAGCGGTAGATAATCGTTACTTTGCTGTACCTGGGTCTGCTGTTGCCTGCTTACTTCCTCTGCTGCAAAAGCTTCACCAGCGATTTACTCTGAGTCGTATGAATCTGGTGGTTATGCAGCCGGTTGCTTCACTTGGTAAAAAAGGTGTCGATGCCTTGCGTAAGCAAACCATTGAACTGCTAAACGGAAAGCCGGTAGAGCATGAGAATTTTCCCGCTCGTCTGGCCTACAATCTGATTCCGGAGGTAGATGCAGGAGAGGGAGAGGAAATCATTAATGAAGTCAATATGCGTAATGAACTTCTGGTGGCTCTGGGAGAGGCGTTGGACATCCGTGTGACCTGCATCACAGCTCCTGTATTTTTTGGTGACAGCTATGTTATTGATCTGGATACTGTCCAACCGGTTGATATTCAGGAAATAGAGTCTTTACTATCAGAGCATCCTGAAATGTCAGTGGCTGATGGTTCTAATTTACCTACCCTTGAAGACGCTGCGGGAAGTGATCAGCTGCATATAGGTAAGATCCGGCAGCAATCAGATTATGAAACAGACTTGAGTTTCTGGATTGTGGCCGATAGCTTCAAGAGAAGTGCTGTTCATGCTGTTGAATTGATTGGGTTATTGATAAAAGACTTTGCTAAGTGATAACTTAGGCTAACTGCTTGGCGTTCCTTGCTGTATGGGGAAAGGGGGCTGCTTTCTCAACAGCTGAAGGCAGAAGGGGCTCAAACAGTCTATGTATAAAACAAGGATTCACGATGAAACTGCAAAAACTTGTAGTAGTGATGTCAGCGCTGGCAGGGGGTATTGCTTCAATTAATTCCCATGCGCTGGGTCTGGGGGAGGTGAAGCTTTATTCCGCTTTGAATCAGCCCCTGGTGGCTGAGATAGAGTTAATGCAGGTCAATGATCTCACACGCAATGAGATCCTGTCTAACTTGGCCAGCAAATCAGACTTTGAGCGGGCTGGTGTTGAGCGTCCTTTCATTTTGAATAATCTTCGGTTTACTTCCGAAGTTGGCCCTGATGGCAAAGGTTTGATCAAGGTCACCAGTGATGGCCCTGTTCATGAGCCTTATCTCAACTTTCTGGTTGAGGTGCACTGGCCAAGTGGTCGCCTGTTGAAGGAGTATACCCTTCTCCTTGATCCTCCGGCCTTTAATGGTCAAGCATCAGCGCCTGTTGTGAAGCCCACTTCAGCGCCATCTCATTATGGAACTAATCCTGTATGGGACGAGCCGCCCAGGCCTAATCGTAACTATGTGCCGCAACAGGAACAGGCTGGCTATCGTGACTCCAGTCAGCGGCAACAGGTTCAGCGAATTTCTTCCAGTCGGAATTATGCCTCATCGGGTATGGCGGATAGCCCATCCCGGACTTATCGTGTGAATAGAAATGACAGCCTCTGGGAAATCGCAGAGAGAGTGCGCCCCGATTCCGGGGTGACGGTACAGCAGACCATGCTGGCGATTCAGCGTGGAAACCCTCAGGCATTTATTGATAACAACATTAACCGCCTCAAGAGCGGGCAGGTTCTCCGGATACCAAGTCGCAGTGATATTACCCGTTTGACCGTCCGTGAAGCGGTTGCTGATGTATCCAGACAGAATCGAGAGTGGCGGGGACGTAGCCAGGTTGCGCAATTGGATGCCACGAGAAGAACTTCATCCGTTTCCAGAGATTCCCGAAAGTCTGTCGATGGTAAGTTGGCCATCGTCTCGGGTGATGCGTCTACCGGACGTGGGCAGGATCTCGGTGGGGATACTGCTGGTGGAAATGCGGTGTTGCAGACTGAGCTGGCCATGACCCGTGAACAGCTTGATAAACTGAGTCGGGAGAATGCTGAGCTTAACAGCAGGCTGAAAGATCTTGATGATCAGATTGCTACTCTTAAGCGCCTGGTTGCCATGAAGGATGATCAGATGGCTGCCCTGCAGAGTCAGTCCGGGTCAGTACCACCGGTGCCCATGCAGCGCCAGTCTGAAACAGTGGCCAAGCCTGGTATGATGGATACCCTCTTTGGAAATCCTCTGTTGTTGCTTCTTCTGGCCCTAGTGCCTTTAGGAGGTGCTGGCTGGCTCTTTTATCAGCGTCGCAGGAGGGAGCAGGAAGCACAGGAAGATGAAGGTGTTGATGCGGATATTCAGTCTCTCAATTTGAATAAGGAGGCGCCGGTTGATGCTTCCCCAAAGCCAATCACCTCTCCCAGCGCTGAGGATGAACTGAAGTTTGATGATGCGCTGGCCATCGATGATTCGGTTGTTGATGAAGTAGAAGCTGATGGGGAAACAACTCAGCAGACAGAAGACCCGCTGAGCGAAGCAGATATTTATATTGCCTATGGTCGCTTGACTCAGGCTGAGGAATTATTGAGTCAGGCAATCTATAACGAGCCGGGAAGATCAGACCTGAAGTTGAAGCTTCTTGAGGTTCATTCGGAAAGTGGCGATCTTGATAAGTTTAATCAGGCATTAGCTGATCTGGAGGCGGCCGGTGATCCTGCCGCAATGCGTGAAGCGGATGTCTTCAAGGCCCGGTTCCCAGATGCGTTTGAAGGTGTTTCAGCGCCGGATGAGATGCCTGATCTTGATCTTGATGGCCTTGAGCTGGATTCTGATGAGCAGGGAGCCGACTCTCTGGATGATCTGGATTTTGATCTGGATGATTTTGATCTGGATGAGGAGTCAGAAGCTGCCGCACAGCCAGAGACAAGTGAGCTTGATGATCTGGATTTTGGTTCTGAGGTTGACGATGTGCTTGCTCAGGATACGCAGGCTGCTTTCTCTGATGAAGGCGGTTCGAGTCTTGAAGCTTCTCTTGATGATGACCTTGATTTCCTTTCAGAAGGTGATGAGGTTGCTACCAAGCTTGATCTGGCAAGAGCTTATATGGATATGGGTGATATGGAAGGTGCCTCTGCAATTCTTCAGGAAGTTATTGAGCAGGGTAGTGATGAGCAGAAACAGGAAGCCATGTCACTACTTGAGAATGCCGGAACCAATTGATCTTCATCTGATTAATTAACTCTCTACATCTAAAAGAGCTCTTGTGAGCTCTTTTTTTTACTTTATCGTTTTGGGCATTGGGCATTGGGCTTTGCAAAAAGACCTGTTGTGTGTCCTGACTGTACGCATTGGTCAGCCCGTCAATACTACGAAGATCACACCATATCCAGCTTAAGTTATCAATCTACCTCTTTTACTATTGTTTTTATGGCTGTGGGGGGCTTTTAACGTCACTTCAAATTGCAGTTACTAAAAATAATAGTGATAGGTTGTTATTGGTAAAAAGAATACTAGTATTCAAAAATATCAATGGGTATTAGTATTCATAATTATTTATAATGCACCTGTTGTATGATTTGAAGTGGGGTGCTGAAACAGCAGGAGGGCGTTAAGAGGTAATCATTTTTGTTATTTGCAGTGTTGTAATCTGGCATTGAAAAAAAATGCATGCCGCAATGGCTGTGCTCATGGCCATTGTTGATTTCAAAATAAATTAAAAGAAGTAAAACTAATGCGCACAAAACTAAAAAAAGCAGTACTTACATCAGTAATGGCTTCCATGGCCATTGGTTCCGTTTTTGCGGGTAACCCTGCACCATTAAATCCTTACCTGGCTGACTCGAATAATCCGATCGGTCATAATAATTCAGCTCAGCAGACCAGTGTTCCGGGCGAAGGCCCAACATCTCCGAGCCGTGTTCTTGATCCATATCAGGATGTTACCTGGTTGGCATCAGGAACGTTCCAGTTTGGTCAGCCGACCTCTGGTCCTTACCCTGACGGTCGTCGTGTTTTGTGGGGCAGTGGTATAGATCGTATCGTCAAAATTGATTATGAAACCCATGATGTCTTGTCAATCTATAAGCTCCCGGGTCGTGACTACCTGAATATGGGGATGGGGCTGGAAGTGTTTGAGAAAATGGATACGCTCGATGCGGATCAGGGGCTTCAATGGGTATTCCAGAACGTCGCTCCTTTAATGGCGGATCTGTCTGGAGCCTATACGGTGATCAATAGTGATAACCAGTTTGTTATTGGTCGAAGTGATCCTATTGACCCCTCTGATAAAAGCAAAGGGTTTCGCAGCTCCGTCAATGTGTATGGGGATGCTGTTGAGGGGGATCCAGACTCACAGATAACGAAATACGATACTGTTTATCTGCCAGATGAAGTTAGTGGCTCCCTGGTAGGGATGAATATGACCTTTGATGGCTGGTACATGATGATTGCTGGTGATGGAAAGCTGGTCGCGGTATCAAAAAGGCTGAGAAGAATGGAAGTGTTTGACATTGCTTCCATGATTGATGGCGTTGACCAGGTCACTGTTCGTAACTCAGTAACCATTGATGAAGACGGTGGTGTTTATGTTGCCACTGAAAATTATATGGTTAAAGTTGTCTGGGATGGTCGGAAGTTCAGATCTGGAAAGAGATCCGGTGCGTGGGTTGCCAAATATCCTAATGAAACCACTGGTTCCGGTTCTACACCATCGCTGATGGGTTTTGGTGAAGAGGATCAGTTTGTCGTTATTACTGATGGTAAAAAGCATATGGGGATTGCGCTGTTCTGGCGTAATGAAATCCCTGATGGTTGGGTGCCACCGGAAGGTGTTGACGACCCGCGCTACGCAGGTTATCTGAACACCTCAATGGTGCCGTTGGAAGAGGGTACTCAAACTGAGCAGTCTGTGCTGGTTAATGGTTATGGTGCCATGGTGGTGAATAATACACCGTCCGGTCGCCCCGCCTGGTTCCCTGAAGGGCGTGATTCCATGATTGTGGGGTGGGTTGGTCATCACGATACCTATAAACCTTATGGTGTTGAAAAGTTTGAATGGGATCCCGTTGCTCGTGAGTTTAAGTCTGCGTGGATTAATATGGATGTAAGCTCTCTCAATGCCGCGCCAACCATGGCTGCACAATCTGATATGGCTTATACCGTGGGTGGCCGTGATGGTAAATACACCGTTGAAGCTATTGATTGGACGACCGGCGAAACAGCCAGAACCTGGGTGTTGGGAAGTTCTCGATTTAATAGCCTGTATGCCGGTATATTGATAGATATGGAAGGTCGTTTACATTACACCAGTCTCTGGGGTAAGACACGACTTGAGATCGATTGATATTTTCATAGACTAAAGAAAGAAAATGACATAGAGCGCCTTTTATTGGCGCTCTTTTTTTAGGGCAAAGCATTTGGTTCTTGATTATTTCTTTATCAATTAAGGGTTAAAAAAGCAGTGGTTTAATTGCTGTGAAGAAAAGATACCATAGATTCTAGTTTAAGTGTTTATAAGGCTTTTGATGTATGTTTAAGGCGATACTTTTCTGGAAGGCTGAACAAGCTTGCATCCGTCATTGAACTTTTTAAGCTTCAATGAGTCTGTCAAGTATGTTCATTTCATACTTCTTGGAATATGGATACTGGTTGTGCTTCAGTCAATGGTTCTTCAAAGTCGGGTTCTGCTTCCGAAGCTAAGGCTGATGCTTTTCAAAAGCCTTTAAAAGGTAAAATGGCGGGGGTTGGTGATGTTTCAAGCATAGAAGCACGTAGTACCTCTTTGCAAACGGATTCTCATCCAGCATCTAAAGCCAATGTTGAGTCTGCCCCCAGCAATTTAGCTCTTGTGTCTCGAAGATCCGTTTCTCTTCATGTGTTACCTACTGCTTCAAGCAGTACCGAAGTTAGTGCTTTCAGAAAGCCTGATGGATTAATTGCACAATTAGTGGCCTATGATGATGTGGACATTGCGCGTTTGACTCAGCAGGTATCAAAAACCTATCAGTTACTCAATAAATCTATAGAGAGTAAAAAGTCGGAAGATGCGATAAAAATTCTCAGAGATCAATTGGCTTCTCAGCTTGAAGAACTCTTGGGTGTTGTGGCGAAGAACATGGAAAAGAATGGGCAAACCGATATGCCTCTTTATCATGATGTAAAAAAGTCCATTGATGAACTTGGTGGTTGTTCTGATCAAGTCGATTCTGCCGCTGAGAATGTCTGCTGGCAAAGAGTGGTTGAAAATAAAGGTACGCTTGGAAAGCATACGTTGGGTGGCGGATTATTTCTACTGGGAATCTGTTTGTTATCTTACGGCGCCATTTGTCTGGCTAAAGGTAGCAAGGATGGGGCTTCTGTGGCAGATCTTGTCTCTCCGTTCTCTGCTGGTAATCAGACCCGGCAATCAACGACAGTAGCACCCCCAGGGGGTTCCAGTGGATGTAATGCTTTGCCAGCAATTGTTATTGGTGGAGTCCTGGTTTTTTTAGGTGGGGGGATTATGATAAGCGGTTTGATATTCAATCCCCCCAGGGTTTGCAGGCCGTGGTGTGAAAGCCTTCCCTGTTATCGCCCTGCCATAAGGCACTCACCACACGATGAGGAATCATCGCTCAGATCGCGTGTTGTATATCAACCTCCAAGGGGTGAGGGTGCTTCTGTAGTGGACGATGAATCTGTTACGATTCAATCCTGTAGTGTTAAAGGTGCTAAGCCGAGAGGGTCTCTTGGTGGTCATCCGCCTGCTGACACTGATGCTTAAAATCTGCGTCTAGCTTTTTCTATAGGTGTTTTCCGTTCATGCCCCGTTATGCCGCCAGTGTTCAATACGATGGCTCCCAGTTTTTTGGTTGGCAGATTCTTAAAACCGGTTTACCTACTGTGCAGGCCGCTGTAGAGGCTGCGCTTTCAAAAGTAGCTAACCACCCCGTATCCGTTATCTGTGCAGGAAGGACGGATGCCCGGGTTCATGGTTGTAACCAGATCATCCATTTTGATACGGATGCTGTTCGCACAGAACGGGGTTGGGCCTATGGTGCGAATGCCAATTTGCCGGATGAAGTTGCTATAAACTGGGTGAAGCCCGTTTCGGATGACTTTCATGCCCGGTTTTCTGCTCTCTGGCGACGTTATCGCTACGTCATCTATAACCACCCCATTCGGCCAGCGCACCTCTCCAAAGGAGTGACCTGGAACTATCGGCCTCTGGATGTTGAGCGCATGAAAGCGGCAGCAGAGTATCTGGTGGGGGAGCACGACTTCACATCCTATCGTGCGATTCAGTGTCAAGCCAAAAATCCGGTTCGGAATGTCACCCGGCTGGATATTTCCCGCCACGGGCCTCTTATTGTTATCGATGTTCAGGCCAATGCCTTTTTGCATCATATGATTCGTAACTTTGCCGGCGTGTTAATGGCTGTAGGGTGTGGTAAGCGTGAACCAGGCTGGGCAAAAGAGGTGTTGGATGCCCGGGATCGTGCACAGGGTGGGGTAACCGCTTCCCCTTGCGGGCTTTATTTTATCGATGCCGGATACGATGAGGCTTTTGAATTGCCCCCCAGTGAATCAAACCCGCACTTTATTGCACCTTTGATTCCGCTGTAATTTGACGCCTTTTCCAGAATTAGATGCAGTAATCACCGAAATGTTCTGATAAGATCAACGATCGCTCAGGGGTTGCCTATCCTTTCGCACCTTATGTTGTATAGCCAGGTGTGGAAGCACCTTCAAGCCCTTATCCTGTAGTTGGCTCGGTGTTCTGGACAGTCTCCAGGCGCTGAGCGCGGGAAAGAGAACACCGGGAAATGGAAGTATCTCCTCGTATAAAAATCTGCGGAATTACTCGTGTTGAAGATGGTCTAACTGCTGTTGAAAGTGGTGCTGATGCCATTGGTCTGGTTTTTTACCGGAAGAGCAGTCGGTACGTGACGGTTGAGCAGGCCGTGGAGATTGTTCGGGCTCTGCCACCTTTTGTCTCAGTGGTTGGATTGTTTGTGGACGCCTCAGATGAGCTGATTCAATCGGTGCTGAATGCAGTACCTCTTTCTCTCCTGCAATTTCATGGTAATGAACCGGAAGTCGAGTGCGCCCGCTGGGGGGTACGTTATATGAAGGCCTTCCGTGTTCGACCAGACATTGCAGTAGTGGAAATGGTGGCTCCCTATACAACGGCCTGTGGCTACCTTCTGGATAGTTATAAGCCCGGGGAGGTGGGTGGTACCGGTAAATCTTTTGACTGGGATTTGATACCCCATGAGCTGAATAAACCTGTGGTGCTTGCCGGAGGTTTAAGTCCTGACAATATCGCTCAGGCAATTAACAGGGTTCGACCCTATGGAGTTGATGTCAGCAGTGGTGTAGAGAGCCAGCCTGGCATTAAGGATCACGACAAAATCAAAGCCTTTATCAAGGCGGCGGGAAGATGATGGTCGATCAAGAAAATTCTGAATCCCTCGTGCGTTCTTCTGAAGAACACAAGTACGATCAACCAGATTTAATGGGGCATTTTGGCCGTTACGGTGGACGTTTCGTGGCCGAAACCCTGATGGGTGCGCTGGAAGACCTTGATCGCACCTGGCGTGAGCTCTGGCGGGACAAGAACTTTCAGGAGGACTTTGATCGTGATCTGGCTGACTTCGTCGGTCGTCCATCTCCTCTCTATTATGCAGAGCGGTGGACTAAGGAGCTTGGTGGCGCAAAGATCTACCTGAAGCGTGAAGACCTTAATCATACCGGTGCCCATAAAATCAATCATGCGGTTGGTCAGGCGCTGTTGGCCAAACATATGGGTAAAACCCGTATTATTGCGGAAACCGGTGCCGGTCAACATGGTGTTGCCTCAGCGACCGTGGCCGCTCGCCTTGGGCTTGAGTGTGTCGTTTATATGGGCGCCAAAGACGTTAAGCGGCAGGCATTGAACGTCTATCGCATGAAGCTGTTGGGAGCCACCGTTGTACCCGTGGAGACAGGGTCCCAGACGCTTAAAGACGCCATTAACGAAGCGCTCAGGGACTGGGTGGCACGTCCTGAGGATACCTTCTATCTGCTGGGTACGGTTTGCGGTCCATCGCCTTACCCTGAAATGGTACGCAATCTGCAGAGTATTATTGGTCGCGAAGCCCGTCGGCAGATTCTGGAAAAGGAAGGTCGCCTTCCTGATGCACTGGTTGCCTGTGTTGGTGGTGGCTCAAATGCTATGGGGCTGTTCCACGAATTTATCAAAGATAAAGACGTTAAACTGTACGGTGTGGAAGCCGCAGGTCATGGTGTTGATACTGATAAGCATGCTGCCCGTATGAGTTCCGGTCGTCCGGGCGTACTTCAGGGTGCAAGAACCTATCTGATGACCAATGATCATGGACAGATTATTGAAAGTCACTCGGTATCAGCAGGGTTGGATTATCCCGGTGTTGGGCCAGAGCACAGCTACCTGAAAGATATAGGTCGTGCACAATACCCGGCGGCAACGGATGAAGAGGCTCTGGCTGCGTTTCGTAAGCTGACCCGGCTTGAGGGTATTATGCCTGCGCTGGAAAGTGCTCACGCTCTGGCGTGGGTAGATAAACTCGCGCCCACGATGGACAAAGAACAGATCATTATCTGTAACCTGTCAGGCCGTGGTGATAAGGATATTCATACCGTTGCCGCCATTGACGGCCTCGAAGTATAAGGTGGGCACAGCATGAGTCTTGAAACGAACAGAATCAAAGCCTGTTTTGAAAAGTTAAAAGGGTGTGAGCGTAAAGCTTTGATACCCTACATTCTTGCCGGTGACCCTCCGGGAAAGAGTGTCGATGTCATGCATCAGCTGGTTGACAGTGGTGCGGATATGATTGAGCTGGGCTTTCCTTTCTCGGATCCGGTGGCGGATGGCCCGGTGATTGCCCAGGCGCATGAGCGTGCTGTATCACAAGGTGTTACATTGTATGACGTTTTTGCAATGGTTTCTGAGTTCCGGGAAAGGGATAATGTCACACCGGTTGTCCTGATGGGCTATCTCAATCCGGTAGAAATCATGGGATACGACCGGTTTGTTGAGTTGGCCAGTCAGGCGGGTGTTGATGGTGTGCTGATGGTGGATCTGCCACCGGAAGCGGCAGGTGATTTCCTGGGTATGCTGCATGATCGCGGTATGGATATGATTAACCTGATTACACCAACCACATCCGATGAGCGAATTGCGAAGATCTGTAGTGTGGCCAGTGGTTACCTTTACTACGTTTCTCTGAAAGGAGTGACGGGTGCGGCAACATTAAATACTGCAGAAGTTGAAGAGCGGGTCAATCACATCCGGCGCTTTGCCAATGTTCCGGTGTGTGTAGGCTTTGGTATCCGTGATGGTGAGTCTGCTGCTGCAATTGGGCGAACAGCAGATGGTGTTATTGCGGGCAGTGTTCTGGTATCTGAGCTGGCTCAGTATGGCAGTGAGGGGCAGGCCTCCATTGACCGTGTTGCCAGCAGAATTGCCGAAATGCGCTCAGCTATGGACAGATGAAACAGGGTGGGTGGTTTGAGGCTATCTAACTGCCTACCTTGGAGGGCTTTCAGGTAAAGCTCTCCTGAAGCTGTCTTTAAGTGCGCATCTGATCGAAATATCAGATTTAACGAGATTACTTTTAGACAGCTTTATAGATGACAGGATGAATGAATGAGCAACTGGTTAGTCAATAAACTGATTCCATCGTTATCGCGTTCTGCCAGTGAGCAGAAGAGCAGTAATGTGCCAGAAGGATTGTGGCGCAAATGCGTGAAGTGCGAGGCCGTTCTCTATCGTCCAGAGTTGGACAGAAATCTGGGTGTTTGTCCTAAGTGTCAGCATCACATGAGAATCAGTGCCCGCACGCGGCTGGATTACTTTCTTGACCGGGAAGGAAAAGAGGAGCTGTTTGCTGACCTTGAGCCCAATGACCGTTTGAAGTTTCGTGATACGAAAAAGTATCGTGATCGACTGGCAGCAGCTCAAAAACAAACGGGCGAAAAGGATGCTCTGATTGCCATGCGAGGTACCGTCGAGGAAATTCCGGTAGCAGCTGTTGCTTTTGAGTTTTCGTTTATGGGGGGCTCCATGGGCTCTGTGGTCGGGGAAAAGTTTGCCCGAGCTGCCGAGTTGTGCCTCGAAGAAAAGATGCCGCTGATCTGTTTTTCTGCCAGTGGTGGTGCTCGAATGCAGGAAGCCCTGTTTTCACTGATGCAGATGGCGAAGACCAGTGCGGCCCTGGAAAGAATGCGCCAGGCAGGTATTCCTTATATCTCTGTGATGACTGATCCGGTGTACGGTGGTGTTTCTGCGAGTCTTGCCATGCTGGGTGATGTCAACATGGCTGAGCCGGGAGCTCTGATTGGTTTTGCGGGCCCCAGGGTTATTGAGCAGACAGTAAGGGAAAAACTGCCTGAAGGTTTCCAGCGCAGTGAATTTCTTCTGGATCATGGCGCGATTGACATGATTGTTTCTCGATCAGAGCTGCGGTCCACCATTGCCAGGCTTTGTCGCAAAATGCAGGGTAAGCCCGATGCTGATATAGAATTTGCTGAGACTGCAGAGGTTGCTTAATCCCTCCTAAGGCCGGTTTTTTCTAACCGGCCTTTTTCTTTCTATGCAATTACGTATTATTCTCTGTCTTTATCGTTCTAATACCAATTAAACTTTCTAAACCCGTTGTGAGCATGATGGACGGGAGTGTAAGACAAGGCGAAGTGACGAGTCATAGCCGTAGCTATGGCGAGGAGCTTCAACGCAGGAATACGCTTCAGGCCGTCAGCGCAATAGGGAGTTAGAAAGTGCAATTGGTGTAATACTTGCGGCATAACTGATCGTCTGGAGAAGTGACGTTGTCCTCTTTTGAAAACTCTTTTGAGCAGAAAGAAAAGAATCTGGATCAATGGTTAACCTGGATGGAGGAGACGCGTCCAGAGCACGAGATCGACTTTGGGTTGGACCGGATTCGGCTGGTGGGTGAGAGGTTGGATTTGCTCAAGCCCGCACCGTTCGTTATTACGGTGGGAGGGACCAATGGTAAAGGCTCAACACTGGCGGTTCTTGAAGCTATTTTGCTGTCAGCCGGGTATAAAGTTGGGTTATTTACCTCACCTCATTTTCTCAAGTTTAACGAACGAGTTCGTATTAATGGCCAACAGGTGAGTGATGACTGGTTATGTGATTCATTTGAGAAGATTAATGATGGCAGAAAAACGACATGGTTAACCTATTTTGAATTTGCCACGCTGGCGGCCGTCGACTGTTTTAAACGAGCGAAAGTCGATGTAGCACTGATGGAAGTTGGTTTGGGTGGGCGACTGGATGCGACGAATGTGGTTGACCCGGATGTGTCGGTAATAACTACGGTGGCGCTTGATCATCAGGAGTACCTGGGTTATAGCATTGAAGCCATTGCCAAAGAGAAATCAGGCATATTCCGCTCCAATAAGCCCGCGGTATTTGGTGATCAGCCAGTGCCAGATGCAATTACTGAAATGGCGGGACGCCTTGGCAGCTCTCTTTATTGCAGAGGGGAGGCATTTACACTTGAAAGGGACGGTAATAGCTGGAGTTGGTCAGGTGGTGAGAATCAGAAGCTGGAAAACCTGCCTGTTCCCAGTGTGGTGATTGATAATGCGGCAACTGCATTGCAGGCGCTGCAATTTTTACCGGAACCTATTGCTATTGAGGCTATTCGAGAAGGCTTGTCACGGGTATCGGTTACGGGGCGATTCCAGAAGTTGGCTATGAAAAACGAATCGGGTGAGTCAATCGAGGTTGTGCTGGATGTTGCCCACAATCCCCAGGCAGCAGACATGCTGAAGCAGCGTCTTGATGAGTCTCCGGTAGACGGTAGCACAAGAGCCGTTGTTGCCATGTGTAAGGATAAGGACTACATGGCGGTTGTCGACTGCTTAAGCAGCAATATCGATGAGTGGTATGTTGCGCAGTTTGAGTCTCCAAGGGCGCTGCCTGAACAAGAGCTGGCCCAAAAACTGGTTGCACGAGAATATGTAGTCAATAACTATGAAAGTGTTGCTGAAGCATTGCATCATGCTCTTGCAAGCTCAACTTGTGGAGATAGGGTGTTAGTCACAGGATCCTTTATGACGGTATCTGCTGCCTTGACCAACAGTCACTAAGTTGAAACTATATAACCACTAACATTCTTCCTGTCGCGGACATCTGGAGCGTATCTTGGGCGAGGGACTTAAGCAAAGACTAATAGGTGCTGTCGTATTGCTGGCCTTGTTAATCATTCTCGCGCCTGCACTTTTCAGGGGAGGAGAGACCCATCCACTGGTTACCTCCAGATCTTCCCCTGATGCTCCACAGCTTGACTCTCCCCCGGTGCCTGCATTTGTTGATCAGCTTGATATCCCGCAGGATGTTGTTGAAGTGGTGTCTTCTTCTTCGGAGATAATTCTCGAGCCAGAAAGCGATCGTGCTGAGCAGACAACTGGTGTGGATGAAAAAGGGCATCTGAAAGCCTGGTCCCTGCAGCTGGCAACCTTTGCCGATAAAAACAATGCCCGTAACCTGGAGAAACAGCTGAAAAGCAAGGGGTACAGTGCTTTTCAGAAGATAATTTCTACAGAAAAGGGGAAGATATTTTATCGGGTCTATATCGGTCCTGAAGTGCGACCGGATGAACTTCAACAGCTGAAAGTCATCATCAAGAAAGACATGGGGCTTGAGGGTATTCTTGTTCGTTTTGTTCCGTGATGTAGTAAGTATTTTGTATTATTTCATATAGATAAAACGTGATTAGTCATTGCTCGTCGTGTAGAATTTACTATTGGATAGAGTTGTATGATAACAAGTGTTAAGGCCTTCTAAAGGCCTTTTTGCGTTTAGGTGCTGGATGATTCTTTGCGATAAGGAATGCTCTGGTGCTGATTCGGTTTTCCGAAGAGTTGTTTCGACATATGCGTAAGTCGACGGGCGGTAGCGTGCTTTTTGAAATATGTGTTAAGGTGGTGGTTGTCAAAGATAAGTGACTAAAAAATAGATACCTGATGTGTTTAAATAGGCTGGTTTACCAATGTAAAGATATAGCCGATTAGGTTGCTGATATGGTGGAAATCAATGCAAAAGAATAAAAATAGTAGTATTGATAATTCTGTCACTAAAAAAACCGGGATATTTTATATAATTTGTTTTTTTCTATTTGCACTTGGTTGGTGGTTTATTTTTCAGTTTTTCTTTACACCTGTTTATACGAGTCGCAGTGTTATTAAGGCAGCTAACAATCAAAATCATATATTGTTAGATTTAATGTTGGAGAAAAAAGGATTTTCTAATCCAAGTAGTTTTTTTTCTATAACTGATGGTTT
>NZ_LUKQ02000170.1 GCF_001647025.1 Endozoicomonas atrinae
TTGAGAACCTTATTTCCGAAGATTAAAAAAACGGAAAGCGTATAGTTGTGTGATTTTGAAGATTTAAGTTGGACTTACCATCATGCTAGTAATTTGAGATAGCTTCTTACAAAGTCGCACATCGCGTTTAATTATCATGAGGATAAATGCTTTTAATGGTCATTCCTGTTGATCATCAGAAGTGGATGAATCATCAAAACTGAATTTTGGGAGCTCCAGTCCTTTATAAATAGCAAGAATACGAAGGGTAAATCCAGAAATCAGTGTGATGAGAATAACACTGTTAGCTGAAAGAGGAGTCATTATCAAACTGAAATACAGCCAGGCAGAAAGAAAGGCAATACTGCCATATAGCTCTTTTCGAAATACCAGGGGAATCTGGTTACAGAGAATATCCCTTACGACACCGCCAAGAGCACCGGTAAAAACGGCCATGGTGGCCGCGATGATGTAGCCATGCCCTAAATCCAGAGTTTTCTGGGCACCAATGATGCTGAAGGTAATCAGGCCTATAGCATCAAGCACCAGGAAAGCCTCAGTCATATAACGAATCCAGGGGCGGATAAATAACACCAGCAGGGCAGCTGAGCAGGTGATTATCAAGTATTCTGGCTTGCCAACCCACACCATGGGGTGATTATTCAATACCAGGTCTCTAACGGTGCCTCCGGCGAATGCGGTGCAGCAGGCAATAATTAAAATACCGAATGGATCCATTTTTTTTCGGCCGGCAACAATAGCACCCGCCATGGCTTCAACGGTGATGGCCAGAACATAAAGCGTTTCAAGCACATTAATTACCTTGGTTAATTACATGAAATAACTGCTTTTAGCATAGTAATTATTTTTATTACTTTTTTTTAAATTAAATTTTTTTAATTTCTTTTATTTATTGATTTTGTTTTTTATTCATCAGCTAGACTTTTCTTTTATATATCGGAGATTTTTGAAAAGGAATTCGCATGGAAAGCTCACCACCTCTCCCTCCCGCGGGCTCTCAGTCACCGGCATCAAATGGCCCGTCTACCCTTTTAAAGAATGGTGATGCGGTTTCGCTTTCCACTCAAAGAGGTCGTCGGCAAGTCTCCGTTCATGTGATGGGCCCAGATGACCCCTCTGTCAAACGTGAACAGGACTCTGATCCTGCTTCATCTCCGACTTCTCCCGAGCAGCCAAGAACCGTTAAAGCTGTCAGACCTCATCCGTCATGGCTTATGGAGACAATTCCTGAGGGTGATGAAGGCACTTATGTTGAAAATGGCACTGTGCCCGATGAAACAGAGCCACAGACTTCTGATGTACTTGACAGGCAATCAACCGCCGACGGCACCCAGTCCAAGCGTCAGGAATCACCTTCTCGCCCATTAACTCCAGATTCCGGTGTTCCTAAGGACTTGGATGTAGATCAATTAGGATTTGAAGACACCGTGTCAACGGTTGATGATGAAGAAATTGCATCAATAACCACAGAGTTTTCTGATGTATCTGATGTATCTGATGTATCTGGTGATTCAGGTGTTGATGAATTGCCTCCTCAGCCTGATGTTGTTGAGCTGCTTGGTCAGCCTGAATTTGCTGCTAAGATGGGCGAGATTATAAACGACAATAGAGACCTTCTACCTCCTGACCAACAGTTACCGGTTCCTGCTGCTAAAACGTCCGGGGCGGATGGTGAAATACCAGCGGGAGATGATGACATTGAAAGCATTTCGATCGAGGGAGACAGCGGCAATAGTGGTTCAGAAGTTGCCAGCCTTTCGATCAAGGGAGGTGGTGTTGATAGTAAGCCAGTGGTTAAGAGTGAAGGCTCAGTCGATATTGACGGTGGGGGTAACACAACGAAAAAGTCAATCGGCCAGAGGTTTTTAGATGCGTTAAAAAAGATTGGGAACTGGCTCGGTACACATAAGCTACAGGCTTTATTTGTCATATTCACGATCGCTGCATTCCTCTCCCTTCTTATACCGGTACCAGGGGCAAATATTCTTTTTGCGACCTTTTTTGCGGCTTGTGCCTTGGCTTGTCTGGGGGTGTCTTTGGGATTCGAAGTGCATGACCGGCTAAACCCACAACAGAGCCCCTCTCAGACCAATAATGGTCAGAATCAGAACCCACAGAATACTCCGGATAGTAAAACACCGACGGGTCCAGAGAAGCCAGCCGCTAAAACTGAACCTGGTTCAAGCCCAGCCGCTAAAACTGAACCTGGTTCAAGCCCAGGCACAGGAGCTGTCGATACGGATGGCAAGTTTGTCATGTCAGAATCACGGCCACCATCTGCTGCTAATGGCGGAGGTCAGCAAACCGCCAGGGGAGCCAGGACCTCAACTGTGGCAACGCAAACGGTTGGGGGGCAGAATGACGATGATCTTACTCAAAATCTTGATAAGCTCCGGAACCTGATAAACGAAAGCTTCAGCCCGTTTTCAAATAAAGCTCATGCTCCAGAGCAATGGGATCGGCATTCCCAAGATCCAAATGCAGAGTTTGATGAAAAGACCTTAGAAGAGATATCGGTTGCTACGACAGGCCTTTTTGATCAGTTTCGCCATATTGCTGATGATAGGGATATCAAGGGTTCTGATACTTTTCAGAATGCCAGGATGGATGAGGTAGAAAGGCAAATGAAAGAGCTTATGGGTAGAATACAGCCTACCGATGAGTTTATTGAACGGTTGACGAATAAAGTTTATATGCAATTCTCTGATCCCAGGCTTCCCCCTGATCCAAGTGCGCCACCGCTGACCATCGGTGAAATGCGCGGACGACTGGAGAATTTTGCTGATAAGGATATGAAGGGGATCGAGTTTTTTGATCTGCTTACTGAACTTGTAAGAGCATCAAAGGCTTATAGAGAGGATAGAATGATGCACTAGTTTGGTCAGGCCAGGCCTGAGCCAATTCCTTCACCTGTGCAAACTTCTACACCCGTAACACCGCCAGTGCCGATGCCTCCACCAGTCCGTGAGCTAACGCCTTCATCCGTCACATCGGTTGTATCTACACCCACATCAGACTCCGGGATTTCCTTGGATGATGAGCGGCCCGAAGAAGCAGAAGAGCATCGCAAAAGAGTCATAAACCAATTGATTCCGAAGTCAGAGTATGAAACTGATCTTGATGACACATCAAATTGCGGTGTAAATGGACAAGCCGTTCTTATGGATATTCGTACTGGCATTTTGGGTTGGCGTGAAGTTGAGCGTCAACGTAAAGTTCAAAAAGGTGAAGAGGTTAAATTGACAGAGGATAACTACAAGGAGCTTGTGGCTACTGCACTGGGACATGTTGCATTTAGTGTTGCAAGACAACGTTTGCAAAATGCAAAAATTGATAGT
The DNA here is from genome assembly GCF_001647025.1 of Endozoicomonas atrinae. Lineage (GTDB taxonomy): Bacteria > Pseudomonadota > Gammaproteobacteria > Pseudomonadales > Endozoicomonadaceae > Endozoicomonas > Endozoicomonas atrinae. The sequence goes on from NZ_LUKQ02000170.1 coordinate 3,339, forward strand.
GATAGTGTTCAAGTTGATCTTAAAACGGAAGAAAGCAGAAAAGCCTTCCTTGGAGAGGTTTTTGATAGTAATGAAGTTCAAGAAATTATGGACAAAATAGAAGCCAAACCAAATGAGCAGCAAATAGCAATGGATTATTTTCTTAAACGTATGGGAAAAGGAATTTAAATTTTTTTTTAAATTTCTTTTTTTCATAAAAAAAGAATCGACCAAGGTGTAATTGGCAAGAACGTTGTTTATTAACCTAGAGTTAATGGTAGTGATTTAAAGGATATTCCAATCAAGAAAGGGAGTCACTAATGAGTACCTCTGTTGGCGGCACGGATTCCACCGGCACTGAATCTGGAACAAGCACAACTACAACCATTACTTTGAATGATGCCAGGATTGAGTCACTTCGAGCTGCCGGTTATACCGACGCCCAGATTGAAGCCCTGTTATCGATGGCCGACCCGGATGATCAGGGTAACTCACTTACTCCTACCCACTTTTATTCTGTTAATAAACAGACTCTGAATTCGCTGCAATATACTGGACAGCTTGATGAAGCCTCGCAGCAGCTGGTCTATCTACAGGCACCGATTGCCCTGGTTCAGGAGGTCAGTAATCCAGCCAACTGGAATGGTGACAATTATATAGGCCCAGGGGCTTCGGAGATTAATGCCTACCTGCTGGGTGAGCCGGTGGATTTCACCAAACCCAGCCTGGACGCCTTGATTATGGCCGTGCTGACGGCCCGGGCGGATATTCTCCAGACTCAATTGGAAGAACAGATAGAGTCCATCAATCAGAAGAATGATCTATTAGAAGATGCTAGTGACATGCTGAGAAGGGCCAAGGACTTGAAAGCTCAGGCTGGTACGTCAGGCTCAAGCACCATGCCACAGGATATGATTGATTTCTGGGACTCTCTGGGTGCAGGGTACAGTACGAGCGGTGGAGATGCTGTTCATAATTCTGCCGAATGGGATGTGAATATTGAGGGTTTGAAAGGAAAGATTGATTCATTGACCAGTCAATCACAACTGGAAACTACCAAACTTCAACAGACTATCAATAAATACAACCAGACATTCGAAATGCTTTCTAATTTTATCAACAAGTACTTCCAGTCAATAAGTACTATTATTCAAAATATGCGTTAACTCATGGAGGAGTCACACGTGAATAATGAAGATCTGAATGGTTATGAAGGTGCAGAGCTTGAAGATAAGCTCCTGAATTTCTTCGGTGAGGGAGGAACCTTCAAGGATTTGAAAAATATGAGTGATGATGCCATGGAGGCAATTTACTCAGTTGCTTATAACCTTTATCAGGGTGGGAAGTACGAAGAAGCAAAAAAAGTTTTTCAATTCCTATGCTTTTACGACCATTTCAATCGTAAATATTTTCTTGGACTGGGTGCATGTCAGCAAATGCAGAAACAGTATGACAGCGCCATAGAGATCTTCTCGTTTGCCACCCTTCTGGACTCTGATGATCCCCGGCCAATGATGTATATCGGTGATTGCCATCTGGCGAAAGGCGATAAGGAAAAAGCCCAGATTTCCTATGAGACCTCCATTGATTGGGCCGGCGACAGCCCGGAATATGCCAAGGATCTGGAGCGTGCCAAAAATATGCTGGAAAATCTAAAATAGGCTAAGGAGTAAGCAGAATGGCAAATATTCAACAGGGACCTCATTCGGCAGATCAGTTACAACGACAGGCAGGTGTAGACCCTTCACTTCTGCAGCAACAACAGAAAGACCGGGTTGATCGGCAGGACAGTGTCAATCGTGGCTACTCGGATCAGAACACGGTTTCAACGCATCAGGGGCAAGAGGATATTGATCCTCCCATCAGGCCCCAGCATAGCCTGGATGCTCCTGTAGAAGGCTCAGATACACCTTCCGAAAAAGTCCTCAAGGAGATCTCTGTTTTTGCAGAAATCCAGAAGCTGAATAAAACGAACCCTGAAGCGGTAAAGCTCGGTCTGGCCTCAGAGTCAATTATCGAGCAAGGTGGGCCCGACTTTCTTGATCTGATCAGAGGTGATTTGAAAGCCTTTGCTGAAGGCCCTGCACCGCGGAAAAACCCTCTTGCTGGTCATATCAGCTCTATGCAGAGTAACAAGGACCATCTGTTGTCCATGGGATACAGTGAAGAGCTGATTGATGGAATGATGAAATTTGCGGATCCCAATGACCCGGACAATTCCCTGAGGGGTATGCATTCATTTTCCGCCCGGGTGGGGGGCAAGCTTGCCGGTGATGACTCGCTTGGAAAGCTGAGTGATCTTCATGCCGATGTCTTCAACAGAGTTGCCAACCTGAAGGGTGGGCCTGCAGACCTTCATGCGGAATTGCAGGCAGATCTGAAAGCCTTTAATACTACGTTCCTGAACTCAAAAAAGCACATGGATATTGATACAGCAACACATATGCTGATGACGATTCAGACAAAACTACAGGACAACCGTCTTGTATATAATCAGGAGAATATCAAGATTAATCAGGTCGAGCGGGAGCAGCTTTCAGAAAAGCGAATGAATAAGATTCTGGACTCCATTGAGAAAGCGAAAGAGGCCAAAAAGTCAGGACTGATCGGTAAAATCTTCGGTTATATCGCCGTAGCCATCATGGCCATTGTAATGGTTGTTATGTTTGCTACAGGGGTTGGTTCGCCGGTAGCCATGGGACTGATGGCTGCAGCTCTGGCCTTAACTGTTCTGATGACGGTTTCTTCTGAAACCGGTGACTGGATGAACAAAGGATTCGCCGAGCTGTTGATGGCATTTGGTGTAGAAGAAGATAAAGCCATGATTGGTGCGATGGTGTTCTGGTCGGCCGTTATTATGATATTGAGTATTGGTGGCGCAGCTGCCGGAGCGGGGGCCAGTGCTGGTTCTACGGCGGCCACTGCGACTGCTCAGGGTACGTCCGCTGCAGCTGGTGGTGCATCCAGTGCAGCCACTGTCACAGCCTCGGCAACGACTGCGTTAACAGCAACCGCAAGGGCTTCCAGAATGGCGGCGATGGCCTCTCGCTTTACCCAGATTGCCAGAGCTGTCGGTGGGGGGGCGATGATTGCTGATGGTTCGGCCAGTGCTCACAGCACAGCCATGACTTATGAAGCCGATATGTTAAAAGCTGAAGCCAAAGAGCTGTTTGCCTGGATGATGCACAATCAACACATCATTGATGACATGGTTGAGGACATCCGCAAGGTTATCGAGGACATGCAGCAGGTCTGGCAGGTCATGACCGGCATGATGAAAGACAACCACGAGACGATGACCAAGCTCAATTCTGCTCTCAAAGGATAATGAATTAAGGTTGCTTTTACCTTAACAGTGATACATGGAGGTAACTCATGGCCGAGGGAATTTCTGGTGGAGATCGGGCGGCGCAGAATGCCCATTTGCAGATGCTCCTTGATAAACCAACGACATCTGACGCAAAGAAGGCGGCGATAAAGAAAGGTGATATTGACTTTCAGCAGGAGAGCGTTCGTCTTGCCTCAAGCAAGCATGTCAAATCTGAGGTGTTGGGTGAGGCCAATAAAGCAGCCCAGCAGGCCAAGCCATCACTGGCCTCACCCGATGATCTTTCACAAAATCAAATGACCAATGCCGGTAAAACGCTGGCGACTCTTTCCAAGTCAACTGATGAGGCCATGGAGTCGACCAAACAGTTGCTCAGTAATGTCCTCAGTGGAACGGTGACCAAAGGTGAAGCTGCGAAGCTGAAATCACAGGCGGCGGTTCTTGATGATACCGCCTCTTACATGCAGCTTCTCTCTGGTAAAGGGGTGGAAACCTCTGAAGGAAAGCGGCAAGTGCTGGCTGGCATGGGAGGATTTCAGAAGTTTCAGCTGGATAATCTGGAGCAGCTGTCAACCTCCAAGGACATCCAGACGTTTCTGGCCTCTCAGCACGGTGGTGCGAAAGGTCTGGATCAGAAAACGGCCATCCTGAGGTCCCTGGGCTTCACGGACAGCCAGATCAAAACGATGATGTCGCTTGCGCCACCAGATACCGATGGCAGCCGTCTGGATACCATGCGCGCAGCAGGTTCTGATGCAAAAGCTGTACTGCAGGCGCTTGGGTTTCGTGGTGCTGCGGCTGAGGGGCTGGCTGCATTATTGAATGGTAAGCTTTCTCAACTGGGCAGTGCAGAACAAAAGCAGCTGCTGGCCAAGATGGGCTTCAGTGAGCAGGAGATAGAAGTCATTCTTCTTACCAGCAACCCTGCGTCGTTAAAGAATCAGGCTGCTCTGATGCGTAATGCTCCCCAGGGATTGGCACAGTACCTGATGGCAGGCAGCAAAGGAATGAACCTGATGGCTGCAGGCCAATCCTTTGATAATATGCAAATACTTGAACAGCTGGTGGATATCTTTGCTGTAATGGAACTTTTGTTCAAGATGAGTACGAGCCAGCGGGCTGCCGCCAGGGAATCTCGTGCCATTGAGTACGAAGCGTCAAAAAATGAGATTCTGAATCAGGCAGAAGAAATGAAAAGTGCTGCCCTGATGAGCGCAATTGGTGGCTTTGCGAGCGCCGCTACCAAAATTGTTTCCGGTGGTATGCAGTTTGGCATGTCGTTGAAAGCAGGTGGTTTGGATCAAGGGTCAATGCAACGGCAGGTTTCTCTTTCTCAGGGGCTCGCCCAGATGACCTCTGCAGGGGGGGACCTGATAAAGGCTGGTACTGACTATCAGGCGGGCATGCATCAGGCGCAGGTCAAAATGCACGAGGCATTCCAGAAAACCCATGATAATGCGGCACAGTCTGAAACTGAGTTTATGAACCTCCATCAGGATATGGTGAAAACGGTCATCAGCAAGATGGATGAGATCATCCGCTCATGGTTCGAAACACTCAAATCAACAACGAGAGCTTGATCACAGGTCAATCACTTGATCTTGATAACAAGTTAATAAAAGGACGTGGTTTATAAGATGTAGCCAACCTTACGGGTTGGCTTTTTCTTGTAAAGAGGGAAAGCATGGGTAATCCACTTGGAGGGATACAGTCCTCAGCAGTGACGCAGCAGCTGCAGACTACCGCGACGTCGGCTGCGGGTGCTGCTGGAGCGGCAGGAAAATTGTCAACTGGGCAGGAGGTACAGGCCTCCAATAAACCATCGCTTCTTTCCCAAAGTACAGATATAGCGGAAGAGATCGGTAGTGCGAGAGCAAATTTCCGGACAAAAGATGAAATAAAAACAACCAAAGGCAAAACGGAAACTGAGCGGCAGCTTGAATTAATTGAAAAAATCAAGATTGTTGAAGAAGTTCCTGAAACGCAGGATTTCAAAAGACGCTTTCCTGAAGAGTCAAAACAGGATTATAAACAGGAAGACTACCTTAAAGGGGCCAAAGAGCAGTTTAAGGACCCTTACCATCAGTATCTTGCGCTTTATGAAATTGCGGTTGAGTTTAAAGCCGACCCTGACGCTCTGCCGAAAGATGAAATTTTTAAAGCCATTGAAGCGCTTGAGAAAGAACATCCGCAATATATTGAGACTGGCAGAGAACTATCAAAAGCTGCCGGTAAACTGGCTGATGACTTTCATCCGGATAAAACTCCGGATGAAATTCGAACGCAGGTATTTGGTCATGTCAAGGATCATAAATCCCTCGCTGCAGCATTTAAAGACCTGAACAATAACCAGGGAGCTGTAGATACAGATCAGAGCAATAATCAGGTGGCGACCGGTTTTGAGAAGTCGGTAGATAGAAGACTCAGGTTTTTGAGTGGCGAGTTGAATTCGATGACGTCTACAACGGAAGACACTCATCTGCGCTCTGTGATTAATGATATGACGACTCTGAAAAGGCTCGTAGGTATCCATGATAGCTGTATGGAAACACAGGGGGAGATGAGCAGACCACCAATCAGTATTGAGCAGTTTGATGGCCAGCAATATATGACAAAGGTTCTGGATCTGCTGGATAAACAGTTTGTGGTAGGGAGTGACTTTACAGCGTTAATGGATCAAATGGGGCTGGGTGAGCAGCCTGTTCAAGTTAGAACAGCCTTTATCAATAAGACTGCAACCTTGATTCGTGAAATTCCGGAAGAGATTTTTGCCAATGAGCAAGTGAAAGACAGCCTGGTTGCTGCTATTCAAGATGAACAGGATTCACTGGCTTTGGAAGAGGAAGGCAGTGGGAAGGCAGATGATAACTATGGTAAGGGCGGAGAAACTGAAGTCTCTGAAGACACGTTAAATAACTTTATTAATTCAAACCCTGTATCAAATAGCATCCTTGATGACTTGGGCAGTGACTTCAAGGGGGCTCAAGATCAAGAGGCTCCGGTTCCAGACTTTATGGCATCCCCAGGTGTCCCCACTCTTGGGCAGGGGAGTGAAGAAACACAGGCTGAGCCTGCTGCAAAGGGTGAAACGTCAACGGCTAAAGCCACCACTGATCCAGCGAAAGGCACCTCTCCGGAGGTGACTGCCAAAGGAGGTGTTAATGCTTCTCCAGAGGTTACGGCAACGGGCAGCTTTGATGGACTTTCCGATCAAGAGCTGATGGAGAAGCAGGACGAGTTTCTGGATAAGGCCCGGGACCTGCATCAACGTAAGGATACCAACTTTGTGTATGACAGTGCATCAGATGCGTTGAAGTACGCAACGGATAACAATGTAGATATTATTGATGCGCTGAAACAGGTCGCCAGTCAACGAGGCAAGGCGTTTGCCAAGGATCTTAAGGTAGGCATCACACCTGCAGGCGAAGGAAAAGAGTTACCGCTTATTCCTCCCGATGAAAAAGCGCTGAAAGAGTGGTTGAAAACTCACCCCGATGCAAGTGTGGAGGATCTGGTTAAAACGGCAATCGAAGTATTGAAAGATAATCGTGGCCCGGATATTGATCTTGACCAGTTAAATAAAGATCTTGCCAGCCTTAAATCATCCATTGCTGATATTGATTCGAGAATCAAGAAACGGCCGAGTCAATCACTTAAAGAAAGTCTGCATCCCCGCTTTAAAGAAGGTCCGTTTACGGCTCGTTTGAAAGCGTTCTTTACCAATCCTTTAGCGCCGATGGCTGAGTCGAAAACACGCCCATTGGGCACGGATATCTTTGATCGTCTGGAATACTCTCACAAGTTCAGTATCAGGGCGGAGGAGAAAGGCTTATCGGTTGAATCAACCTGGAATGAATCCGACGCTCAGGATGTTGCGGAGGATATGCAGGTCGAGGCAACCCTGGATGAAGCAGGAAGCCAGGATACCGATGAGGGTATGACGGTTGAAGCGACATTTGAGGCGTCTGGTGAAGGCGGAAGTTCTTCTGGTGAGGGTGGCGATACGTCTGGTGATGCAGATGTATCAGGAAACGCTTCCACTGAGTCAGCGCCTGCCAGGGGGACTGCAGCGTATATTGCCGCTAAGGTGCAAGGACAGGTTAAAGGCGAGGCGTATGGTGATATTGGCGATGTCCTCAAAGATATCCAGTCAATGGCTGGAGACAAGGCTCAGTTAAAACAGTTGCTTGGTTATATTGAACAGGCAGAAGCATCAAAAACTGAAATACCACTTCTGGGTGGCAATGAAGTGAAGGTCAAGCAGTATATCCAGTCACTTGCTGATCTTCCGGGGGCTCCTCGGGTGAATACGGGCCGAAATGAACCACCGGTGGGTGGAGTGAAAAGCTAAGGAGGACGGATGGATTGGCGTAATGGCGTACTTTCGGAGTTTACTGAGGCCATGGGCATCAGGGGGTTCGATTTTGGTGATACTGGCGTTGCCTGTTTTGAAATAGAAGGTGCAGGATCTTTTTACATGGAGCAAAAGGAAGAGGGCGTTTTGATGTATCTGGCCCGGGAGATTGACCCATTTAATAGTCTGCCATTATTAGAAAGCGCTCTGGCGGAATGCCATTACAAAAGGAGTTTTCCCTATCCTTTACAGGTAGGAGTTCAGGAAAATCAAATGGTTATCTGTTTATTTGTGGATGATTCTGATTTCAATCGACCTAATGTGGAAAGGGCTATGCAGTTTCTGATGAGCAAGGCAGATGAGCTAAAGTTATAAGACAATAATATTAAAAAGCTGTTTTAAAACAGATAAGAGGATTTTAAGTACCTCAACCAATTAAATAATGAATAGAGGTTACTATCATGGCGGACAATATAATCAAAACGGGCGATCTGGCTGACAAAGCGCTGGAAAAAACGCAGGAAGGCTTTGCCAATCCGGATCAACCAGAAGAAGGGGCAGCAGGGCGTTTTGCGGAGCTGGTTGGCCAGACGCCAGATGAAGCCTCACAGGCGACGAATTTCAAACCCATTGAAGTGACTGCTAATCCGGATGCACCGGCCCTGACGCTGGGAGATAAGGTGCTTCAAGGTATGCAGGGGCTCAGGGACCATGTGGAAGGCAGGGCTGATCTGGTCAAGCAGCATCTGGCTCCTGGTGAGGCCATGGGGATGAAGGACATGTTCAAAACTCAGATGGCTATGACTAATCTGATGATTACCGAAGACTATATCGGGAAAATTGTCAGTAAAAGTACACAGACATTCGATACACTATTGCGTAACCAATGATATAGTCCAAACGAGCCTGTAAATAATTCTGTGTAAACGCCACCAAAACTATTACTCCTTGAACCGGTCAGGAAACATAATTTCAAACCGGTTCATGGCTGCTTTCCAGTTCCTGATCGGCATGGTCCATTTCTCGGAAGCTTTTTCCATGGCCAGATAGATTACCTTCATGACTGACTCATCAGTCCGAAAAATCTTCCGGTTCTTGATCGCCTTACGAATGACGC
>NZ_LUKQ02000171.1 GCF_001647025.1 Endozoicomonas atrinae
GCGTCATTCGTAAGGCGATCAAGAACCGGAAGATTTTTCGGACTGATGAGTCAGTCATGAAGGTAATCTATCTGGCCATGGAAAAAGCTTCCGAGAAATGGACCATGCCGATCAGGAACTGGAAAGCAGCCATGAACCGGTTTGAAATTATGTTTCCTGACCGGTTCAAGGAGTAATAGTTTTGGTGGCGTTTACACAGAATTATTTACAGGCTCGTTTGCTCAGAGTTATTTCTTTTACTGACTTCACTTATTTCAAAAGACTCTTTCTCTCTTACTTCTGATACTTGATGTTTGGTCTTTCCAGCCACCTTCGTGCTAACTGGGCTCAACACACGTACATGAGAACTACTTTCTGTATTATGTTCACCTTCAACAGGCCGACCTTGAAGCCCTGCAGTATAAGGATTGACACCTTCCACAACCTGATCCCATTATTATATTTGTCAATTTTCTAAATACGATTTTCATATAACAAATAGGCAACATCTAAAGAACAGCAACCTGATTTTTATCAAAAAACGTTAAAACCACATAAGATGATTTTCATTGCCAACTGATACAGAGCGCAAGGAGCTCAGCACTATACCTAACATAGAGCAATACAGTCCTGATAAGTTCAAAAACGTTAACGCCCCCTCAAAAATAACTTATCCAATTGATCCATAGTGAGCATGGTCCAGGTTGGACGACCATGGTTACATTGCCCACTGCGCTCTGTCTGTTCCATATCACGAAGCAGGGCATTCATCTCTTCAATGGACAGTTTCCTGTTCGCCCGCACTGACCCATGACAGGCCATGGTGGCCAGAATTTCATTGATATGAGCCTCAATGCGGTCGCTGGTACCGTGCTGCATCAAGTCTGAGAGTACGTCTCTCAGCAGCTTCTCAACATCGGCATTCTGCAGCATCACGGGTATCTGCCGCACCAGCAGCGTTTCCGGCCCCATCCGCTCCAGAGTCAATCCCAGACGGGAAAAGTATTCACTGTTTTCTTCTGCACAGTCTGCCTCACGTTCACTGACCGAAACGGATTTAGGTACCAACAGCGGCTGAGCACGAATCCCCTGCTCCTGATAGGACTGTTTCATGCGCTCATAAGTAATCCGTTCATGAGCGGCGTGCATATCCACCAGAATCATTCCCTGGTCATTTTCAGAAAGAATATAAATCCCTTTCAGCTGGGCTATGGCATACCCCAGTGGCGGTGTCAGAGAATCGTTTTCCGGCAGAGGCTGAACAGGTACCTGAGCTGAAAATGTTACGGCAGATTCCTGTACAGTATCATCACCCACCGCCTTAGCCTGACTTGCACTAACCGACTCCGCAGAGCTGGCATATAGCTGGCTATAGGCTTCTATTTGTCGCTTAACCTGACCTGGAGAGGGCGCTTCTGATAACGCAGGACGTCGATCATAGCTACTCCCACCGCCTGAATTTTCATTAGCATAATGACCTGTTCTGGAAGATGCAGGAGCAGCTGAGAGTCGAATGGTTTCCTGCCCCTGAAACTCACCAGCATCAATACCAGATGCCTGGGGCTGGGGTGGATTGCTCAATACCGTGGGAGGCAACTGATCTTCCGGGCGAACTTCACCCAGGGCACGATTCAGGGTACTGAACAGAAAGTTATGGACGGTTCTGCCATCACGAAAACGGACTTCATGCTTGGTGGGATGAACATTGACATCCACCATGGCCGGATCCAGCTCCAGATAAAGGACAAATGTCGGATGACGCCCACTGTACAGTACATCACGGTAGGCCTGACGAACCGCGTGAGCCACCAGCTTATCCCGAATAACACGACCATTTACAAAGAAATACTGAAGGTCTGCACTGGCCCTGGAGAAAGTTGGCAGCCCGACCCAGCCATACAGTTTCAGACCAGAGGCTTCAACATCAATAATGACCGCGTTTTCAATAAATTTAGGACCGCAAAGCGCGGCGACTCGACGATCCTTTTCTGCTTGAGTCGCTGCTGGTCGTAACTGGTGAACACTACGCTGGTTGTGGCGGAGCGTGAAGCCCACATCAAAGCGGGACAAGGCCAGGCGCTTAACCACCTCTTCAAGGTGTGAAAATTCGGTCTTTTCGGTACGGAGAAACTTGCGCCGAGCCGGCGTATTAAAGAACAGATCTTTAACTTCTATGGTTGTTCCCACCGGGTGCGGTGCAGGCATAACCTGCGCTTCCATATCCCGACCTTCGACCCTGGCCTGCCACCCTGACTCCTGCTCTTCAACATTAGACGTCAGGGTAAGCCTGGAAACGGAGCTGATGGACGCAAGCGCTTCTCCACGAAACCCAAGGGTAGCAACACCTTCCAAATCTTCCAGTTCAGAGATCTTGCTGGTAGCGTGTCGGGAAAGCGCCAGGGCTAACTCGTCCTGAGGTATGCCGTGACCATCATCACGGATACGAATCAACTTGACGCCACCGCTTTCAACTTCAACCGTCAGGCGCTTTGCCCCGGCATCAATGCTGTTTTCCAGCAGTTCTTTCACCACGGACGCAGGACGTTCCACCACCTCACCGGCAGCAATCTGGTTAGCCAGTCGATTATCAAGGAGGCGGATGGGTTTCATAACGTCTTGTTACTCTGCAGCAAGGGTTCTTTAAGTTGGGCGTTAAAGAACCAAGTTCAGTTTGGAATCACCAGCACCTGACCAACGCGAATATTATTGGCGCTGGATAGCCGGTTAGCACGCTTCAGGTCATTCATACTGATGTCAAACTGATCAGCAATTTCTGATAACGTATCCCCAGGCTTGATCACATACCGTGATGGCCGGGTTTTAAGGGTACCATCCTGTTTCCACTTGGCAACCAGTGTGTCCGGTGGCGGCTTCTTGTAGAACCAGCTTTTTGTACCATTGAAAATCGCTTTCGCCATCGCTTTCTGGTGGCTGCGGCTCTTCAGTTTTCTGGCCTCTTCAGGGTTGGTGATAAACCCGGTTTCTACCAGAATGGATGGAATATCCGGAGATTTGAGCACCACAAAGCCCGCCTGCTCGACCTGTTTTTTATGAAGCTGGTTAATGCCACCCATATTGGCCAGAACTTTATTACCCACTTCCAGGCTGGACGATAGCGTTGAGGTCATGGACAGATCCAGCAGAACGCCCGCCAGAACATCGTCCTTATCCCCAAGGGAAATACCGCCTTCACCACCAATCTGGTCCGATGCGTTCTCTTTCTGGGCTAACCAGCGAGCAGTTTCCGAGGTAGCACCACTGCGTGAAAGAGCGAAAACAGAAGCCCCCTTCGCTCGACGATCCTTAAAGCCATCCGCATGTATTGAGATAAACAGATCAGCTTTATTATCACGGGCAATCTGGGTTCTTCGGCGAAGATCAATATAGTAATCGCCAGTGCGGACCAGAACGGGCCGGAACCCCTTTTCCCTGCCCAACAGCGCGGCCAGCTCTTTTGCAATCGCCAGAGTTACATGCTTCTCATAGCCTCCACCGTAGCCAATAGCACCCGGGTCTTCTCCACCATGACCGGCATCAATCGCGACCACAATATCCCGATAGCCAACAGGCTTCTGTTTTACCACTGGCTTTGGTTTTCTGTCCTCATCATCAAACAGGTCCACCACCAGACGGTGACCGTATGTCGCATTGGGTTTCAGCAGAAAGCTTTCGCTGGATACTTTTTCACTGAGATCCAACACAATACGGAGGTCATTCTGGTTACGGGCACCATGCCGGATCTTTTGAATCGGCGTGCCTTTCAGCTGCAAGCTGTTGAATGAGCCACTGAGACGGGCACCGTCAACATCAATCACCAGCCGGCTGGGGTTACTCAGGTGGAATTTGTTGTGCTCAACCGCATCGGAAACATCAAACACCAGACGTGTTTTATCCGGCGACCGCCAGAGCCTGACGTTTTTAATCAGTTTATAGACCGCCTCAGCCACCTGAGCCTTCAGGGAAGCAATACCCACTGCCAGGATGCTTAGCTGCTTTACGACGCGCCTTCTGCCAACAGAAAATACCGGATCAACCTCATTGGAAGAGGATGATTTTTTACTGGTAAATGCTGCTGATAATAGATCCAGAATCCGGCGAACAGTCCCTGTTCTCTGACTCATCCGCCCCCCTGAAGCGCCCTTATGGTTTCCAGCGCTCTCTTCCCTGTATCAGTACCTGCGACAATCGTCGCCTTCCTTCCGGGCAGGTCATAATCAAAAGTAATTTCCAGATCAGCCTCTGGCAGCTCCCCCTGCCCGCGAGATGGCCACTCGACCAGGCAAAGCGCTGCTTCACTGAAATAGTCCCGACCGCCAATAAACTCCAACTCCTCAGGATCGGCAAGGCGATATAGGTCAAAGTGGTAAACCTTGTGGTTATTTACCTCATAAGGCTCTACCAGTGTATACGTCGGGCTTTTTACGGCGCCCTGATGACCAAGATGCCGAAGGACGCCTCGGCAGAACGTGGTTTTACCCGCGCCAAGATCACCATGCAGAAAGACAATTCCCTGGTCACCCAGAGCTTCTGCCAGATGCCCCCCCAGCGCCACCATGGCATCTTCATTTTCTATCAGCAGTTCATATCTGCCTTGCATAAGCGTTTCCAAACAGTCAGCTACCAGAGCCTAATGACCAATGATAAAATTCATTCGTTGTCGAATAACCGGAATCAACTCAGTTGCCCTCAAGCCAGTTTCACCCTGACCGGCAACCACCTCATCCGCTGCAGATGCGTGCAGCCAGACCGCCATTTGAGCCGCCCTGAACGGTTCCAGCCCCTGGGCAAGCAACGCGCCAATAATGCCACTGAGTACATCCCCCATACCTGCTACTGCCATACCCGGGTTTCCATCAGAGCACAGCGCAGTGTTTTGGCCATCAAAAATCAGAGTTCCCGCTCCCTTTAACAGCAGGGCTATATCTTGCTGGCTTTCCGCTCCACTCTCGCCAGTAAGAGCGGTTAATTGTCTATGACTGTCTACCAGCGCTGCAAATCGATTTTTCTGAATTGCTGGAACATCCAGACCCGATAAACGGGCCAGCTCTCCCGGATGAGGGGTGAAAATCATCGGAGACTTTCGTCCCTTTAGCAATTGTGGATGATCCGATAAAAGGTTCAGGGCATCAGCATCCAGAACCACTGGGCACTCTGCAGCCAGCGCATCCTTCAGCAGCTTCAACCCCCAGTCATCTCTACCCAGCCCAGGGCCAACAACAATGACATTCTTGCCATCAGCAAGAGAACCAAGACCTGAGCGACTCTTGACCGATGTTCCCATCACCTCTGGACAGCGAACCGCCAGCGCTGAAAGGTGCCGTTTGCGTGTAACGACAGTAACACGACCAGCACCGCAATGGATGGCGGACTCAGCGGCCATGATGATCGCTCCCGGCATCCCTTTGTTTCCACCGATGAGCAATACATGCCCAAAATCACCTTTATGGGCTGCACGGCTTCTGGGTGAAAGCCAACCACGAAACTGCCCGGGAGAAATTCGTCGACAGGAAGAGGGAACGGCTTGATAAACCGATTCTGGAACTCTCAGACTATTAAATACCAGCTCACCACAGTACTCAGGCCCCTGCCCCGTCATGAGCCCCTGCTTCAGGCCTATAAAAGAGACAGTAAGCTGTACCTTGACGGCATCTCCCAGCGGAACACCTGTGTTAGCACAAAGACCGGACGGAATATCCACAGCACACACCGGGTTTTCAAGGTGATTAAGGCGCTTTATGGCATCCAGATAGTCACCTCGCACATCACCAGAAAGCCCGGTACCGAGCATGGCATCCACAATCACATCCGCGCACAGAGACTGTTTACTGTCGTAAGGTCGAATAACAACACCCGCATCAGAGCATGCCCGCCAGGCAGTCAGGGCATCACCTGACAGCTCTGCAGGATTTTTAAAACTAAGTACAGAAACCCTCAGTCCCTTCTCTTTCGCCAGCTTGGCAACCAGATACCCATCACCGCCGTTGTTTCCTGCCCCACACAAAACCAAAAGCGTGTCGGCTTCTGGCCAGTAGCGGCCAATAGTGGACAGAACGGTTCGGGCCGCTCTTGTCATTAACTCAAAACCCGGAATGCCTTCCTGGTGGATAGCCACATGATCCAGCTGTCGAACCTGATCTGCAGTGTAGAGAGACTCTGGTAAGCTCTTATTCATAAGCGTGCCCGCGATGTTACAATGCAGATTGTATTCTGCATTCAAACTATGCCAAAAGAGTTAATCCAATTCAGTGTCTGAGCCGTTATCTTTACAAACCACTTTAACCACATTGACGGACTCATCGCCAGCACCGGATATGGAAAAACTCGTTGAAAAAATTCGCACCTGGGCCAGAGAGCTTGGCTTTCAGGAGATCGGCATCACCGAAGCCAAAATACCTGACAGAGACCTTCAGCATCTTGAATCCTGGCTTGATAAAGGGTATCACGGCAATATGGCCTATATGAGCCAGCACAGGGAGCTGCGGGCACACCCGGATCAACTACACCCCGGGTCATTAAGAGTGATTTCTGCACGCATGGATTACCTGCCTGCGGATACGGAAACCGTCAAACTGCTCAATGAACCGGAAAAAGCCTACGTTTCCCGCTATGCACTGGGCCGGGATTATCATAAATTAATCCGTAAACGGCTCACCCAGCTGGGCAAGCAGATTGAAGCCGCCGCTGGTGATCATGGCTATCGTGCTTTTGTGGACAGTGCGCCGGTAATGGAGCGCCCGTTAGCTCAGCAGGCAGGGCTGGGCTGGATGGGAAAGCACTCCCTGATACTGAACCGAAAGGCAGGTTCCTTTTTCTTCCTGGGTGAACTGTTTACCAACCTCCCTCTGCCAGTGGATAAGCCTTACGAGAATAATCACTGCGGGCGTTGCACCTCCTGTATGGATAAGTGCCCAACTCAGGCCATTGTTGCCCCCTATCAGGTGGATGCCCGCCGTTGTATCTCTTATCTGACCATCGAAAACAAAGGTTCCATTCCTGAAGAACTGCGCCCCCTGATGGGAAATCGAATCTACGGTTGTGATGACTGTCAGCTGGCCTGCCCCTGGAACCGTTTTGCCAAACCTACCCAAGAGGAAGACTTCCAGCCTCGTCATCACCTAGATGCCAGTGACCTGGTGGATCTTTTCAACTGGAGTGAAGAGCAGTTTCTGGAGAGAACAGCCGGTTCTCCCATCCGCCGAGCGGGTTATGAGAGCTGGCTGCGCAATATTGCCGTGGCACTGGGCAATGCAACGACTAATGAAACTATTATTACAGCCCTGAAAGGCCGTCTGGATTATCCATCAGAACTGGTTCAGGAACATATTCAATGGGCGTTGGAGCAACACGCCTCTGGAACTAAATAGTCTTCGACAAGTCTTAAACCTACGTACCCAAATCATATTGGGCCTTCCATATCTATTCTTTCTCTGGCAGGAAGTGGCCAATATTACAATAATGAAAAGACCGATGATCATGCATGTAAAAATCTACTTAACATTTGTTTTTATTATGTTAGTTACCAGTACAGCGAAAGCGAGTGACGATAACGTCTATATTTTTGGTTACGGCAGCCTGATGCAAACGCCAGCCAGAACGGCAACAGCACCCGATCCGGAGGATGCTGTTTATTTCCCGGTCAAAATTCAGGGAATGGAGAGGTTATGGAATTTATGGTCAGAGCGTGGTCAGCAGAGAACCCTTGGCGTTGAACAGAGTACAGTTCCAGACGCATATGTTAACGGCCTGATCTTTGCCGTAAAAAAAGACCAACTGGGTGCTTTCGATGAGCGCGAAGGCCCTGCCTACCAGAGAATCAAAATACCCTTTGAAAATGTTTCTTTTTATCTGGATAACCACCGGGATCTTGTCATACAAGGTGACCAAAGTGTTGATGTCTTTATTTATTCTCCCCGAAAAACATCAAACTTCTATTTTGATAAAGGCCACAACCAAAAGAAAATTGCCATGTCCTACCTCAATGTGGTGCGTACCGGTTGTGTGGAGGTTGATAGAAAGCATCAGCTAAACAGTCTGTTTATTAACGACTGTTTCATGACAATGGGACTTGATGGATACCTTATTGAAGACGACAGGGAAGAGCCAAGGTACCCGAGGTACCCATCGACATTACTGAAAAAGGCAATTGACTCCGGTAACACTGAGAAAGCAGAAGAGATACAAACATTTATTGAACAGGAATGGAAACATTACCTGAACACCATATATGAAAAATGGGGATTCTGAAAACCTGGAACAGGCTGACCGATTCTCACTCGGAGAGAACCGGTCAAATAACTTTATATAGGCAAACTGAAACGAGGCAGTGACAAGTCCTTGTAAAGTGCTAACAGCCTCAATACCAACACTGCAAGCACAGCAATAACAGTGGTTACATCACTGTTATGAATCACAGGTTCCAGAACTACAAATACAGCGCCACCTACCATGGCTGCCGATGCATAGATTTCCTTTCTCAGCACCATGGGAACCTCCCCGGCCAGCATATCCCGGATGGCACCACCACCACAGCCAGTCAGAACCCCCATCATAATAGCGACCATGGGTTCCACACCAAACGACAACGACTTGGTAACACCAATTACGACAAAGACGGCCAGCCCCAGGGCATCAGACACCTGAAGAATCCACTTGCTACGCTCATGCCACTGACGAACCACGATAGCAAAGAGGGTTGTCGCAAGAATTACCAACAGGTACAGCGTATCTTTTATCCAGAATACGGGAGTAGATGAGAGCAAAACGTCTCTTATCGTGCCACCCCCGACAGCAGTCACAAAGGCAAGCACCATTGCCCCAAACAAATCCATGTCTTTCCGGCAGGCCAGCCAGACACCACTGATGGCAAACACCGCAGTACCAAAAAGGTCAAGAATATAAAGCAGCATTAACGAATCTACGGAAAAAAGGTCATTGGAATGTAAATTATAAATTCGTCTTTCACGGCCAGATATAGTCATATACCTGTATTCTTTCTGAATCAACTCTGACTGCTAGTCTTCTAACACCTGATGAGGATTAACAGCCATGAATAAACCCGATATTCACAGTAGCAGGCTGTCAGCGGAAGAATACCAACGCAACTTTGCGGACATTAAGCCTGCACTCAGTGATTACGAAGCTCATATTGAAGCCAGCCGATGCCTGTACTGCGAAGCAGCCCCCTGCATCCCAGCCTGCCCCACCGGCATCAATATCCCCGCCTTTATCAACCGGATCGCCACTGACAATATTGACGGTGCAGCGCAGGCCATTCTGGATGCCAACATTCTGGGAGGAAGCTGTGCCCGGGTCTGTCCAACTGAAATCCTTTGCGAGCAGGCCTGCGTCAGAAATCATGAGCCCGAGTGCAGTCCAGTCAAGATCGGTCGTCTGCAGCGTTATGCCGTCGATAATCGCCAGCCAGGTGAGCACCCATTCATCCGTTTGCCAGAAACAGGAAAAGCTATCGCAGTTGTGGGTGCAGGTCCGGCAGGTCTGACCTGTGCACATCACCTGGCCCGAAAAGGTCACAACATTACCTTGTTTGATGCACGGGAAAAGCCCGGAGGCCTGAATGAATACGGTATCGCCTCCTACAAACTGGTTGATAGCTATGCCCGGCAGGAAGTGGACTTCGTTATGGAAATTGGCGGTATTTATCCAGAGTATGGTTTGCAGCTGGGGCATAATCTCAGCCTGGATCAACTGCGGAAGCAGTTTGATGCAGTCTTTCTTGGTATTGGGCTTGGAGGTTCCCGCCCGCTGGGTCTTCAAGGCGAAGAAGCACAAGGTGTTGAAGATGCCCTCCCGGCCATATCTTCACTTCGACAGTGCAATGATCTGAGCCAACTGCCCATTGGCAGAAGGATCGTGGTGATCGGCGGTGGCAACACCGCTATTGATATCGCCTGTCAATGCAAACGGCTGGGGGCAGAAGACGTCACCATTGTCTACCGTCGTGGCAGTGAACAGATGTCAGCAACGGATCATGAACAGGCTTTCGCGCGAGATAATGGTATTCGAATCCTTACCTGGCTTCAGCCCTCATCTCTGGTTATTGAAGGTGGTTACATCACAGCCGTGCAGCTGGAAAAAACCGCGCTGGATGCGAATGGTAAGTTACAGGGCAAGGGTGAGCTGACGTCTTTACCGGTAGACACGCTCTATAAAGCCATTGGTCAGCATTTCCTGGTGGATTCATTTGCCAACACCTATGAAAGCCCTGAGTTAAACGGCAATCGCATAGTAACAGATGACAACTTTCGCACTTCACTGGTTAACGTCTGGGCCGGTGGAGACTGCATTGATAAAGGTAAAGACCTGACTGTTCACGCTGTTGAGCATGGCAAGCGGGCTGCTTATGCCATCCATCATTACCTGCAGGGAGGTAGCGATAATGGCTGATTTAACCAGTAATTTTCTGGGTATTCACTCCCCTAACCCATTCTGGCTGGCTTCTGCTCCACCGACTGATAAAGCTTACAATGTCTATCGGGCATTTGAGGCAGGCTGGGGCGGTGTCGTCTGGAAAACCCTGGGGGAAGACCCGGCACCGGTCAATGTCTGCTCCCGTTACTCCTGCCATAAAAATACCCGGGGTGACGTGATCGGGATTAACAATATCGAACTGATCACTGATCGCCCACTCCAGATCAACCTGAATGAAATACGCCAGACCAAAAAAGACTGGCCAGACCGGGCACTGCTGGTCTCGCTAATGGTGCCCTGCAAAGAAGAGAGCTGGAAAACCATCCTCAGGCAGGTAGAAGAGACAGGGTGTGACGGTGTCGAACTGAATTTTGGCTGCCCCCACGGAATGCCTGAAAGAGGTATGGGCTCTGCAGTTGGTCAGGTGCCGGAATATATTGAAATGGTTACCCACTGGTGCAAACAACACTGTAACCTGCCCGTTGTCGTTAAACTCACACCCAATATCACCAATATAGTGATTGCTGCCGAAGCGGCTCAGGCCGGTGGTGCAGATGCCGTATCACTGATCAATACCATCAACTCGATTACCGGAATCAATCTGGATCAGATGGTGGGATACCACGCTGTTAACGATCAGTTCACCAGTGGCGGCTATTGTGGAACAGCCGTAAAACCTATCGCACTGAACATGGTAGGGCAGATAGCTCGAAGCCCGGATACTGCTGACCTGCCCATCTCCGCTATTGGCGGTATCAGTACCTGGCGGGATGCTGCGGAATTTATGGCCCTTGGCGCAGGAACAGTGCAGGTTTGCACTGCCGCCATGCTGAATGGCTTTAAAATTGTACAAGACATGATTGATGGCCTGTCACGATGGATGGACAGCAAAGGCTACCCATCTCTGGATAGCTTTCAAGGCGCCGCAGTTCCCAGTCTGACGGACTGGAAATACCTGGATCTGAATTACAAGACCATTGCCAGTATTGATCAGAACAGCTGCATTCAATGCGGTCGCTGCTACGCGGCCTGTGAAGACACTGCGCACCAGGCAATAGCCATGACACCGGATAACAACGCAACTCAGCGCCGGTTTGATGTCATCGATGAGGCCTGCGTAGGGTGCAACCTCTGCCAGATCACCTGCCCCGTCGAAAACTGTATATCCATGATCAGGCAGCAGACCGGCAAGCCTTACCTGAACTGGACACAGCACCCGAACAATCCGATAAGGGAAAGCTAAGCATCAAATAATACCAATTAAACTTTCTAAACCCATTATGAGTATGATGGATTGGAGTGTAAGACAATACCCTGAAGGGCATAAAGGTGAAGTGACGAGTCATAGCTGTAGCTATGGCGAGGAGCTTCAACTTATACCAATTGAATTTTCTAACTACTGTATAACTGCCCAATCACGGGAGCACAGACTGAACAGTCGACCAGCTTCGCTGCAAAGGTTATTCCAAGCTTCACAGCAACAATCTACAATATTTTCATAACCTGAAAATGCTTTGTTTGATAAGTCATGCTCCCGCATCCACTCCCATAGCCTTTCTGAGCTGTTTAACTCCGGTGCGAATGGT
>NZ_LUKQ02000172.1 GCF_001647025.1 Endozoicomonas atrinae
GAATTTACTTACATTATCTTTACGTTTCCAATTTCCAGCTTTTCTCTGGAAACGGTCATTTTTGGAAACGCTCTGGAAACGGTTTAGCAACGGTACTTTCTGGGTTCGTTGCTGGTTAAAAAATAGTCTGGAAACGCTCTGGAAATGCTTTTTACGCTTCACTGGAGGTCAGCTCCCGGAACAATAACCCCCTTTCCACTAGCAAAATCTCCCCATGGCGAGTCCAGCCATTTAAGCTCTTTTGAATCTTTCAAAGTACCTTTGACGATTCTGGGAGGCTTTTCATTCAGCAGTTCCTGCACCAGGTTTTCGAGCCGATGTCGGGGCATTGGATGGAAGATGTCCGGCAGACGATTACGCTGTTTGAAGACACCGTTGACGCCGGTATGCGTCATGGGATGTCCACGCTCAGCAGCCATTCTCAAGGCTTCAGATAATTGCACCAACATGTCGTAGTTGCTGGGTGTGCCACCCTTCAGTCTACGGGTCAAATCCTCCAACAATCCAACACTGTTACGCTTATAGGTACGCAAAGTACGATCGGCCGGGCCATTGGATTTAACCACTGCCCCTTGATAAAAACTCCGTGCCTCCGGTATTAAATTCAGGGTGGTGCACACCTGTTGCACATGAGTATCCTCAGCGGGCCACAAGGCATAGGCCATACGCACTCCGTCGACCAATGCACTGCTGCCTCTGATGGCATCCCTTGCCTGCTCAGCACTGTCGATAGGCCTCATACTCGGGGGCTTACGCATATGGTGGACCACCATCACCGCTGCACCGGTTTCTGACGCCAGGTTAGCCAGCAAACCAGTGAGATAACTCCCCACTGCCGGATCCGCATTGACATCCGCATGAACAAAGGAAGACAGAGGGTCAAACACCACCAGCTTCAAATCCTCAATCTGTTGAAGCTGCCTCACAATCTGAGTGAATTCACGGGTCGTTGCAGGTCCATCAGGAGTGTCCTTCACCATGGGAAACGGTCCACCTGCATTTGGAAGGGGCACTATCAATAACTTGTCAGGACGGTCCAGTCGGTGATTACCCGGATCAAGCTTCTCCAGACGACGATGCACTTCCGCCTGATCATCCTCTGCGGTAAAAACCACCACCGTACCGTGCTGTTGAATACGACCACCCAGAACCTCAGCAAGGAACCCTTCACCACAAGCCACTTCAAGTGCCAGCTTCAGGGTCAGCATGCCTTTCCCCGTATCGCCCATGGCCGCCAATATGGACACCACGCCCATGGGAAAAGAACCTTCCACCAGAAAGTGCTGATCGGGTGCTTTGCCCTGATAACGCAATGCATTCCAATCCTTGAGGAATAACCCGGCAGACTTGATGGTTTTGCGATCCGTTGTAATTTTCCACTCGTCAATATTGAAGCCTTCTTCAAGCGCATCAGCGGCATCCCACTTCTCTGGCTTAGCGGCTGGTGGCTTGAGAATAACAACGGACATAGCTCCAATGTCGTCAATGGCTTTTGCTGCACTGTGTGCATAAGCCAGTCCGGCCTCATCATGATCCGGCCAAATCATCACTCGCTTGTCTTTGAGGGGAGACCAGTCTGTTTTCTCAACCGGTGCCTTCGCTCCATTCATGGCAGTGGTGGCACAATAGCCGTTATCAATCAGTGCCTGTGCTGCTTTTTCTCCTTCCACCAGCCAGACGTCCGTAGACTGTTTGATCCCCGGTTGGTTATACAATGGCCTGGGATTGGGAACCTTGGTCTTGCGTGCTTTAACATCCCACGGTCTGAACTCTTTACCATCCGGAGTATCGTAACGATAGACACAGGCGATCAAATTGCCTTCAGCATCGTGGTAGTCCCATTTGCCAGTGTGTGCACCAAGATCCTCGTAGTCGTCCTGGTAACTGGCTAATGCTGGTGGGCTAGTTGGTGGTATCCCTAACCAATCAGCCATTGCGCGAATAACCTCAGGAAAGTCATTTTTA
Organism: Endozoicomonas atrinae; assembly: GCF_001647025.1. GTDB lineage: Bacteria > Pseudomonadota > Gammaproteobacteria > Pseudomonadales > Endozoicomonadaceae > Endozoicomonas > Endozoicomonas atrinae. The sequence continues at coordinate 1,966 of NZ_LUKQ02000172.1, forward strand.
GGATCAAGCCCCTGAACGGCCGCAGTCAGACTGACAATGTCACCGCCTTCACCATTTTCAAAATCATGCCATAGCCCGGGTTCACTGCCATCCAGCGAGACTTCCAGACTTTTACCTTTGTCACCCTTAACATTCCCCATGACAAACTTGTTACTCCGTCGCTTACCGTTCGGAAACATCGCCGTCAGGTAATCCAACAGCCGGTCCTGGATACGTCGCTTAATATCCTCAGCCGGTAAGAGCTCAGGGGCTTGTTGCTCTGCAGCCGTATTAAAATTGAGCCATCCGTTCTTCATTGCTCAGCGTCCCTGTAAAAAGAAGCCCACCTGCGGGTGGGCGATACTCCTTTCAGTTAGAAGTCAGTCCCACTGGCTGCCATAACCTTCAGCCGGATGAGGCGCTTGATCCGGTCCCCGATACAACTCGGACTGCAATTCATGATGAGACGGTCTCTGTCCGGGTTGTGTTACAGGTGCAATACCGTGCATCAACTGGGCATACTGCTTATGCTCCGGGGTAATGGCCTGCTTGATGACATTCTTCGGCTCGTCATACTGATCTTTTTCAAGACTCACCTTGGCCACAAACTCAATGCCATCGAGCTCCGACAGGGACATCAACTGACGGGCCTTGTACGCCGGTGGGCTGTTATCATCCGGTTTGATATTACGGGCTGACTGCAAAATACTGCGAACAAACGAGCGGCCCATGTTTTCCCACTCCGGTCCTTTCGGGCTGTACATCCCGATCAATGACCAGACCTTGCGTTTCGCATACTCGCCTGCCAGCAAAGTGAACTCAGCGTTGAGGTAGATGGCCCCGGTATCACCACGAGTGGCGTAACCTCCCGTCCATCCCATGTCCGGGTTATCAAAACCACCCGGCTTGATGGTCATACGAACCTTAACCACGGTGCCTGAAGGGATGATATCGTGCTGGTTCTGTTCAGCGGCATCGTTGAAATCGTTCCATGATTTTTTCTGAGACATGGTTATGCGTCCTTTTGGGTTTCAGCGGTTGGCGTTTTAAGAGTTGGATCGTCAAAGGTGACCGGCTGACGTTCAGCGGTTCGGATTTTATGAAACAGCCTGCCCAGGTGGGGCGGTTCAAACAGGTCGAGACGACCACTGCGGTCCTTGGCTGGGTAGCCATATGGATTCAGGGTCTGGCAGACAAAGGTTCGTCGAAGGTTACCTTCTTCATCCGGCAGGCTCGCAAGGGTAATGACCTCATCAACGATCCCGGGCATTTCCAGACCAGTTTTAGAGCCATCAATCTGAGGCTGATAAATTTTCCGGTTAAAGTCGTCCACCCGCTCCTCCAGGATGGCCACGAACACTACATTTTTACCCCGGGCATGCTGGAGATGAGTCAGTGCGGCAATCATCTCCTGTCCATGCAAACCATAGGCTCCCCGGGTATCCGGCTTGCCGGTTTTCTCAGAGAAGGCCTGGGGTTGGCTTTTGCACCACTGAAAGCAGAGCCGCCCCAGCACCGTGATGGAGTCGATAAAGTAGGTATCGTATTTATCCAGAGCGGATGGATCACCGTACTTCTCACACACCGCCTGATAGTGACCTTTCGAGTAAACCTGGTCATCCCTGAGTGCGGGGTTAGGACCTCCAAGATAGACGGCAAAATTTCGGAACTCCGTCCAGGTAGAGGGACGAATAGTGTCACCCTCCCAATCCTGAACCGCCAAGTCACCCGCTTCGAGATCCATGAACATCGTGCTATGCGTATCGAGGGTTTTCAGTAGTGTGGTCTTACCTTCCCCACTTCGGCCTAACAAAACACACTTGATTCCCTTTCGTTCCCGGCTTCGCTGTTCAGCTGTTAATATTGGCAAGCTCATGACTTTATCCCCCGATAGTTGGGAGACAGACGATACTTAGGCGTTCCCTGTTCAATAGTCAGTGCAGGTCGAAACGCGTTCTGCATGACCTCAGGCCATTCATCAAAACGTGCATCCAGAACGGTGTACTGCACCTCCATAAACGCTTCAGGATGTTCTCCCTGGTTACGGAGGGTTTCCGCTATGGCTGCCAGCTTTTTCTGATCCCAGGTAATGGCCTTGGGAATTTCAGATGTCACTTTCACGACACCGTCTTCAAAGTGAATGAAACCGAACTCCTGCTGTAACTCCGAACGAATGCTGGTGGCTTTGTAGACATATTTGTAAGCGATGGCAGACTCCAGCCAATCTCTTACTCTCTGGGCTTCCTCTAACTGAGCTTCAATGTTGTCCACCAGCACTAACAACTCTTCACCAGACCTGGCCGCCAGATCACTGACCGGTAACTTAAGTAAGTCTTTCAGATTCATGACTGACCTCCTGCTGCCATGGAATGGCAGGGCTCAGAAGTGGAGCGCATGGCGGTCTGCGCCTCGTAAGCTTCTACATCCTTGATCATGTAGATCACTCGCCCACCCATTTTGTGAAAGGTGGGTCCCCACCCCACCGAGCGCCAGCGCTCAAGAGTACGCTGCGAAACACTCCAGCGTTGTGCCAGTTCAATCTGGCTGAGACTGTTCTTTCTCACGTTCATCGCCTCCTCGCGTTTATTGTCAGAACGTGAGTAAATTGTCGAAAGCAAAATGTGAGACCGTCACCCCCCGAAATGTGAGAAATAATGTGAGACCTGCGGTATTGGCAGAAATTTGAGGCAAAAAAAAGCCACCCTGAGGTGGCGATCATCCGGCAGTAACGAATTTCAGGTCAGGTTAAACCCGTAATAGCCACGCCGGGTACTGGTCAGATAGTCCGTCCACTCATTGCCTTTAAACAACTCCGGCAGCCGTTTAACCGACCAGGTATCCGGCTTGTGTGTCGCTATTTTGACCGCCAGCAAAATATCACTGACCTTGACCTCCCAGACTCCGGCCTGTGAGCGCTGATACACATAATCAATTGCGGCCGCCTGGTTATCACCCTGAATACACCAGGGCTCTTTGCCTGCAATGATCAGTGTCTGACGTTGTCGATCATAGTGCACCGGACTGTCATCCTGATGATGTCCCGGTTGCACAATCGCTTGATACAGTCGGTCACGATTAATGACCGTTTTGGAGCCATGGGTAAACAATGCCCTGGCAACCGGCAAACTATAGAACCCCGAGGGCAGGCGATAGTGGCTGGGAAACATCTGATGTGCCGTAAGAATCAGGCCACGATCCCGGTTCGACAGTTGTCTCAGCGTGGCATCCAACGTGGTCAGTTGGCTTTGAGCTCCACGACAAAACCAGACCGGATAGTAAAAGCCGTCGGCCAGACGGGTATTTCCAATCCGCCAGAGATGCCCGCCCGCCAGTGGTGCACTGAGCCCAACCCGTTCTCGATCCGGCACATCCAGAAGGTCTGCCAGGTTGGCAAGCAACCGTTGGCAGTCCAGAGACCAGATGGAAACATCACTGACATCAACGGCGATTTTCAATAACGTTTCCGGACAGGTATAAAAATACCGCTGTTTGACCGGATCGTAATCCAGATCTTCTTCCGTGAAATCATCCCCACAAGGAACAGAAAGGGATGTGGTTTCTCCCAACCGGCAAAACCAGCCGGATTGATGGAGCAGCGGCTTCAGCGAATCGGCCAGGGTCAACGATAAAACTCCCTGTACCTGCTGGCCCGCCTGGGTAATCCACTCTTCAGTACTCTCTTCAAAACACCGGAACAGATCAATCGTCGTTTGCGGCAGGAGATAATTCATTCCCAATCCTTCTCACCAGTCCATTCAGCTCCAGGAATCGTTGGCAGACCCGTTTATCTTTTTCCCGGCTGTAGCGAAAACTGCACCGCGATTCACCGGAAAGATTAATAACGGCGGTTCGCTCATTTTCTGTTGGGTCATTGGGTCGCAGTTTTATGGTGATTGAAGCCCGGCTTAATCGACGCCCGGCAAAGCGAAAGCCATCCCATTGGGTAAGCTCAATCCCAGCAGAGTGAATGTCACCATGGTCACTCACAGGCGACGACACCAGCAGCGAACTCTTGTTCCCTCTCACACCCAGCAGGGTAACCTTGGCCCCAAACACCCCCTCGAGTCCACCGATATTGAGTTGAAACGTCTGGTCTCCCAGTTTCTGGTAATCGTAGGTAATCACATCCAGAGGCCTGGCTGTAAAGACGACATTGAGCAGACACTCTGCCACCGCCTTTCCTGCGGGATGCCAGAGACGGGTATCTTCTGACATCACGTACAATGCACCATTGTCCGGCTCATACGTCATGAAGGCGCTGGTGGCGAGCAGGATATCGCAGGGAATCAGCTGATTCTGTTCAACCCGCCCAGCACTTTCCGGTGGCAAGTTGTAATGTAACCGAACTTCATAGTGTTCCAGCCGCACACACGCCTCATCCTCAAACCGGGGAATGACTTCTGCAGCGACCGCATCAATCGGACACATTAATACTTCAGCCATGGCAGCCCGAAAGGACTTCACCTGCCCCTTATCGTCAATGCTCAGCCCTCTGGGCAACTCAAAACCAGCGCAACTCCGGCTGCTGCGACGCAGTACCCGCAACTGGCGTTTATCCAGCGCTTCGGCAAACAGGCGCTGGTCATAATCATAAAGCCACAGACTGCGATGGTATTGATTGGACAGGGTACGAAAGGTTTCTTTCAGATCTTCAGGTAGGGACTCTGTCCTGATTGCTTCCAGGGCGTCCTGTCCACTGCTGTCGCACAATAACAGGATCTTTTCAAACACCGGATTCAGCTCAGGCAACCGGTCGTCGTAATAATGGATCAACGCATTCAACAGGCTTTTTCTCTGTTTTCGAACCCCCGTAGCCGAAGGCACACGGAGGTCAATCGAAAAGGCACTGGACATCATGGCCTGGAAAAAGTCGGGATTCACCCGGCGAAGCACTGCTTCAAGGCTTTCAATGTGTGGCATCAACCATCCCTCATAATGATGGGCCATCACTGCATAAGAGGTCCTGACTTCAATTTAACTGTAATTTTATACAGTATTTACGCCAGAGCACGCAAGCCCCCGCAAATACGCCATGGCAAAAATCCATAAGGATTCGCAGAATAAAAGTAAGCCTTTTCAGGAACGAAACACCATGGACGAACTGCTATCAACAATGGAGCAAGACCTCAGCCCACGGGATGAAATTGCAGCACTGATCGCTTCAGCCATCCTCCGCAAGCGGCAGAGAACACAAAATAAAGACCCTGACCGACTGGATAACTCCGCTACCTCATGCATGACTGTGAACACCCCTGAGAACAAGACTGAGGTAGCTTATGAATGACGATAAAACCCTTGCCGCCAGAGTGGTGGCACTGCAATCCATGAAGACAGAAGAATTGCGCAAAATGTGGAAGGAGCTAAATGGCAAACCAGCTCCAGAGCTTGATCTTCGTATTCTTCGACAGCGACTGTCCAATCGAATTCAAGAATTGGCATTGGGAGGACTGAGTGAGAAGAGCTCGGACCGGCTGAAGCTGGCCAGCAAGAAAAGTGAGCACAAACCTAAATCTGCAAATAGCCGCTTAGTGAAGCCTCCATTGGGGACGGTCATCACCAAGGAGTACAACGGGGAAACCCACGAAGTCATCGTGACCCCGCAGGGTTTTGAGTACCGGGGAGAGATCTACAAGAGCCTGACCCGCATTGCCAATATGATCACCGGCACCAGCTGGTCGGGACCGATGTTCTTCGGGCTGAAATCCAAGTCAAAAGGAGGTGTACATGGCCAGGCGTAAGGAAACGTTGGTGAAGAAGCGATGTGCAATCTATACCCGAAAATCGACGGAGGAAGGACTGGAGCAGGCGTTTAATTCGCTCCATGCCCAGCGGGATGCATCCGAAGCGTACATTCACTCCCAGAAGCATGAAGGCTGGGTGCTGATTCCAAATGACTATGATGATGGTGGGTTCTCTGGTGGGAATGTGGAGCGACCTGCTCTTCAGCGTTTGCTTCGGGATGTCCAATCCGGACTGATTGACATTGTGGTGGTTTACAAGGTGGACCGCCTCAGCCGCTCTCTGGCTGACTTTGCTCAACTGGTGGACCTGTTCGACAAGCATAATGTGTCGTTTGTATCCGTCACCCAGCAATTCAACACCACCAGCAGTATGGGAAGACTCACTCTTAATATCCTGCTCTCTTTTGCCCAGTTTGAAAGAGAGGTCACCAGCGAGAGAATAAGAGATAAATTTCTGCTCTCCAAAAAGAAAGGCATGTGGATGGGCGGTAACCCTCCACTGGGCTATGACGTCATTGAGCGCAAACTCACCGTTAACCCGGTGGAAGCAGGCCTGGTTAACCTGATTTTCAAAACCTTTGTGAAAACCCGCTCCATTATCCAAACCTGTGAAATCGTCAATAAGAAAGGATACCGCACCAAGGCGATCCCGTTACACGACGGAACCGTGAGAGGCGACAGTCTGTTTGCCAAGAACACCGTTCATCGCATTCTCCGTAACCGGATCTACATCGGGGAGATTGGTAACAAGGGCGAATGGTACCCCGGTGAACATGAACCGATTATCCCCATGGACTTATGGGCAAAGGCTCATGGTACTTTCGATGTCCACGCCCAGCTGCGCTCAAAGTCTTCCAGGCACCGGAACAATCCTTCATTTCTCAAGGGCATGTTGGTAGGACCGGATGGTTTAGCCATGACCACCAGCAGTACCCGCAAAAACGGCCAGCTGTTCCGTTATTACGTGACCGGCACCAGTCAGAAACAGGGAGCCAAAAACAGCCCACTGCCGCCCCTGTCGGCCCGCACGTTGGAACTTATGGTGCTGGAGGAGATAAGGAAACGGCTGGCCAGCCCGGAGTTGCTGTTCAAGGTGTGGCAACAGGCCAGTGAACAGGATGGCAATCTCGATGAAAACACCATCCGGGCCGCACTGGGTGATCTGGCTTCGGTATGGGACGAGCTGTTCGCTCCGGAAAAAAGACGCCTGACAGAACTGTTAATCAAACGCATTGAACTGGCCGCAGAGCAAGTCACCGTTTACTTCCGGCCTGACGGCATGAATGCCGTTGCCATTGAACTACAACCATAAACTGCAAGGAGAGCCCATGGCCATTGTCAAAAAAGTCGGAGATGAAACTGTTGAATTTCTGGAAGAGGAAAACCTGATCAAAGTCACCATCCCCATCAAGATTATACGACGGGGTGGGAAGAGCACGATCAAGACACCGGATGGTATGGTTGGCCATGAAGAGATGGAGGCTCTGCAGCGAGCTCTAATCCAAGGTCACCGCTGGATCAAGTGGCTGGAAGATGGGAAGTATAAAACCCTTGAGGCCGTAGCCAGGAAAGAAAAGACGGACAAAAGTCGGGTAGCCAAGTTGATCCGCCTGACCTGTCTGGCACCGGATATTCAGGAAGCGATTCTCTGCAATACTGGAACATGGGTGCTTACGCTGAAGGATTGTATGAAGCCTTTCCCCATGCTCTGGACAGAACAGCGGGATCATTTCAGAAAACTGGCACTGGCCTCCCCTGAAGCTGCCCCCCCTTCCAATGATTGAAGGGGGACAATTATTGCTTCAGGTAAGCCAGTAAAGGTACTTCATCATATTGGATGCAGAGTTTGCACCACAGCGTAAATTCCCCCATCTTCGCTATGGCTGCTTTTGAGCTTGCAAGGTTTTAGATGCCACCAAAAAACGTTTTTCCGCTGCTTCAACACGGCTACACATTACATCTATAAAAACATAACTATTGGTGTATGCTCTCTCAAGTTCTGCATTAGCCAGCACATAGTCAAAGAAAGATTTCCATCGTTCTCGATATGCATTAACAAAAGCCTCAGAAGCTTTTATAACATCAAGATAGTCCATTATTGCCTGATCAAAGCCTGCTTGACCAATAGTGCGAGCGGCATCTTCCCACTTCTTTTCTTCCATGAGTAGAGTGGCTTTATTCGCTGAGCTCTCAAAAGTTTCTATCGCAGGTGTAAGGGCTTTTTGGCTCCCAAATGAAAATAAAGACTTAAAGTTCAAAATTGATCTACCTAAGTGACACTTGAAAAAGATGAATAATAAGCAAGGCTCGTACTGTAGATTTGTAAACACATTTTCAAGTCATGGCCAACGCTAAATACTCTATTTAAGCTTTTTACAGTTAATAAAATAATTCGAATACGGTCCCGAGCCCCTAGCGCAGGTATAGCTGCGAACCCACAAGATTACAACACAAAAAATCACATAGAAAGAACAATAGAATCAAACAGTTAAACGCTGTGGTTCTCGCAAGGGTAAAAACCACAGCTTTTCAGAGAGGAGAGAGAAAAGTCAGAAAAACGGGGAAAATTAGCTTTAAAAACGGAAGGCCACAAACCACAGCATCATCCGTTTAACCCTTTGTTTACAGGGTCTATAAACGACAAAACCCTTACGACAGATATCGTAAGGGCTTCATTGTATGGCGGTGGGGAGGGAACCTAATGCGAAATTTTTTGATAAAAACAAAATATGTACTATTGTACATATTTAGCTCTACCCCGCTAACGCCGCCTATTCAGCACGCCTCATAGCAAACCCGAAGGCCAATCTTACCGTGGTGATATTTGCACATACTATAAGCAGAGAATAGTCTTGATCTAAGTCCAAACCTCCGCAAACGGTCAAAGAAAATAATCAGACGCTGAAAACCTTATCCACCCTCTCTCAACCCCAAAAAGAGGACCCAGCATAGATTTTTACCTGACTCAACACAGGTTTCTAAACCTTCATCAGCCTTCCTGAAGGGGGCTCCGATATTTAGCCCTCGCCCTTACGTCACAGCTTACAGATAGAAGTAAATGAAATAAAACTTACATTTTTTAACACTCCGCAAATACACGACTACCACCAATCACCTCACAAGCGTACAATATTTTCCTTCTCAAATTTGTACCACTGAGCTATCTGGTCCCATGCTCCCCAAAGTCGATAAACGACGGCGGTAAAATCCACGGGCGGTAGCGTACCTGCTGATACAACATGGAAATGTAGCCGTGCTTCTGGACAATAAACAAAATGGAAAAGTGGGTGAAGAGCTTCGCCGACACCTTGGCAAAGGATCAAAACTGTCGGTACTCTCTGGCTTATTCTCCATCTATGGTTTTGACTGGCTGAAGAAAGAATTATCTTCCGTCGATGAAATACGCCTGTTGTTGTCCAGGTCGCTGAAAACCGAAATAGCCCACGATACGCCTTTTGCCGAGTTAACCGGTGACCGCTTTGAGCACCGCCTCAGGAACCAGCTCAATCAGATGCAGATTGCCAAAGAGTGCGCCGGGTGGATCGAGCGAAAGGTCGAGGTGCGCTCCACCAGCATGGCCAACCAGAACCTTTTTCATATCAGCAAAGCAGACAATAACGACACCGCTATCCAGGGCAGTTCACATTTCACCAGTACGGGATTGGGCTTCAGTGAGTCTGATCAGTTTGATATGAATATGTGCCTCACCGATAGCACGGCCACGCAAGGAATGCTGGAGTGGTTTAATGCAATCTGGGACAGCCCGTCAGCCAGCGATGCCAAACAGCTACTGCTGGATCAGCTCAACCAATTGACACAGGATCAATCGCCCCAGTTCATCTACTTTCTAACCCTTTATCATCTGTTCAAAGACTTTCTGGAAGAGATCGACGAAGACAGCATCATCAAAAGCAAAACCGGTTTTAAAGATACCCTGGTCTGGAACAAACTCTACAAATTCCAGAAAGACGGTGTGTTGGGCGCCATCGACAAACTGGAACGCTACAACGGCTGCATCATTGCCGACAGTGTCGGTCTTGGCAAAACCTTCTCTGCCCTCGCCGTCATTAAATACTATGAACTGCGTAACGACCGGGTACTGGTACTTGCCCCCAAAAAGCTCAGGGAAAACTGGACCGTTTATACGGTGAATGACAAACGTAATTTATTATCGGCAGATCGCTTCAACTACGACGTACTCAACCACACCGACCTGACACGCACCACCGGCAAATCCGGTGAGATCAATCTGGAAACCATCAACTGGGGCAACTATGACCTGATCGTGG
>NZ_LUKQ02000173.1 GCF_001647025.1 Endozoicomonas atrinae
TGCATCGTGAAAGTTTTCAGGAAAATCGGGAGTTTTAGGCATGACATTAACGGGATGAACAACAGGCTATTTAAAGTATAAAGGCAATCGCAGAATTCGTGACATATTTTGAAAATGAAATTGGTATTATACAACGAATGCCATTGAGTCCTTGAATAGCGTCATTCGTAAGGCGATCAAGAACCGGAAGATTTTTCGGACTGATGAGTCAGTCATGAAGGTAATCTATCTGGCCATGGAAAAAGCTTCCGAGAAATGGACCATGCCGATCAGGAACTGGAAAGCAGCCATGAACCGGTTTGAAATTATGTTTCCTGACCGGTTCAAGGAGTAATAGTTTTGGTGGCGTTTACACAGAATTATTTACAGGCTCAAGAATTTAAAAGTTCATTATTACTTCCATCAAAAAACCAATAGCAACAGAGCCGCATCATTATTCATTGATTGATATTTTAAAAACAAATCAGACTAATAAAGAGTTATAAATTAAAACAATTGTACTAATTAATATTGTTTAATATTTCAAACATCTACAATTTTTGGCCCACCAAAAGCCGTCACCTTTGGAGCTGCCCCCTGCCACTTTTCAATTTCCACAATGCAGGTAAATGCTGAACAACACTGTGCAAGATCTGACGTTCCAATATCAAGGGTCACTGTATTGGGGTCACCATAAGTATCAACTGAGCCAATCTCAGCATTTACAGGGGCGTACCAGGCGCCTTCCTGTATACGTGCAACGCCCGGTGAATACCGGTCAGAGATTCTTGCGCCAGCAATTAATTCACCCCGATCATTGAATACCCGGACCAGGTCACCATCATTAATGCCTCGTTTCTTCGCATCAGCCGCATTCATATAAACGGGTTCTCGCCCCTGAACCGAGTAGGTTTCACGGAATTCGGTGGAATCACAGAGCTGCGAGTGTAAACGTTTATCGGGATGACAGGATTGTAAAGCAATTGGAAATTGATCAGAGCCCGGCCCACCATGGCTGCGTTCCGCCTTTTCCATCCAGGTTGGGTGGCCCTTACAGTTACTGTAATTGTAACGGGCGATTTTTCGACTGTAGATTTCTATTAACCCGGAAGGCGTTCCCAGTGGGTGAATTTCTGGATCGTCTCTGAATTCAGCATGACGCACCCAGGGCTTTCCTTCACCAAAATCAAAGAACCCCTGCTGCCAGAAGGTTGGAAAATCTGGCATTTCAAACTTGCCTTTGTTCTTGGTTCGGCAACCATCGTATAAGTGGTTCAGCCAGGTGAACTCATCCCGTCCCATCGTATATTCCTTGTGCCGCCCTATGCGGGCACTGAACTCTCGCCATATCTCCCAGTCTGAACGTGACTCAAACAGCGGCTCCACCAGTTTCTGCATGGCCAACACGCCTCGCTGGGCATAGGAGCCATACAGATCAAGATCGTGCCGTTCAAACTGGGTGCAGGCAGGAAACACAATATCGGAAAAACGACAGGTTGGGTTCCAGGCATAATCCACCGTCACTACGCACTCCAGTTTGTGGAATGCCTTTTTCATCCGGTTTTTGTCCTGATGATGGTGCCAGGGGTTATTACCGGATATCACGATCATCTTCAGGTCCGGCAATGTTACCTTACCGCCGTTATAATCGATCACCTTACCCGGCTCCAAGATGGCATCAATCCACCGGGCAACGGGGATCACCTTTGAGTAGCCGTTAAAATCATCATTATCGAAGATCGGAGGCACATCCTCCGGTGGGTTCAGGGGAAAGGCATTTGGTCCGGACCCACCGGATGACGGTGTACCAATGGATGAGTAGTGATGCCCAAAACTGATACCACCACCGGGCAGACCTATCTGCCCAATCATGGTGGCCAGCACCACGCCCATCCAGTAGGGCTGCTCGCCATGCTGCTGTCGCTGTATGCACCAACCCATCATGATCTGGACCTGCCCCGTTGTCAGTATGCCGGCCAGTTCACGAATTTTGGCCTTTGGCACGCCACAGATCGGTTCTGCCCATTCCGGCGTTTTAGGAGTCTTATCCGTATCACCCATGACATACGCTTTAAATTCTTTAAAGCCCAGTGAGTAGCCCCGGATAAATTCGGCATCATAGGCTTTCTTGGCGATCATCTCATGGGCAATCGCCAGCATCAGCGGAACATCAGCCTGCGGGTTGACATAGACCGTTTCTATGCCCAGAAATGCCGCTGTTTTGGTCACCGTCGGATCAATACTGATCACGCGGATTTTTTTCTCCTGAACCTTGGCCTTCAACTGCTTAAGGTATCCGATACCACTGTGGGTTTCACAGTTCCAGCCTACCTGCAGATTTTTCAGCGGGTCATTAGCCCAGAGAACCAGTGTGTCGGTGTTTTCAAGAATCAGACTCCAGGAGGTGCCCTGAGAGTAGACCTCGGTTGAACCAATCACATAAGGTAAAATAACCTGAGCGGCCCCTGTGGAGTAATCCCCTATTTTTCGAACGTAGTTCCCATGCAGCGCGATGGCCCTCTGCATATGATTGGTACAGGAATGAAACTGCCCCGTTGCCCGCCAGCCGGTCTGCCCTGCGTATAACGCCCAGGGGCCATACATGGTCTGTACACGGTTCAACTCACGAATTAACAGGTTATAGGCTTCCTGCCAGGTCACACGAACATAGCGGTTATCACCCAGCGTTGAACGATCCGATTTATAACCATTCTTCAGGAAGTCCAGTCGTACCATCGGATACCGGATCCGTGACGAGCTGTAGATGGAGCCCTGAATGCCTTTCAACATCTCAGTAGGGTTTCTGTCGAGCTCGAAGGGACGGACTTCTTTAACAACACCATTGGCACGGTAGGCTTTGAATGCCCCAAAATGAGAGCCGGTTACCCGCCAGCCATCATCCATAACACCATCATTTTCATCTTCGTTGCCCGCGGCTCTTATCATTGAAAAGGGCAACATCCCTGCCGATGAGCCAGCCAGCATCCCCTGAAGAAAACGACGGCGCTTAATGGTCATAAACAACTACTCCTCGTTCAGGTTCGACTACTGTCGTTTTGCCAGTGGCGGTGTGGCTTCAGGTGCATTCTCTTCCGGCTGATCACCGTGCTGAGCGTGTCCGCCTGCATAAGTGGACGAATGCAGCTGCAGGTACTTCAACACCAGATTCTGGGTATCATCATCCATGTTCACAAAGGCGATCATGCCATTGAACATGCCTGGCCAGGTGTTGGCATCAAAATGGGCGACCTCAGGCTGGCTGTGGCACTGACTGCACGCCTCCCGATAGGTATTGCTGGCAAAATCCCACATTCCGGTGACGTTATCCGTCAACTCACTATCATCGGTCCACATATCTACCGTGACTTTCTGCCAGGGCAACCCGGTCACATCATCCACTTTTTCTTCGAGAGCCTTAACCACCGCATCCGATTGAGCAGCCTCTTTGCTCAACTCAGCCTCTTTAATATTGATGCCAAAGTCTTCATTGATAATCCGACCTGCACCAATTCTCTTGCGCCAGCCTTCGAGGCGGAACTTAACGCGGCCGTCACTCTTATCCGTCACCGAAATTTCTGTGGCAATGTTCAACATTCCAGCCTCTTCTTTGCTGGTTGCACTCATGAACAAGGGTTTCTGGAGGACGACATAATAGTTTTTGCCAACCTCAGGTACTGAAATATTCACTGCAGTCAGCAACTGGTGCGTCCGCCCATCGGTAGACGGCAGGTGATGAGCAATCCCCTTATGACAATCGATGCAGCTTTGATCTCTCTCGGCAGCAGCCTTCATCTGCTTTGCCGCGAGAGGCGACATATCTTCCCACTTCATGCTGTTGTAGCTATGGCAGTTCTTACACTCCAGCGACTTGTTTGCGGAGAGCCTGGCCCACTCCCGGGATGCCAGTTCAAGCCGCTTGGCTTCGAATTTTTCCGGAGTATCAATCGTACCGAAAATAGCACCCCACACTTCTTTGGATGCCTGCATTTTCCGGGCAATCTTATGGGTCCAGTTATGAGGCACATGGCAGTCGGGACAGGTAGCACGAACCCCTGAGTGATTACTCCAGTGAACCGTTCCCTGTAACTCCGGATAAACGGTGTCCCGCATGCTATGACAGGAAATACAGAAGGCTTCCGTATTGGTCGCCTCAAGTGCCGTGTTAAAGCCACCCCAGAAGATAATCCCCATCACAAACGAAACTATGGCAATCGTTCCCAGGCTCAGGTATTGAGCGGGTTTTGATAATGTCTGCCATAGCGATAATAACGGCCTGATAACTTTTTCAATTATTCCGAAAGCCATACATCCATCGCCTTTTTGTTTCAGGAACGCTGACCAGACTCTCACTCTGGGAAACAATCAGTCCCGACGTAGATTCATGAGACAACGTTTGCCAGCACCCCCAATGCCCCTCGGCTGGAGATTTGCAAGATACGTGGAATTGACGAGCAACGATTACCCGTGGCCCGGAGGGCCAAGAAGCAACTGGGAGAACCAGACCAGAAATCCATAGCTACTGATCAACATGACCGTTAACAGAGGAAAGAGCACAATGATGACCAATGCCAGAGCTTTGTACTCCCGGCGACGGTCAGTGGAGGGATCACTCACGACCTGTATCCTCAAGTAAATACAAAACCATGGCTTCCGGCAAAGTACTGGCTAACATCTGAAACTTCAAATAAACCAGCGAACTTGAACTAGCCACAGTAATTATCGAACAGCGTGAACTTCTTCTACTACTGCAGCAGTATAGGACAGATTTCGTTTTTATCTGTTGAAAGGGTCGGTAAAGGGAGGGAATCAATCCGTTGGTAACGCCACTAGGTTTGATTGCAGTGACGATGAATAATCAATAGAGAAATGGTTCATGCCAATCACTGATAGTGACTGGCCCTGCAGATGAATTATCGGTCAGTTACAGCTGATCCCACTGGATTTCATTCCCATGAATTCGCTGGGCGGACATGTAATAAACGACCTGCCCCGCTTCTACCCGGTCATTGCTGGGCGGGTTCAGCCTAAGATCATTTCCGGTCGCAGACCCGGCCACTCCGAGGGCGATTGCCTCATGTTGAACTTTAAAAAACTCCAGTAGGCGACCAAAAGTAGTGCCAGCGAAATCTTCGGGCACATGGACACTGTACTGTGTTGGCCCAATCAACGTTGATAACAGTTGCTGTTGAACGCGTGAAGAGCCCGGATCCTGGGCAGAGCGAACCAGCAGCTCCATGGAGATATTACTGTGACACTCTATTTGCGGGCAGTGAGACTGAAGCAGATCCACCATCTGCTGATTTTCAAACCAGGCAACGATATGGGCTTTTGTTTTTGTGGCGGCAATGCTCAGACAGGTTGCCAGAGTCTGATCATCAGAGTCTCGGAACACAATCACTCTGGCCGCAGAGGCAATAGCGGTTCGCTGGATAAAAGACTGATCGGTCAGGCTTTCACCACGAACAAATAACACCCGCTCGGGAAATGGATTCTCCATCTCCTGGCTGGTACACAGTAATACCTTGCGATTTTCACGACGACTGTCCCCAAAAATCAACTCCACCATTTTGGGTGTGTGGTTACGGTTCCAGCCAAAAATCACAATATGATTTTCCAACCCTGAGTAGTCACCCCTGCCCTGCATTCCCCTTCTCCATACCGTAATAAAAAAAGATGACAATTTCCCGAGAACCGCTGCAAGAAAAACCACACCACCGGGAAGAATAAACAGTGCAGCCAGAACCCGCCCAAGCGCACTGCCCGGGCTTAGATCACCATAGCCAACGGTGGTTGATGTTGTGACATAAAAATAGAACCACTGATCAAACGGGAGAAGCGCAGATTCACTGGCCAACCACATCAGTGCCCAGGATAAAATGAAGTGCCCCAGCAAGACCATCAGCAAAGCCAGCCAACTCAGCTTGATAAACTGATGGTGAAAGAAACGTAATGTTGATTTCAAAAAACTCAAGTTACTTGCTCCATGAATGATCCAGGAGCCTGTCGAGCCATGAGTGGAAATGTTCGACAGCCTATAAAGGTACTATAGTAACACATATAAGCATTACATTAACTTCTATCATCGATGATTGAGATTAACTGAACGCATAACAACGCCTCCTTATATAATTGCTGTTCGCAATATAAATAGACATCTACATGCTAATAATTGGCATAAACACGGATTGTTCATAAATCGTACCTGTCGCATTCTCCGCCTCCTTTTCAATTAACCAGCGGACAACTATGCGACACTTGACTCCTGAAAAGCACCCCGCTTTTGTTCTGATCATCCTGACCCTGTTTGCGGTGGTAGGACCTGTGTCCATTGATATATTCACCCCCTCACTACCAGCAATCACCGCGTTTTTTGGAACGACCTCCGCTATCGCTCAGTGGAGTGTTGGCTTATTCATGCTGGGCTTTTCCCTGTCCATGCTGATTGTCGGTCCATTGGCAGACCGTCTGGGACGTAAAAAAACCCTGGTCATGGGGTATTCTCTTTATCTCGCTGCCACCGCAGTAACGTTACTGACCGATAGCATTTATCTCTTTATTGCTGCCCGCTTTGCCCAGGCAGTTTTTGGCTGCTTCGGAACGGCCGTTGCCCGAATGATGGCCCGGGACTATTACCGTGACCAGATGGAAGTAAAAATGCTGGCCTATATTGGCGGCTGTCTCACCATTGCCCCCATGGCAGCGCCTATTGCCGGTGGATATCTGCAGGAGTATGCCGGCTGGGAGTACAGCTTTTACGTGATGGCAGCAATGGCCGTCATTGCCATGCTGGCACTGACACTTCTGCCCGAGAAAAAGCAGGAAAAAACATCGGAATCTGCACCCGCAAGCTCTGTGGTGGCAGGTTATAAAGCGGTACTGACTGATTCACGCTATCTGCGCTTTACCATTGCTGCTGGCGCGGCATTTGCTGGTGCCTTTGTATTTGTGGCCGGAGGCTCTTTTGTTCTTATTGGCCAATTGGGCATCTCTCCAGCAACCTATGGTTATCTTTTTGCAGTCGCGATTGCCAGCTACCTGCTCAGTGCATCAATGGGTCCTAAACTGACAGCCAACATGAGCCGAAGCCAGAGCACGATGGTCGCTGGCAGCCTGCTGATTATCGGTGCCATGGTTTCCCTGGGAAGCGATCTGCTGACCGATGGTGAATCCATTACCGGCTATGTTGCAGGTATCGCCATTTATGAGTTGGGTCTTGGTCTGTTTATGCCACTTTGTCAGGCCAGAGCCACTGAACATATGAAAGAGAATATGGGGACTGCTGCAGGCCTGATCTTCTTTATTGAGATGCTGTTGGCCACGCTGATCAGTGCGTTGATCGGCTTCCTGCCGGAAGCCGGTACTCTGTCGCTGTCCGCCATTACCTTGGTTGCTGTTGCTATCTCCGGTTTCTGTCTGATGAACAACAGGGATGTCTCAGAAGCTACTCCACAGGTCGCCTGAATCTGTTACTATCGAAACGGGTATGAATCTCCATACCCGCTTTTTCAGACTGTTTCAGGTACCTGATATTTATGAGCGATACCGTTTACATGGAGATGGCCCACTCTCTGGCCAAATTATCAAAGTGTGTGCGCCTTCAGGTGGGCTGCCTGCTGGTCAAGGACGGACGAGTTCTCTCCACTGGCGTTAATGGCACGCCTTCTGGCTATATCAACTGCAATGAGGCCGACTACGAAGAGCACCACCCCTGGTCGCTCCGACACGAGATTCATGCTGAACTCAATGCAGTCATCTGGGCAGCAAGGTTAGGTACCCCCATCGAAGGTGCAACCGCTTATGTGACCCACAGCCCCTGTGATCAATGCACCAAGAATCTGTTAGCCGCCGGTATCCAGCGCATCGTTTACGACATTCAGTACGATCGTAACCCTCAGGAAGAATTGTCGCAGTTCTGCCGGGAAAATGGGGTTGCTATTGAGCAGGTATCCATCAACAAATAATCACCTGAATCTGCATTGCCTGATCCTTCCAAAAAGCCAGAACGAGGGTTCTGGCTTTCTAGGTACAAACCCCTGCCTTTCTGATACCATTGCCGACCAGAACGAATAAATACTGGTCTGCTATCCATGCTGCAAGCTACACCACATCAAAAAAAAGCCCTTTCTAACCTGCAACAACTGCTGGAAAAACGAATTCTGATTCTTGATGGTGCCATGGGTACCATGATACAGGGCTATAAGCTGGGAGAAGCTGATTATCGTGGTGATCGCTTTGTAAACCACTCCTGTGATGTAAAAGGCAACAATGACCTTCTGGTACTGACACAGCCCGATATTATTCAACAGATCCACCGGGAGTATCTTGAAGCCGGAGCAGATATCCTCGAAACCAATACGTTTAATGCCACCACCATCGCCATGGCGGATTACCAGATGGAAGATCTGGTCCCGGAGATTAATCGTGAAGCCGCACGTCTTGCCCGCGAAGTCGCTGATGAGTTCACACGGGCTAACCCGGATAAGCCACGTTTTGTAGCAGGTGTTCTTGGTCCAACCAATAGAACTGCTTCCATTTCCCCTGATGTCAACAATCCCGGCTATAGAAACACCAGCTTCAATGAACTGGTGACCGCTTATCAGAAGGCCGCAATAGCATTGATTGAGGGCGGCGCAGATATCCTGCTGATTGAAACCATTTTTGATACATTGAACGCCAAAGCCGCCATCTATGCGGTTCGTGACCTGTTTGAGCAGTTGGGCTTTTCATTGCCGATCATGATCTCCGGCACCATAACTGATGCCTCCGGTCGAACCCTATCCGGTCAAACGACGGAAGCGTTCTGGAACTCAGTAGAACATGCCCAGCCAATATCCGTAGGATTGAATTGTGCTTTAGGTGCCAGTGAGTTACGCCCCTATCTTGAAGAACTGTCAAACTGCGCAGGCACCTGGATCAGTGCTCACCCTAACGCCGGTCTGCCCAACGCTTTTGGTGAATATGATCAGAGTCCGGATGAGATGGCGGAGATTGTCGCCGAGTTTGCCCATTCCGGCCTGGTCAATATTATTGGCGGCTGCTGTGGTACCTCACCGGCGCACATTAAAGCCATTGCTGAGAAGGTTGCTGACATTCCCCGTCGTGCCATTCCCGAAATTCCGGTGGCCTGTCGTTTAAGTGGCCTGGAACCATTTAACATTGATCGAGACTCTCTGTTCGTCAATGTGGGTGAACGCTGTAACGTAACCGGTTCTGCCCGTTTCAAACGGCTGATTATCGAAGAGGATTACGACACTGCCCTGGACGTAGCCCGTGACCAGGTAGAAAACGGCGCACAGATTATCGACATCAACATGGACGAAGGGATGCTGGATGCCAGAAGCGCCATGACCACATTCCTTAACCTGGTAGCCTCCGAGCCGGACATCTCCAGGGTTCCGGTAATGGTGGATTCCTCCAAGTGGGATGTCATCGAAGCAGGGTTGCAGTGCATTCAGGGCAAGGGCATTGTGAACTCCATCAGTCTGAAAGAAGGCGAAGACATTTTCCGAAAGCAGGCTCGCCTCTGCCGCAATTATGGTGCCGCTGTGGTTGTTATGGCCTTTGATGAACAGGGTCAGGCGGATACCGAGGCCAGGAAAATAGAAATTTGTCAGCGATCGTACGACATTCTCGTCAATGAAATCGGTTTCCCACCCCAGGACATTATTTTTGACCCCAATATTTTTGCAGTAGCCACCGGTATTGATGAGCACAATAACTACGCGGTCGACTTCATCAATGCGGTTCAATACATTCGAGAAAATCTGCCCCATGCCATGAGTTCAGGTGGGGTTAGTAATGTCTCCTTCTCTTTCCGGGGTAACAACCCGGTTCGGGAAGCCATTCATGCGGTCTTTCTTTACCATGCCATCAAGGCCGGACTGACCATGGGCATTGTGAATGCCGGCCAGCTGGAGATCTATGAAGAAATTCCCAGAGAGCTGAAAGACAAGGTTGAAGACGTTATTCTCAACCGTTCAGAGCATGCGACTGAAGGGCTCCTGGCCATTGCGGATCAATACCGCGAAGGGGGTTCCTCAGGCAAAAAAGAGGAAGATCTGGCCTGGCGGGAATGGCCCGTTAACAAACGACTGGAGCATGCACTGGTCAAAGGCATTACCACCTGGATTGTTGAAGATACTGAAGCGGCAAGACTGGAAGCCACCCGCCCTATTGAGGTGATTGAAGGCCCACTGATGGATGGCATGAACGTGGTGGGTGATCTGTTTGGTGCTGGCAAGATGTTCCTGCCCCAGGTGGTGAAAAGTGCCCGGGTCATGAAACAGGCGGTCGCTCACCTCGTGCCCTTTATTGAAGAGGAGAAAGGGGCCTCTGCCCGATCCAATGGCAAGATTCTGCTGGCGACGGTAAAAGGTGATGTACACGACATTGGTAAAAACATTGTCGGCGTCGTGCTCGCCTGTAACAACTTTGAGGTTATTGACCTTGGGGTCATGGTGCCCTGTGACACCATTTTGAAAACCGCGGTAGAAGAAGACGTTGATATCATCGGGCTCAGTGGTCTGATCACCCCATCACTGGATGAAATGGTTCATGTGGCCAGTGAGATGCAGCGCCAGGGCATCAAACTGCCACTGATGATTGGTGGTGCGACTACATCTCGAGCCCATACCGCCGTCAAAATTGAGCCACAGTTCCAGGATGATATCGCCATCTATGTTACCGATGCATCCCGCAGTGTAGGGATATCAACACGGTTGATGAGCGATTCATTAAAGCCAGCCCTGATTGAAGAAACCCGTGCCGAGTATGAAAAAATCCGTGTCCGTCATGAGAAACGCGGTAACAAACGGGCACTCCTCACCTACCCGGAAGCACTGGATAATGCCTTCAAGCCGGACTGGTCACGTTACCAGCCACCGGTCCCGGCATTTACCGGCGTTAAGGTGTTTGATGACTTCCCACTGGATGAACTGGTCAATTACATCGACTGGACGCCGTTCTTTATCACCTGGGATCTGGCCGGTAAGTTCCCGGCCATTCTTGAAGATGAAGTGGTCGGTGAAGCAGCCACCAGCCTTTATCACGATGCACGCCAGATGCTGGATAAGCTGATCAGCGAACAGCTGATCAGTGCCAGGGCAGCCATTGGCTTCTGGCCCGCCAACCAGGTCAATCAGGACGATCTGGCCATTTACGGTGATGAAACAAGAAGTGATGTCAGAACAACACTGCACCATCTCCGCCAGCAGGCACCCAAACCGGAGGACAAGCCCAATTACAGCCTGTCTGACTTTGTGGCACCAGAATCAACCGGTTTACCAGACTATGTAGGCGGGTTTGTGGTAACGGCAGGTATTGGTGCAGACGAACTTGCCAGAGAATATGAGCAAGCCGGTGATGACTACAACAGCATCATGGTGAAAGCATTGGCAGACCGCCTTGCTGAAGCGTTCGCTGAGTGCATGCATGAAAAAGTACGAAAAGAGTACTGGGGCTATGCATCCAATGAGCAGTTCAGCAATGAAGAGTTGATCAAAGAGAAATACGCCGGCATTCGTCCTGCACCCGGCTACCCTGCCTGCCCGGACCATACAGAGAAAGCCACATTATTTAGGCTGCTGAACGGTGAAGAACATGCAGGCGTATCACTCACTGAACACTTTGCCATGATGCCTGCGGCCAGTGTCAGTGGCTGGTATTTCTCACACCCGGAAGCAAAATATTTTGGCCTGGGTAAAATCGATAAAGATCAGCTGGAGGCTTACGCCGAGCGTAAAGGCTGGTCTTCAGAAGAAGCTGAACGCTGGCTTCGCCCAAACCTTGCCGATTAATGAATAAGGGGCCATACAGCTAGCCGCTACGCTAATTGGTGGTACATGAAAAAGTAAAATCCTACTGCTACACTGCAATTGTAAGGGGTTTGTAGTTGTAGCAGGAGGCTTTTATGGGTAGGAATTCTTATCAAACGCAGTCCACA
>NZ_LUKQ02000174.1 GCF_001647025.1 Endozoicomonas atrinae
CCCTGATGACCTACTACCACAAGCACCAGCTGCGAACCCTGCGGGAGATCGTTCACCGCTGGGCACCGCCGAATGAAAACGACACCGACGCCTATGTCAGAAGCGTTTGCCAGCGCATCGGCCTGACCGAGAAACAGCGCCTGCCCATGGGCATCAGCCCATTACTGAACCCATTAATAAAAGCCCTGATCCATCACGAACTCGGATGCCAGCCTTACAGTGACTGGCTCATTGATACCGGCATCACCTGGGAAAAAGAAGGCGTACCCCACCGGATTATCCACTGAAACCAGCAAGCAAAAGCAAGGAACGCTTATGAGCTTCAACAAAATTGCCACCACCCTGGTCAACACCTTAACCGGCGGATTAGCTGACACATTATTCGACGCCGTAAAAACCTACTTTCCACCCGATATGACCCTGGAGCAAAAGGGCAAAATCTACATGGAGCTCCAGCGGTTAGAGCAGGAGAAACGCCATCAGGCCGACATGGCACTGATTAAGGCAGAGCAGACCCTGACCGAACGCATCAGCCAGCTGGAAGGCACCGCCAACGACCTCAAGACCCTGCCCATCATCGGCCATCTGATTCTATTTGCCCGAGGCTGCCAGCGCCCGATATGGGGCTTTTTCACTCTATACCTGGATTACCAGTGGTTCACCCAGTGGCAACTTTCCGAGCAGCAGCAGTCCGCCCTGATCGTGATCAACTTATTAGTCCTTGGTTTTCTATTCGGTGAGCGAGCCATCAAGAACGTGGCACCGTACCTGATCCAGGCGGCACAGAACCGACAACGCTGAGTCTTGCACAGCCCAGCGGACGGTGGCGCTAATAACATCCGCAGACGTGCCAGCAACTCCTTTCCCAAAAAAAAATGCTGGTGAGCGTTGGCAGAGGACAAACTGCCTCACCAAAGCCGGGAGGTAAAAGGCCGCCTCCCGAACCTTCAAGCAATAAATACCAAGGCAAAACCATGGGACGAATACGAACAGTCAAACCGGAGTTATTCAGAAACGAAGATTTATACGATGCCTACAAAGAAACAGGGCTTCCTGTCAGAACGGCATTCATCGCTTTACTGACCGAGTGTGATAGAGAAGGACGATTTAAGTGGAAGCCGAGATCATTAAAAGTCGCCTGCCTTCCATTTGATGATATTGATATGGAACGCGTGCTTCACACGTTAAACACACGTGGATTCATTAAAAAATACAGCCACCAGAAAGACGGTAGAACGGAGTTTTTTGGGTACATTCCCAGCTTCAAAAAACACCAACATATCAACAATAAAGAAAAAGAGAGTTTCCTACCGGCTCCAGATGCCCCGGACTCAGCAATAATAGAGCCCCTGACGTGTCGATCACACGTAGACCACGCGACAGTTACACGTTCCATAGGGAAAGGAAAGGAAGGGAAGGGAAAGGAACAAGGAAAGGAACAAGTCTTAAAAGACCCTTGTCGAGTTGACACTCGACCCGACGAAGACGAGCAGACCGGTGAAGTGATTTTATCCGGTGAGTCGCTGCCAGAAAAAACCGATCCAAAAGCCAGGGCAAGCAGCCAGCAAAAACAGGCCAGAGCCATCGATGACATTTTCCAGTATTGGCAGACCATCATGGATCACCCCAACGCCAGGCTGGACGAGAAACGTCGGAAGCTGATCCGCAACGCCCTGAAAACCGGCTATGCCGTCAACGACCTGAAGACCGCCATCCTCGGCTGCAGCTACACACCCCACAACATGGGCGACAACGACCGTGGCCAGCGGTACGACGGCTTGCATGTGATTTTCAAAAACGCTGACCAGATCGACCGATTTATCCACAACGCTATGAACCAGGAGAGCATGGATGCGAACCGAGAAAACCACCAGCGTGGCAAGAACGGGCTCACCTTCCTCGACAGAGACCTCACCGGCACACTTGACGAACTCTGGGAAAAGTCATGACAGCCCGACGTTGCAGGAGAAAAAAATTGGGTATTTCTTCAACCGGCTCGGTCGGATTTACGGTTCAGCCTTCAAGGTTCAATACCCGAACGACAGAGCCCTGCATGAAGCCTATCAGGAGTGGGGACAGGACATCGCTGACCTGAACCGCCCCCAAATGGACGCCGGTTTTCAAAAGTTGCGCAGAGCCATGACCGACGACCCGCAGGCCTGGAAGTTCCCGAACATCGCTGCAGTGATCAACCTGTGCAAGCCAAAGCCGGAAGACTTCGGGATGCCAGACTTACACGACGCCTGGCTGGAAGTGCAGAACCACAGCCATGAGCACCTGCAGCACAGCTGGTCGCACCGGGCAGTATTTATCGCAGGCCAATATACCAAGTGGTTCGACATTCGCAACGCCACCAGTCCGGATGAGCAGCGCACCATGAAAAAGCGGTTTGAGAAGGAATACCAGCGAGTGGTCATGCGGATGTTCATCACCGGCAGCGAGCAGCCCGTGGAAGCCATCGAACACCAGAACGTGGAGCTGACCCCATTCGAGAAAAGCGTGCGCCATAACGACCAGATCCATCAACAGGTCATGGTGCAACAGGGAATTAATCCACAGGGCGGGCGGCGGCAGTACCTGAACCGCCTGAAAGCATTGGGCTTATCCACCGGCAACAGGGACGAATCATGAGCAAATGGCAGGACAGGATTGTCGGCCAGGGCAAAGAGAACCCCGAGCAGTTACTGGCCAACCCGCAGAACTGGCGCATTCACCCAAAGAGCCAGCAGGATGCTCTCAAGGGAGCCCTGGATGAGATCGGCTGGATTCAGCAGGTGATTGTGAACCAGAGAACCGGGCATCTGGTGGATGGCCACCTCAGGGTGGAGCTTTCCATGCGGGAAGGCGAAACCGAAGTGCCGGTGATTTACGTCGACCTGACCGAGGCAGAAGAAAAACTGGCACTGGCCACCATCGATCCCTTGTCGGCGATGGCAGAGACTGACCAGGCCATGCTGGACAGCTTGCTGGAAGGATTGGAGGTACAGAGCGATGACCTGAACGGCCTACTGGAAAGCCTCGCCTCCGGAGAGTTGCTGGACGAAGCCGAAGACGGATTGATCGATGACGACGCTTGTCCGGATCCCCAGAAGAAGACCCACAGCAAGCCCGGTGATATCTGGATTCTGGGAGCCCACCGGCTCATGTGCGGCGACAGTACCGACCCGCAGCAGGTAGAGCAGCTGGTTCAAGCCCAACAGATGGACATGGTATGGACCGACCCACCCTATAACGTGGATTACCAAGGGGGCACTGCCGCACAGTTAACAATTCAAAACGACAAAATGGGTGATACCCAGTTCAGATCATTTCTCCATGACTTATTCACAGTCGCCTGCTTGTGGACAAAACCGGGTGGCCCTATCTACGTAGCTCATGCTGACAGTGAGGGGATCAACTTCCGCAGCGCTCTGGTGGAAGGTGGCTTTCTGCTCAAACAATGCATTGTCTGGGTCAAGAATACCTTCACGCTGGGCAGGCAGGATTACAACTGGCAGCACGAACCGATCCTTTACGGCTGGAAGCCAGGCGCTGCTCACCAGTGGTACGGCGAATTCAACAAGTCCACAGTCTTCGATGAAGAACCCGACTTCAAGAACATGGATAAGTCGTCCTTGGTCAACTACTGCCGGCAGCTTCGCAATCAGCTGAACACCAGCGTGATCAAGGAAGACAAACCCTCTCGCTCGGCAGAGCGTCCCACCATGAAGCCGGTCAACTTGATTGTTCACATGATCCGCAACAGCAGTACCCGACAGAACACAGTGCTGGATTTATGCGGCGGCTCCGGCAGCACCCTTATCGCCTGCGAGAAGTTGAGAAGGCAAGCCCGGTTGATGGAAATTGATCCAGCCTACTGCGACGTGATTATCCGGCGGTGGCAGGCATTCACCGGGCAACAGGCAAAACACCAGAACGGCAAAGCATTCAAAGGATAACCAGCATGGCATGGAAGCAACGCATCACCGGCAGCGGCATGGAAAGCCCAGAAAAGCTGATGATGAACCCAGATAACTGGCGCAGACACCCACAGTCACAGCAAGCGGCAATGGAAGGCGTATTAGACGACCTTGGATGGATTCAGCAAGTGATCGTCAACCAGCGCACCGGGCGACTCATAGACGGACACCTGCGAGTGGAGCTGGCCAGAAAGCACAAAGCCAAGGAGGTGCCCGTTATTTACGTGGATTTAAGCGAAGCAGAAGAAAAGCTCGCCCTCGCTACCCTTGACCCCATCAGCGCCCTGGCAGAGACCGACGGCGACACACTTCAACAGTTATTAGGGCAGGTAGAAACCGACAACGACGCCCTACTGGCCATGTTGGACGATTTAGAGCCACCCACCGCCCCTGAAGACCACGACCCCACCAGCGAGCCAGCACCGGAAGACGCTATCCAGGGAGCGCCCGCCGTTAGCCAAAAGGGTGACGTTTGGCAGATCGGTGACCACCGGCTCATGTGCGGCGACAGCACCAACCCCGACCACGTGAAGCAACTGATGGACGGCCGAGAGGCTCGCCTTTGTTTTACCAGCCCGCCCTATGGCAACCAACGGGACTACACCACTGATGGCATTACGGACTGGGACAAATTGATGACCGGCGTATTTGGAGCAAGCACCATGGGCAGCGCCATGCACAAAAGCGGCCAGGTGTTAGTGAACCTCGGATTGATACACCACAAAAACGAGTGGCAACCCTACTGGTACAGCTGGCTGGAGTTCATGCGGATCGACGGCTGGCGACGGTTTGGTCTTTACGTATGGGATCAAGGCCCCGGTATGCCCGGCGATTGGGCAGGCCGACTGGCTCCCGCCTTTGAGTTAATTTTTCACTTCAACAAAGAGAAGCGCAAACCCAACAAGATCGTGCCCTGCGAGGGAGCCGGAGAGGTCAGCCACCAGAACGATGCCGGGGGTATTCGCAGTAACGATGGCGAGGTAGGCGGCTGGACGCATTCAGGGCAGCCCATACAGGACTACAAAATCCCCGACAGCGTTATCCGCCTCATGAGACAGAAAGGCAGCATCGGTGATGGCATAGACCATCCGGCCGTCTTCCCGGTCACCTTGCCACAGCACCTGATGGAAGCCTACACCCATGAAGGCGAAAGCTGCTATGAGCCGTTTAACGGTTCCGGCACCAGCCTGATCGCCGCCCAGAACAGTGGACGATGGATGCATTCAATGGAGCTGGCTCCCAAGTATTGCGACGTAGCACTGGAACGATTCAGACGCAAATTCCCAGAGGTAGAGATCACCCACCAGCAGACGGGCAAACCTCTGCAGACCCTTATCGAAGAAAAGCAGGAGGACGGGTGATGAATAGGGTACTTAGATATGGGACTAACGAACTATTGGGGGGGGGGGAACCATACAACTACAAATTTGTCGAAATTGAACTATCAATCGTAAAAGGTGATAAACACATGAATTTA
Source organism: Endozoicomonas atrinae (assembly GCF_001647025.1). GTDB lineage: Bacteria > Pseudomonadota > Gammaproteobacteria > Pseudomonadales > Endozoicomonadaceae > Endozoicomonas > Endozoicomonas atrinae. The sequence goes on from NZ_LUKQ02000174.1 coordinate 5,437, forward strand.
ACAGATTTCAATGCAAGTAGTGCAGTTTCAAACACTGAAGATAAGCCTCTCGATTTAAGGAAACAGGCTGTTATAGATCGAGCAAATCAAAGCTCAACGTCATTTTTCAGAGATGTAACAACTTCACAAGCGACTACAGTCCTTCAAGAAAAAGGGGGAGCAAGTAATGAGAGTCCCGTTACTTCAGACCGCAGCGAGAGAAAGTGCCAAGTAACCACACCAGAAAACCTGGTTGCTGGTAGGCAGAGTCCAATGCCTTCAGGATCAGGTCAGGCAGCACGTCACCCCTTCGAATTTTATTCCTTTGCTGGATTTTATGGTCAAACTCCACAGACTTATGACCAGCAGTACCAGCAGTACCAGCAGTACCAGCAGTACCAGCAGTACCAGCAGTACCAGCAGTACCAGCAGTACCAGCAGTCCAGTGAAGCAGCAGCGCCATTAAAAGACAGAAAGGTTTTTAAATGTAAATGGGAAGGTTGCGGGAAAGAATTTACAGACGGTAGTAATCGGTCAAGGCACATGCGACTTCATACTGGAGAGAAGCCATACAAATGCCGTTCTTGTGAATACGTTTCAATTTATTCAAGCCATATAAATTCCCATTTTAAGACAAAGCACTCGGAACAATCCCAGGATGGCCAAAAGTGGGTGCGTGTTCCTCAGCCAGATTCAACATCTAGGCCAACCCATACCAACCGCTCGACAATGGAATAGACCTCAACATTAGGTTCAAAAAGCATAAGGACATGAGCATGAACCCGTTTACCTACAACACCCTCCTCCAGAAAGAGACCGCTGATTATTGGAAGCACCCGACCAAAAAACGAGCGCCAAAATCTCAGCGGAAGAAAAAGCGAAAAGTGCAGAAAATCGCCCGTCGAGCGAGCCGGAAATAAGTTCGAAAACTGGAACGCATAAGGAGTGGAACGCCATGGCTATGGAAACCAGTAAAAAGCATATCAAAAACAAAGAGCTGCAACGCAAAGCACTGGAGCTCCGTACCCTGGGTCTTTCCTTTCAACAAATTGCAGACCAATTAAGCGTTTCAAAGAGTGTGGCATACCGCGCTGTAACCAAGGCTCTGGGTGAAGTCGAAGAAGAAACCCGACAGCTTGCCAAGTTGAACAAGACCCTGGATTTGCAGCGGCTGGATTGGATTATCCGGGAAGCCATGAAGCTGGCACTGAAAGGGGATTTGCAGGCAATGGACAGGATTATGAAAGCCATTGACCAGCGAGCCAAAATTTACGGCTTTGAAGCTCCAAAGAAGATCGCCCACACGACACCTGACGGTGAAGAACTGGCGAGCCAGGGCATCGTGGTGGTGCCCTCACCCATGGATTTAGAACAGTGGCTTGAGGAATACCAAACCAACAAGGACGAAGGATGATTACCGTTAAAACCCAACATTTTGTCATGACCTGTCAGGGCATAACACCTCAGGCAGCCCGAAATATTTTGAAACTGGCTGAAGGTATGACGCAACGCCAAATCGCCGCTGAAGAAGGCGTGACTCATCAGTGTATTGAGATACGACTAAGGGCTGCCAAGCAAGCCTTTAATGTCAAAACACCGATCCAGCTGGTTGCAAGATGCATGACCATGGGGCTGATTAAGGAGAGAAAAGAGCATGGCTAAGAAACCGGTTTACAGCATGACAGTCAGTCAGGCCAGGAATGACAAAAACAACTGGGCATTACATCTGTCAGAAGATCGTAATCAGGAGAAAGAAGAAACCATGGTGTTCTGCCAGTTTACCAGGCACCCCATGATGGACGAAGACAGTATGAACGAGATGATGGGTGAGCTTGCCCATATGATCGTTGCAAAGTATCACGACTACCAACAGCGGAAAAAAGAGGCGAACCGGCACGAAAAAATAGCCAAAGGTGTGGTGAAGGATTTTTTCAGTCGCATGAAGAAAGCGTGAGGCATGCGTGTCTGTCACCTGGTCACCCCAACCCGGCCCACAGACCGCCCTGCTCACCTGCCCTATTGAAGACATTCTCTATGGTGGTGCTCGGGGCGGAGGCAAGACCGACGGATTTTTGGGCAAGTGGCTGATGAGGTCACAGGTTTATGGCGGCAAGTGTAAGGGGTTGTTCGTCCGCCGCAGTATGCCAGAGCTTGATGAGGTGATAGGCCGAAGCCAGGAGATATTTACGCCATTAGGCGCCCTCTGGAAAGCGCAAAAGAGCACATGGGTTATGCCCAACGGGGCTATTTTAAGACTCCGCAGCTTGGAGCGTGACGCTGATGCGGGCAAGTACCAGGGACACAGCTACACCGATGTTTACATCGACGAAGGCGGCAACTTTCCCAATCCGGACCCCATCGACAAACTGAACGCCACCCTACGAAACCCTCACGGCATCCCCTCCAGTTTTAACGTGAGCGCAAACCCCGGCGGCCCGGGTCACGAATGGATTAAAAAGCGATACATTGACCCTGCTCCATTTGGTATGAAACCAGTAAAAGACGATACCAGCGAAGCAAAACGTATTTATATACCAAGCAGACTGGAAGACAACCGTCTGCTGATGGATGGCGATCCCGGCTACATAGCCCGCCTTAAAAAGTCAGGCCCACCGTGGCTGGTGCAGGCATGGCTCATGGGCGATTGGAACGCCACACCGGAAGGCGGCCTCATTAAAGCGCAGTGGTTCAAACGCTACAACGTACTGCCCTCGGAATTTTTAAGAGTTATTCAAAGTTGGGATACCGCCTATAAACCAGAACAGGTGAACGACCCGAGCGTCTGCACCACCTGGGGCGAAACCCGACACGGCTGGTATTTGTTGGACGTATTCAGGGAGCGCATGGAGTACCCGGCACTGAAACGGGCAGCAGCCAGCCTATACGAGGCATGGCGACCCCAAGGGGTATTGATTGAGGACAAGGGCAGCGGGCAGAGCTTGATACAGGAGCTGCGACAGGGCGTCGGGATGGGAAAGACCAAAGTCAGAATTCCCGTTATTCCCATCGACACCAAAGGCATTAACAAGGTAGACCGATTGATCGCCGTATCCAGCCTGTTTGAAGCCGGTATGGTTTACCTGCCCGAGGTATCACCGTGGACATTGGATTATGAAATAGAGATGACCATCTTTCCCCTCGCCCCCCACGACGATCAGGTGGACAGCACCAGCCAGTTTTTAAAGTGGGCCCATGAGAACAGCGCCAGCTTTGACCATGCTGCCAGCGGCAGGAAGCGAGTGGGCATGGCGGCAATGGACGACGGTCAGAGCATACAGAGCAACAAGGGCTACGGCAGTGTCCGAGGAAATAACGACTTCAGAGGCTATTAGCAGGGAGCGAAACGATGCCAGACAAGCCAACACTGGGTGAGATCGCCCAAGCCGACCACGGCATTCTGATGAGTAAAGCCTACACCCACATGCTGATGGAAAACCCGGACAGTGTCCTCCAGCAGCGAGGCCGGGACATGCGACTCTATGACGAGTTGCTACGGGACGACCAGGTGAAACCCTGCTTTCAGCAACGCAGACTGGCCGTGACCCAATCTGAGTGGGACGTGGAACCGGCCAGCGAGAGCAGTGAAGACAAAGCCGCAGCGGAATTTATTAAAGAGCAATTAAATAGCCGCAACTTTGATGACATTACTGACAAGATGCTGTTCGGCGTCTTTTACGGCTATTCAGTAGCTGAGTGTCTGTGGGCATACGACGGCAACAGAATTGTTATAGACGATATTAAGGTCAGAGACCGCAGCCGTTTTAAGTTTGATCTGGAAGGCAATCTGAGACTGATTAATATTCAGCATCCAAACGGCATGAAGCTACCAGAGAAAAAGTTCTGGGTATTCAGCGCTGGTGCCGACCACAGCGACAACCCCTATGGCATGGGGCTGGCGCATTACCTTTACTGGCCGACCTTTTTTAAGCGAAACGGCATTAAGTTCTGGCTGATATTTCTGGAAAAGTTCGGCATGCCCACTGCAGCGGCCAAACTTCCCCCCGGGCAGGCGCAAGACCCCATCGAGCGAGAGAAAGCCCTGCAGGCACTGGATGCCATACAAAGCGACAGCGGCGTGGTGATTCCCGACAACGTAGTCATCGAACTAATCGAAGCCGCCAGATCCGGCACCGCCGACTATGACGCTCTTTGTCAGCGTATGGACAAGGCGATCAGCAAGGTGATTCTCAGCCAGACCATGACTACAGATGATGGCAGCAGTCGCAGCCAGGCGGAGGTTCATCAAGAGGTTCAGGAAGCGGTAATTAAAAGCGATGCTGATCTGATTTGTGAGAGCTTCAACCAGCAAGTAGTTGCCTGGCTGACCGAATGGAATTTTCCCAACGCTACCCCGCCCCGAGTATGGCGAAAGACCGAGCCAGAAGAAGACCTGATGGCCAGGGCAGAACGGGACAACAAGATCAGTACCCTCGGCTATGAACCCACCGAAGACTATATCCGGGAAACCTATGGCGAGGGTTGGAAGAAGAAAGAAGCCAGTCCGTTACCACCCATGGGCGCAGGTGCACCAGAACTGCCTCCGGAGTTTTCTGAGATATCCACACTGACTCAAAAACGAGCCAATCACCGGGCAGATATGCAGTCACTGGTGGATGCTGCTGAGTATTTGGGTACCAAATACCAAACCATGTATGGCAAGCGGGTGGAGCAGCTGCTGAACTATTTGGAGGAAACCGATGATGTGGCTACCTTTCGGCAGAAATTAGTAGAGATGATGAAGGAGCCGCCTGCAGATGAGGCGGTGGAGACAGTTAGGAATGCTTCGTTTTTTGGGCGGTTGATGGGGTTGGTTTCTGGTGGTGCAAAATGAATGAACCCAGTGTTGAACTCATGGCTCTCGTTGATTAACGTTTCTGGAAAATATCGTTGCTGAAGGTCCGCTGAAAATATGTGGATCTCGGTATATAGAAATTTCAAATAACAAGGATGCAAAGCTTTTAATTTCGATACTATTAATAGTATTTTCCAATCCTAAAATGAGCCTGAAAAGAGCATAAGCCAGTGATTTCAGGCCTTTCGTTCAAATATGGTTTTAAATAGCGATTCTCTGGCGGACTGGAGTTGTTCAGCCGCCTCGTTATCGCTCATTGATTCAGCCTTTGACTCAAGTGCATGCGGCGGAGTTCCTTCCTTCAAATATTGTTCCCAATCAGGCAACGATTTCAGCTTTTCATAAGGTGTCATCATATTTTCATAATGGTACTTCTTTCTCTCTTTTCCTTTTGCGTCAGTAATGACCTCAGGGAAAAAGCAAGGTCTGTGAAAATTGATGTAAGGTGTCAGGTAGTTTTTATTGAACTCGTTCACTTCTGCAGCATGATGTTGGGGTATATGAGCATAGCCCAACATCTTCCTGACAATTGCACCATTTTTCGATTCAACAAGTGCATTGTCGTTTGTCTTGCGCGACCTGGATTTTGTGAACTTTATATGAAGACTGTCCAGTAAATCCGCTACACGGTAGTTGATGTATTCAGAACCATTATCTGAGTGGAAACCCTTTAATTTAAAGGGAAAGGTAGCCAATATCTCTTCAAGCACTGGTATCAGAAAGGTCTCATTGATTTGTTCAACCGAGCAGACCACCTGAAACTGGGTGACCTCATCTACTGCATTGATATGGTACAACCCTTTGACCTTATCCTGTTCCCCCTGATGAACAGTATCAATCCTGATAAAACCTGGCTGACCATCAGGCTGCGGTTTACGTCGAGTTCCGATAGCGCGTTTGACAGGTCGAGTGACGTTTTTATACTGACGGACGGTTTGGTATGCCTTTGACTGGCGCAAGTTGTAGAGGTGTGAAACCGAGATATCAGCCAATCGCTCATAACGGCAGTCACCACGCTGATAAGCCCGCTCACAGATCTTCTTTATAGTCGGGCCATTAAGCCCGTCATGAAGCCGATCAGTCTCTGCAAGAAGCCGAGTATCCGCCTTGGTATACCGAGACTTAAACCCATTGATTGTCCGCTGTTTACGCTTAAGGCAGCCTCGGGTGAGGTACGCCTTGATCAACCGGGTAATCTGGGCTCTGGAATAGCCTGAAGCAATCATTAAATATTGCTTGATTATTCCTTTTTCTGACTTGTTCAGATTACAGTATCGGAAATGCCTGAGAGTTGTTTCAATCCATTGATAACACTCATCTTTTGACTCCCAGCCTGGCTCTAAACTCGTCGTTGTCTGAAGTAGTTCCTTTACCTGCTTGAGCGTTTTAATAAGCCGTGTATTCATTACGCCATGTGCGACTTTTAGGTTTGCATAAGGAGACATGACTGAACCTGCTTTCTGCTATTAAAAGCAGTAAAAAGCAAAAAAGAAGGTTTCAGTCATGCCCGTTGAAGAGTTTATCACTACAG
>NZ_LUKQ02000175.1 GCF_001647025.1 Endozoicomonas atrinae
GGAAGTGCTTTTGACAACAAGAGCACTGATCCAGAGTAAGGGGCGCTGGGAACAACTTTGGTCTGAGTTCATGACTGGAAAGGTTGAAGCTAACCTATGAGTCAGTTATCAAATTGAGAGAGCACCCGATGCCTATAGCGTTATAAAAAGACCAAGGAAGTCGATCCTGGCGTTGGCTGTGTCTGCCGCTGTGTCGGCCGGTGCTGTCCAGAACAGTTATGCACTCTCTTTCGAGCCTGCTGATGAGGTGACCGTTCACTGGGATACAACCGTCGGTTACAGTGCCGGATGGCGGGTGAGTGAACAAAACCAGGAAGCACTTGCTAACCCAATTGATGATGATGGTAATCGGAACTTTAAAAAGGGTGCGATGGTCAACAATCGCTTTAGTGTGCTAAGTGAAGCGGATATTCAGTATAAAAATTACGGAGCCTTTATCCGCGGCAGTGCTTTCTATGATGGGGCTTATTATGGGAAAACTGATAATGACAGTCCTTTAACTTATAACGGTTACGGTAACCATGACGGCTTTAGCAAACAGGTCAGAGATGCCCATGGCTCAGATGCCCGGATTCTGGATGCTTTTGTTTATGGGAGCTTTGATATTAAGGGACAGTTACTTAATGTTCGGGTTGGTGAGCAGGTAGTTAGCTGGGGCGAAAGTCTTTTCATTCCCGGAATCAGCTCTGCGATGAGTCCTGCTGATGCCACAAAAACAACAGTTCCTGGTGTTGAGGTCAAAGATATCCTGTTACCTGTTGGTCAGGTATTTGCTCAGTATGATGTAAATGACAGTTTAAGCATTGCTGCGTATTCTCAGTGGGAATGGGCAAAGAATGAAATCAGTGAGAGTGGGAGCTACTTTGGGGCCAGTGATATTTTAGATAAGGCGGGTCAGACACTTCCATTGGGAGGGCCTTATGTTGCTACCCATAACCCGGATATCGATGCAAAAAGTACCGGGCAGTGGGGGGTCGCCGTTAACTATTATGCTGAAAACCTGGGTTATGGTACTGACTTTGGGCTTTACTATATCAATTACCATGATAAAAATCCTTCGATAGTTCTGGACTTTAATAACCCCGGGCCTAACCCTCCTGCTTATTTGCCGTCTGGGTATCATTCTGAGTTCGTTGAAGATATTAAATTGATTGGCATCAGCTTCAGTACACTTATTGGTGATACCAATGTTGGTGGTGAAATTGCTTATCGTAAAGATGCAGCTGTTAATCCGGCTGGATATAACAATAGTTCAGCTGCTATCCGCATAGCTGATACAGTTCAAGCTCAGCTATCTGTCATTCACTCCTTCGGAGCATCAGCTATTGCCGATGATGTCGTCTTCTCTGGTGAATTTGGTTACAACGAAGTTCGTGGCATTAATAATAATAACGAACTTCCTGGCTATGCAGATCTGACCATGGATGAATCCGGTGCCGGTATTGCAGGTTCAGTAACCCTGAAATACAACAGTGTGTTCCCCGGAACCAATCTGGAGGTGCCTGTAAACTTTAGTCACAACATTAATGGCAACTCGGCTGCTGGTGGTTTTACCAAAGGCCAGAACTCTGACCGTGTCAGTGTAGGAACCAAATTTATTTATAAGACCCAGTGGGAAGCGGGCATCAACTACAGTGCCTACTTCGGATCTTATGAAGAGAACCAGTACACTGACCGTGACTTTGTATCCGTTAACCTGAAGTACTCCTTCTAATTGCCTGGAGAGATAATAATGAAAATAACAAAATCTTTACTGGCTGTGACCATGGCAGGGATGACCCTGATGGCCACTTCTGTATCCGCCAAGGTAAGCGAAGAGGAAGCTGCCCGTCTGGGTAAGGATCTGACGCCTTTCGGAGGTGAGATGGCGGGTAATGCCGAGGGGACTATCCCGGCCTGGAACCCGGACTTCCAGCCACCGGCCAGTTATAAGCCCGGTGACTACTATCCGGACCCTTATGCTGATGAAAAGCCGCTGTTCGTGATTACAGCGGAAAACATGAGTGAGCATAAGGATAAACTGACGCCGGGTATGCAGGCGCTGTTCAAGACGTACCCAAAAACCTTCAAAATGCCGGTTTATAAGACCCACCGGGATGCCATGTACTCTGACTTCAGTATCCAGCAGGTTCGGGCCAATGCGACCCGTGCTGAGCTGACGGAAGACGGTAATGGCGTCATCAATGCATTTGGCAGTGTTCCATTTCCGATTCCAGAAGGCCCACTGGAAGTAGTATGGAATATGGCGTTCAATAACTGGCCATACTTTTCTGACTACCGTATTACCGATGCTGTCGTTTACCGAAATGGCTCCCGTCTGGAAGGTGTCAGCCATTTTACCCGAATAGCTCCTTACTTTAATCCGGAACTGGATTTTGAGACATTCCAGAAAGAAAACCTGCCCCGTTCAGCTTCTATTATCCAGGCGCTGGCTCCAACAAGGGAGAAGGGTAAAACTGTTCTGGTTCATGAGTTTGTAAACCAGAGTGTTGAGCCACGTGCAGCATGGAGTTATACGCCAGGTATTCGTCGTGTACGTCGTGCGCCAACCGTAAAGTATGATTCTCCAGCAGGCCTGGGTAACTGGCGGACCACCGATGAGTCCTATGGCTTTAACGGTGCCACTGACAAGTACAACTGGACACTGTTGGGTAAGCAGGAAATGTACGTTCCTTACAACGCCTACCGCTTTGAAGACCCCAGTGTCTCTCTGGATGAGCTGCTGACCCAGGGGCACCCGAATCCAAAGTATATGCGCTATGAGCTGCATAGAGTCTGGGTGGTCAAGGCTGAGCTGAAAGAGGGTGAACGTAACGTCTACAAGACCCGTGTGCTCTTTATCGACGAGGATCACTGGAATCCGGTTGTTGTGGATCAGTACGATAACCGTGATGAACTCTGGCGTACGACGATGGTTAATTCCATTAACCTGTTCGACATGCCGGGAATGGATCGTCGTTCAACCATTCACCACGATCTGATTTCCCGTGAGTACTTTGCTAATGAGATCCGTAACCCACATCCGCCAATGGTGGTGAACCGTGAGGAAAAAGAGCTCTCTTACTTCACGTCTTCAACCCTGAAAAAGCTTGGGGTTCGTTAATACGCTTTCGTGATGATCTCATGAAAGTTTTTTGGCCGGAGCTTGCTCCGGTCTTTTTTTATTGTTTTTCTGGAAAGACTGCAGGTAGACACTTTCCTCAAATCACAGTCATTCTTTCATGTCTATAATGCTCAGAGCCGGGTAAGCCAGTATGAGTAAAAACTGTGTTCTATATAAACGTACAGGTTAAGCCAAGTCCAGTTCATGGGAACGGGCTGTTCACTGCAGAGCCTGTTAGTGCTGGTACCACTATTTACCAGGGCAATGCTGACCTCGATTTGATCATTTCTGAGGAGAAGTTCTCTACTCTTGATGCTGCAGAGCAGCAGTTTATTTCTCATTATGGTGCACACAGTCGTCAGGATCAGCAGTGGCACTTAGCTCATGATCACATACGATTCTGCAATCACTCCAATGACCCAAATGTCACTCTAAGCTACCCGGACGCAAACTCGCATAGCTGCCAGATCGTGGCTGTTTGTGATATTAACGCCGGTGAAGAGCTTTTGCAGGACTATCGGGAGTTTGAGGAATTGAGAGCATGCCTGCAGTAATTGCAAAACTAAAAGCATCATCACTGCTCAGGCGGTTACTTTAGTGATTTCTAAAGCTATGTGTGCTCACGAAAAAGTCCTTTTCATGGCATGTCACTATAGAAAATGGTACCTGAGTAAGCTGTTAACCGTTATAGCGCATTCTTATTGCTGTATCAGTTCAACCTTCACGACCCGATATTGATATCTTAAAAGTATTATTCGGTAACCTTCACTCAATCGGCGAACAGATTTAATTTGAAGATCTGGCTATTACTTAGGGGCCGTTCGCTTTTATGTCCTTTGGGTGTTGCCTGAGAGCTTATGTGATCAACTGATCTCCTGGCTACTTGAGAGTGCCCCCCAGCCACATAATGTCTATAAGTTTCCTTAAGAACGCGCACTGCTTTTCAAATTCAAACAAATGTTTTAATATCCGCTAACGAAAATTCACACGGTTTTCGCACAACAATAAAAACGCACCTCAAGATGTGCCTGAAGGGAAGTTCTTATGAAAAAAATAAATCAATCCCTCTTTGCCCTGTCGACACTGACATTGGCCATGCAGGCTGGTGCTGCAGGTTTTGCCCTGAATGAATCTTCAGCGGCTGCTGCGGGTACGGCTTATGCGGGTCGGGGCTCCAATGCGGAAGATGCGTCCATTATGGCGTCTAACCCTGCGGGTATTGCGCTGCTGGAAGAGCGCCAGGTGACTGCAGGTGGAGCGGTTGTTGTTCCTAAAGGGGACTTCAAGGGAACTGGAACTACTGCACTCGGAACTACTGACAGTACAAATGATGAGTTCCTGAAAACGGCAGTTATTCCTTTTGGCTATTTTTCTATGCCCATTGATGATCAACTGTCGTTTGGTTTTGGTATGTATGCTCCATTTGGCTCTTCTACTGACTATAGTGACGATTGGGCAGGTCGCTATCTTGCCAATGAAACAGATGTTTCTGTTATAAACCTTCAGCCAACTGTTGCTTATAAATTTTCTGATCAACTGTCTTTTGGTTTGGGTGTTTTTGCGACCTATGCAGAAGGTGAATTGAGCCGCTTTATTAGCCCGGTTGCCCCTGATAGCGCTGTTGTTGTAAAAGGTGATGATTGGGCTTATGGCTGGAATATTGGTGCTATCTGGCAGCCTGTGGAGACTACATCTCTTGGGGTCAGCTACCGCTCTAGTATCAAACTGAACCTTAAAGGGGATGCAACCGGAACAGGTACTGCTTTTGGTGGAGCGACAATCGTCGAGAAAGCAAAGCTTAATATTAATTTGCCTGAACAGTTAGATCTCAGCGTGACTCATCAACTGGATGATCGCTGGACGGTAATGGCTGGTGCGACCTGGACCCGTTGGAGTCGCTTTGACAAGCTGGTGATTGAGTCTGATGAAACTGGAGGTCCAATCTCCGGTACGGATCCTAGTGACCCATCGGTGATTACTTATGTACCAGAAAACTGGAAAAATACTTGGTCTATTGCAGTTGGTGGTAGTTATAAGTACAGCGATCAGTTAACTTTGAAAGCAGGGTATGCTTTTGATCAGACTCCTGTTAAAGATGCTTACCGAACTGCTCGAATTCCAGATGGTGACCGTAACTGGTTAACTGTTGGAGCAAAGTATGAGCTTGGTAATGATTGGACCGTTGATGCAGCCTATGGCTATATGTTTGCTTCCAAAGTTAAGATTGATGAAGGCAACTATACTTCAGCAGGTGACCCAGCTTCTGGAGCAACGGCACTTTCTTTGGAAGGCGAATACGACAACTCTGCCCATGTATTCAGTGCATCGGTAACCAAGCGCTTCTAAAGTTAGCTCAACTCTTTTCTAAATTAAGAAAAATGAGTGAAAAAGAAAAACCCGGCAGTCGCCGGGTTTTTTCATAGTATGAATATTCTTTCTGCACCTTACTTATTTCTTGACTATGTTTCCCTGTCTAGTGAGAACAGACAGGAAGCTTATAGATGAATTCAGCTGGCTCATATTCTCCTGCCCCCGCTTCAGGTCATCAAGCTCCCGGCGCGGGTAACCCGGTATATGCTCAATCTGTTGGAGGCGAGGGAAATCAATCTTTCAATTCTGTTCCCCCTCCGTTAATGGCAAAAAGTTCAGCCAGTCCTGATAAGCATCCTGCCAGTCAACAGATACCAGTAACAATCTCAAGCGAAATGGTGGCAGGTCATTTTGTCAGCCAGCAAGGCCAGACTTCACCACAGCAAATACCCAGAACAGAAAATACTGAAACTGAAGTAAGTAAACCGATGGTTGCTGTCGGATCATTGGATTCTGTTAGTGAGCAGCAGGGATGTGCCCCAACCATGGAGGGAGTCAGGCCCCAGCTAATGAATTCACAGCCAGGCCAGATTCGTCAGGTTGCTCCATATGCTTCTGAAAACGCAGTCAATCAAAGCCACGTTCAACCAAGGTATCCAGTTACTGGTCAAATGCCTGCTTTGGTTCGCGCCGAGAACGAACCTATCCGACATGCCAATCCTCAGCAGCACTCTATCGCTGCAAACCTTCTATCCTCCCAGGGTGTCGGGCCTGTATCTCGTTTGCGCACTCATGCTCCCCCTCCTTATACAAGACCTGCTGCTGTAGTATCAAGACGTTCAGAGAGTCAGGTTGCAGGCCAGCAGCAAGCTTTGAAGCAAGGGAGTATTTCCCTGGGGATTCCCAGGGGACATAGACAGCAGTTGGTTCGTGTTGGAAATAGCAGCGGAGCTCCTGCTGTGCCTATACAGGGACCTCCGATGGCGGCACTCTCTCAGCCCAGGCAGGCTCTGCCAATGCACAGAGTTGGTGTTACTGCAGGGCATGGATTCAATCCACAAGGGGTATCACAAATAAATAACAGGGCCTTTGAATTACACAAATTAGAATTTTGGCGATTTCAGCATTTATCATTACCCCATTTGCTGATCAATCATGCCTCTGATCCTAACTGTACTTTTGTCTGGTTTGACCCAAAATACCCTGATTTTATTATTATTAACTATAAAGCATATCAGCAAGGTAACTTTACAGGTCTAGATAGCACTTTAGCCAGTTTGCTTGTTAAAGAAGCTGATAGCACCTATCCATTTGTGGGGTGGTATGGGGAGTGTAGAACTCATCTTATTGTTGAACCAACAAAAATGAGTTTCTTACCGTTCGATGCCCGGATAAGCTTTTAACAGCAGTATTTTTGTTGCAGGCTATTTAAAAAAACATCGCCGCAAAGCACCCGCAAATGGTCATGACCAGCAACAGCTTTTTCAGTGTGTCTGGTTTTGCCTTAATGGCAAACTTCACAGAAAGGTGAGCGCCAATAATATAGCCAACGGAGAGCACCAGTGCCGGAATCCAGGCGACCTGATCACGGGCAATAAAGACAACGAGGGCGACGATCGTAAAAGCCAATGTGCAGACCAGCTTCAGGGCGTTACCACGCACCAGATCGTAACGGAGAACGCCGCATACTGCTGCCAGTAGAATAAAGCCCACACCTGCCTGGACAAAACCACCATAGAATCCTGCTATGGTCAGGCCGACCCAGGATTGGGGAGAGTCCGCAACCTTTAATGGAACCGAGCCTTCGGGTGGAACAATCATTGTGGGCCGCAGCACCATAATCAGGCTCATGGTGACCATGGCTCCCAGCAACATGGGTTTTAATATCCACTCCGGGCTGTAAGACGCGGTTAGTGCTCCCACCAGGCCTCCTGCCAGAGTGGGGATTATCATGGGCAGAATTTCGGCAGTTTCCAGACGGTTATGATGCTTAAAGCCAAGGGCGCCGGTCAGGCTCTGCAGGAAAATGCCAACCCGGTTACTGGCATTGGCAATATCAGCTGGCATGCCCATCACCATCAGGGCTGGCAGTGTCAGGTTGGAGCCGCCGCCAGCCAGGGTGTTGATGATGCCTGCGAGCACGCCCAGTGTGATCAGTATTGCGGATGATACTATCGTGACTTCCATAATCCGTTCCTGTTGTCGCTTTTTTGTTCGGCAATCCGAATTTTTGTCAATTAAATAAATCTATTAGGGGTATTCTTTTAATTAATTTTGATGTTCGACGGTTTGGTCGTAATCTTTATCACGTGAAAGACACAACATTATCAAAGAAAGCCAACCGAAAAGGTAAATCAAATGACTCAATCTCTGATTAACACCATTATCAAGCCATTCAAAGCCACTGCTTTCCACAATGGCGAGTTTGTGGATGTAACTGAACAGAGCCTGCTGGGCAAGTGGTCTATCGTGTTCTTCTACCCAGCTGACTTCACCTTTGTCTGCCCAACTGAACTGGGTGACCTGGCTGACCATTACGAGAAGCTGCAGGCCATGGGCGTAGAAGTATACTCCGTGTCTACTGACACACACTTCACCCACAAGGCATGGCACGACAGCTCTGAAACTATCAAGAAAATCCAGTTCCCAATGATCGGCGATCCAACTGGTACCATCACCCGCAACTTTGGTGTGATGATTGAAGAAGAAGGTCTGGCACTGCGTGGCACCTTTGTAATCAATCCAGAAGGTGAAATCAAGGCCATCGAAACCAACGACCTGGGCATTGGCCGCTCCGCTAAAGACCTGGTTCGCAAGGTACAGGCTGCCCAGTACATCGCTGAGCACGACGGTGAAGTTTGCCCAGCTGCATGGCAGCCAGGTGAAGAGACTCTGGCTCCTTCCCTGGATCTGGTTGGCAAGATCTAAGCAATAGATCGCCGCTGATTGCCTGCCCGGACCGCCAGTCCGGGCAGGCTCAAAGGCTGACCAGGAATGCTGAGTAAACCGTTGTTCAACATTCCTGGTCAGCTTTAAAGCCGCTTTTCTGAAGAGCCTGTTCAGAACAAGCCTGATAAAAGAAAGTAAAAAATCATCTTTCGCCTTACCAATACCGTTTTTGAAATAAATAGGGGTGCGACCATGCTCGACACAAATATGAAAACTCAGTTACAGAGCTACCTGCAGAATCTGAAAACGTCTGTTGAGCTGGTGGTATTCCTGGACGACAGCAATAAGTCCGCTGAGATGGAATCTCTGGCAAACGACATTGCCAGCCTGTCTGATAAGGTATCTGTTGCTAAGGCAGATAACTCTCTTTCCGAGAAAGCAGAGCGCAAACCTTCCATGCTGGTTCGCTCTGCGGCGACGGGCAGTGAAATCCGCTTTGCCGGCCTGCCCATGGGACATGAGTTTACTTCTCTGGTTCTGGCCCTTCTGCACAGTGGTGGCCACCCGATCAAGGTGGATGAAGCGGTAGCAGAACAGGTAAAAGCGTTGGAAGGTAACTACCGCTTTGAAACTTACGTTTCCCTGAGCTGCCAGAACTGCCCGGATGTGGTGCAGGCACTGAACATCATGTCAGCGCTGAATCCAAACATTACCAATGTGATGATTGATGGAGCCTTGTTCCCAAAAGAAGTGGATGAGCGGAAAATCATGGCTGTGCCATCGGTTTACCTGAACGGTGAACTGTTTGCCCAGGGGCGTATCACCCTTCAGGAGATCCTGAACAAGCTGGACACCGGAGCTGCTCAGCGTCAGGCTGAAACCATCTCTGAAAAAGCCCCTTTTGATATGCTGGTAGTTGGCGGTGGCCCAGCTGGCGCTTCTGCTGCAATCTACAGTGCCCGTAAAGGTATTCGTACTGGTATCGTTGCCGACCGTTTTGGTGGCCAGGTGATGGATACCGTCGGTATTGAGAACTTTATCTCTGTTAAGGCAACTGAAGGTCCTAAACTGGCGGCGAGTCTGGAAGAGCATGTTCGTGACTACGATGTGGATATCATGACTCAGCAGCGTGCCAGCCGGATTGTTGCGGCGGAACAGGTGGGTGACCTGATCCAGGTTGAACTGGAAAGCGGTGCAACCCTGAAGAGTCGCTCACTGGTCATTGCTACCGGTGCCCGTTGGAGAGAGATGAATGTGACCGGTGAGCAGGAGTATCGTGGTAAAGGTGTCGCTTACTGCCCTCACTGTGATGGCCCTTTGTTCAAGGGTAAGAAAGTTGCTGTTATTGGTGGAGGTAACTCCGGTATTGAAGCGGCAATTGACCTGGCCGGTATTGTGGAACACGTGACGGTTCTGGAATTCGACAGCAAACTGCGAGCGGATGAAGTACTGCAGCGCAAGGCGCGCTCCATGGGCAATATCGATATCATTACCGAAGCACTGACGACTGAAGTGCTGGGCGATGGAGAGAAGGTGACCGGGCTGCGCTACACCGACCGGGCAACCGATGAGAGTAAAGCGGTTGAACTGTCGGGTATCTTTGTCCAGATTGGTCTGGTACCAAATGCAGAGTTTCTGAAAGGTACTCTGGAATTGACACCACGTGGTGAGGTTATCGTCGGAGCCCAGGGTGAAACGTCTCTTTCAGGTGTGTTTGCTGCGGGTGATGTAACCACAGCCCCTTACAAGCAGATAATCATTGCCATGGGCAGTGGCGCTACTGCAGCACTGGGAGCGTTTGATTATCTGATTCGTACGCCAGAGCCTCAGCAACAAAAAGCTGCATAAGTAAGCACGAGCAATAATGATGAAAGCCCTACAGTTTTTCTGCAGGGCTTTTTTAATAAAAAGAGTCAAATAGCAGTGAATAAATTTTCTCTGCTGGCACTGGCTTAATAAGCTTAATGGGTAGAGATTGATATAAAAATACTTTTAAAAGGTGACAGTCTAGGTTTTCAAGACTATAGAATGTTGAAAACATTCAACAGGCTACTTTTGATGAATCCAATAAATCAGTCTTCATTTGGATTACCTGCCAGAGAAGCGATTCACCCCTCAGAAGGATCAGCTTTTAGTTCTGTGCCCTGGCTATCAAACTCAGGCCACCACACCGTCACAAGTCATTCCGGCCTTACACCTTTTTTATCCGGCCAAGGCCATATGAGGAGTGTGGAAAATTACTGCCTCCAACAAGCTGCTAGCCTGAATCCACTTTCCCAGGTGATAAACTCTTTCCCTTATCAACGCTCTTTTTTAACTGGTGGAGCAAATACCTCAAGTGAATTCACCACAGGTACTGCTTCAGGTCGTTTGGAAGAAGCCGAACCGGGTCATTCAGAAAGAGCCCCTGCATTTGGAAAAATAAGAAGGCAACGAACATCATTTTCTGCTCAGCAGCGATTGAGTCTTAAAAACGAGTTTAACGAGAATAAATATCTTACAAAGGCAAGAAGAATAGAGTTAGCAAATAGTTTAGATCTTACAGAATCTCAAGTTAAGGTCTGGTTCCAAAATCAACGAATGAAAGCTAAAAAAGAAGCGGCTTCAGAGGCTTCGCACACTATCAACGGTGCTGTTATGCAGCGTCAATCATCTTTAGCCACAATGGGAGTAAATCAGCCTGAAAGTATACGAGGCTTACCTTTACCTACTCCGGTATCTGAAGCCAACAAAACGGGAGGGATGAGTGCTGCTCAGATTTTGCATCAATTATCTTGCATGTCATCGACAAGCCAAAACCTATCCACTGTTCCAATTACCCACATGTGTGCTCCTGACAGTGAGTTGCATACTTCTTCATCAGGACACTATTCACGTCAGTCATCATCCTCATCTGAGAGAGTTCAGGGTTGGCTTGATTCGTTACCGAATCAGGAGCAGGCAGAATAATTGAAGAGGCGCACTTAGAATAAACTCGTCTCATGTATAACTGCACTCTAATTCTCGAAGGAACTTTCGATTTTATTGCCAAGATATTTATAGCTATCAGTGTTCCCAGCCTAGACTAACGGTGTCTTTTCTTTCACTTAGGAGAATGGCAAATGCGTTTGTCTCGGGTGTCAGTAGAACTTATACCAATCGCATTTTCTAAATCCTTAAGCTGCCGCCAACTATGCTTAGGCATCATTACCATGCATTATCTAGAACAGATGTCTCGTCGACCACAGCTACCCGAAGGTTTTAATGATGTTGATTTTC
>NZ_LUKQ02000176.1 GCF_001647025.1 Endozoicomonas atrinae
GCGTCATTCGTAAGGCGATCAAGAACCGGAAGATTTTTCGGACTGATGAGTCAGTCATGAAGGTAATCTATCTGGCCATGGAAAAAGCTTCCGAGAAATGGACCATGCCGATCAGGAACTGGAAAGCAGCCATGAACCGGTTTGAAATTATGTTTCCTGACCGGTTCAAGGAGTAATAGTTTTGGTGGCGTTTACACAGAATTATTTACAGGCTCTGTTTTTTTGATAATGGCTTTTACCAGGGGGTCTTTCTTTATCAGTTATTCAAACTGGTACACTTTAATTGGTATTACTATTGTAGTGATGAGACTTCTGTGTTTCTCTCCGTCGTGCTTTAACAAAACCCTGCCGCTTCCATTAAGGAAGCGGCAATAAGGAGTGGTGGTAAAATTAACCCATGAGTTATTGGACAGGCTGGCTCATTTGCTCAAGGGCATAATGCATATTACCCCATGCATCTTTGTCCCCTTCCATATGGGCAGTGAAATGCTGTTGGAAACATGGGAAAGCCTCTTGAAAATCCAGCTGTTGATCATAGTCATTGGTACAACCCATCCACTGGACAAAGTTATCGATCAAGTCGTGAGTGTTCTCAGGTAATTGTGAATGTTGTGTTAGAGCAGTATTTACAAAAACATTAAATTCAGTGACCTGATCCTCCTGTATTGATGGGTTAGTGATATCATTAATACTTGAATTTGATACGTTACTGATACTATCAATATTTGGATCTGATGGGTTGTTGATACCATCAACACCTTGAGTGTCGCCTTCCCAGTCCTCCCAATCATCGTCATCGCTGTACTCGGCACCTTCTCCTTTTAGCCTGGTAATTTCAAATTCGACAAGCGTTTCTCTCAAGGAGGCGTCGTTCATTGTGTCAAAGTTCCAGCTTTCATCCTGGTCTCTTGAAGCACCCATACACACAATAATCTCTTCAGCACAAGCGTCTTGCTCCTCGGGATCTAGAGCTTGGACATAGTTTTGATAACAGGAATGGTGAAATGAATCGACAGCTACCCTACTGCGCCAGGAATTTACCTGTTTCTCCATCGCTTCCTCAACGGTTTCATTCTGCTCAGGTGTTATGCCTTCAGTTTTTAATTCAACCTGAGTGTTTTTCCATGGCAACTGAGTATCAGCACCTGCGCGTGATAAATGAGCCAGTACCTGTTCAGGGTGAGGAGCCTTTCGGTCAGGTTGTTGAGGCAAATCAGACATAATAGCCGTGAGCGTCCCGCCATGTTTGTCGACTCTTGCTGAAAAATCACGATGGGTGCTAAGGTACTGCCCCATCGACTTATCTGCCCCTTTTGTCAATTGTTTTATTTCCGTGTCACACTTCTTGATCTCGCCCTTTTCTCTCATGATTGCTTTCATATATTTAGGTTTATTAAAGAGGTTTGCATCATTGTATTTCTGCTGGTATGTCGCAAGCTTTTCCTGGTGTTCAGCTCGGGCAAGCTTTAGTTCTGCTTCTCTTCTGACCCCTCCTGTAAAGCTGGTAACCTGCTGAGTCATAGCCTCAGCTTGATTGGGTACACAACTCAATTCAGATTCAAGTGCTTTGCGCATCTTTGAGGTGTGTTCTGTCACTGGTTGAGTATATTTACCCGGTTTGGAAGAAATCTCGCGCAAAGTATCAACCAGTTTATCGCAAGTTTGAGTCAGGTCATCACGTACTTGAGCTGTTTGCCAGAGGTCACCTTTTTCAAGGCAGGAATCACAAATTGATTTGGTGTCGTGGACAAATACATCCATCATTTGAGCTCTTAACGCCTTTTGCTGGTCTTTGGAATATTCGAAACCTTTGAGATTCTTTGAAAGTTCGATTATAGAGCTCAGGGCTTCAAGCTTCAGTTGTGTTTGCCGGAGTTTTTCTACCGGACTCTCAGCAGAAGAAGCTGCCTTGAAATCCTGTTCAAGCCTTCCAGTCATTTCATCCAAATCTTTTCTGATTTTCTGCCGGATGTTTGAAATCTCTTGTTGGGGGGCAGAGCCCTGGGCTTCCATCTCTGTAGTTTGCTTATAGGCTCCATGTAATTTTTCGATGCGTTTTGTTAATTCTTCAGGGGTTAATCTGGTGGTGGCTTTTTTTAGAAGTGCATCTAGTTCACTGATTTCACTTTGTTCTGAAGTCTTCTCAGCTTGAATATCTATGCGTTGTACCTCCATAGGCTCATCAGTAGCTATGTCAGGTGCCGGTGGTGGAGGCGGCAAGTCAGCAGGGGGGACAAAATAGCCAGGGCTGGCTGGCCTGTCTGGTTGGGCAAAGCCTTGGTATTCCATCGCTGTTTGAGTTGGATCGAATGGGCTGTGTGTTCTGGGATCATATGTGTCCCCAGACGTGTAGTCCATGCTTTGTCTGGCAGGTGCCTGCTGGTACCCAGGTTGACCTGACTGATCATATTCTGACATTGGCAGCGCAGCATCCATCATCTCTTGTTGTGTGCCGATGTCAGTCAGGCTGGTGTCATAATTGTCAGGAAAAGGCGGCGGTGGAGGTGTATCTGTTCCGTAATTTTGCGGAAAGTCTGCCTGCTGTTGATAACCTGGACTATAGGGGGTGCGAGTACCTTGTTGGAAGTACTCGCTGGTTGTATCTTGGAAGCCAGGCCCCTGGAGCTGACTACTGAATCTTCCCTCAAACTCGGGTACGTGCCTGTCGTCTGACAGTTTATCCAAGCTGCCACCCATCTGGGGGAAATCCTCTTCGCGTACTGGAGGCGGGGGGGAGTATGATTCGTTCTCAGTAGTGAACCTCTGTTGGTTGGGGTCGCTTTGTTGATTGCCTGCTGCACTGAACTGTGAACCTGTTTGACGGTACTGTTGTCGGAAATCATGGCCAACAACTTCAGATGACAAGCTAAGAGGTTGTTCTTGATAAGAGGGTGCTCTGGGTACATCGCCCAAATGACTGATGCCTGGGGACTCCATCCTTGGTGGGATTTCGCCAGTGGCCGATCTGGTGGGACTTTCACCCGGTGAAGTTATGCTGTTAGCGGGTGAACGCCTTATCCAGCTCTGATCACCCCGAAAGCGAGCCAAGGGCTGAGTTGGGTAACTGCTTAGTGCTGGGTCAAAAAACGGTTCCTGCCCTTCACGATCCCTTGAGCTCTGAGAGCCAAAATCATCACTTTCTCCATCTCGATCCAGCCTGTGATGTTCCTTAGTCGTACCCAAGGCATCTGCTCTATTCCTGGCGTCGAAATCTTCTTCCCAGTCAGCCGGGGTGGAGGTGCGGGTGTCGCTATGGTCAGAAAGGGCTTGCAGTTCAGGTTCATCCTCATCAGTAAATATGTCGGACTGCGCCTCTAAGAGCCCATCAGCACTTGCATCTGCGAAGGCGTCGCTGTTTCGGCGTGATTGAGCTCTGGGCGTGTTGTATACGGACGTATCATCGTCAGGATCGTTATTGTAATGAGCTACAGGGGAGTCAGATATTCTTTTGGTATCGGGGGGAGTCATACGACCGTCACGATGTACTACAGGATCTTCAGGCTGGTCTTGTTCAGAATAAGCAATAGGCGATGGCCGTGTTGCTTCTGGCGGCAATTCACGGTCAAAATTTGATGTTTCTGAGTACCCTGTTTCCAGCGGGCTTTTACGCACAGGTACTTCAACAGTACCATGACCTTCAGTGGTGGTAGCGTGATGAGCTCCCGGAGTGTCGATGCTTACATCTGAGTACCGGCTGTCAGTGCTTTGCTGGTTGCGACTTTCCTGTGGAGGTAAAAAGCCCTCACGATTGTGACCAGTAGTGATTTTCGGTTTTTGGTCTTCTCTGGGCTCAAGAGTTCGGCTTAGAGAGGTTGAACCGATCCAGGATCCATCTTTGCCGGCAAGAGCATGCCGTGTTTGCCGGCAAGAGCATGCCGTGGGCTGGGGGGAGGCATCTGAATGGAAGGGCCAGTATCATTACCTCTGGCAGTAAAGCCTTGTAATCCAGCTGGCGATGTGTAGATACCTTTAAATCTGGGTGTGCTGGAGCCAAAACCTGGAGGCTGTTTTGGATGAAGCACGCTGTCAGACTGTGTGGTTCGCTGTGAATCCAAGCTGTCCCGACGACCTGTTTTTGACATGAGGGCGGAGTTCGGACGGCCAAGATACATCGGAGCTTCAGTGGTTTCAGGGCGATCAGTATGTGGTGGCAGTGTCGCCTCTGTTTCTGGTGGCTCATGGTCAAGAGTTAATGATTCTGAGTCTCTTTTTTCCAGAGAGGTTTTACGTTCTGCAACTGTCGCAGAGCCGTCATCAGGAGTAATGGTGTGTTGTTCTTCCAGTGAACCGGCACTTACTGAGCCTGGTTTTTGGCTGTGATCACTCAGTGGATCGTGGCCTTCAGAAAACTGGGCAGGAGCACTGTCAGTTGAGCGTGCTGATTCTGTAACTGTTTCCGTAGATCTGCCATCAGACTCTTTGGCTTTTGTGGATGAGAATGAAGAGATCTGACCCATGACATTAGATTTAAAAAAGTCTCTGATGCCTTCCTTTGTCTGCTCTGGCTTTTCTGATCTGGCTGCCCCGGGATCTGTGAGTGGTGAATCAGTAGCAGATTCACCCAGGGCTTTCGGCAGCTCTTTTGCTGCTATTGTGTGTTCAGTCTCTTCAGGCTTGGTGGGTTGTGTATCAAGACCTGGCTCAGAGACGAAACTGTCTTCAGTTTTTCTATCCCGCTGGGATGGGTGACTGCCGAGTGGTGACTGTGTTTGGTATTGGTCATGGTCGGCCCCTTCAAGTGTTGTCTCCTCGATGATTTCTTCGACTTCACCGGTAGCTGAAGGGAGGTCATATGCCGTCGTGACTGGGGTAGGGCTGGTTGTTGAAGTTACTTCCGATGCTGAGTCCTCAGCGAAATAGTCTTTCAGGGTTGGCGTTTGTGAGTGACCTTTTCCGGGGGCAGTGAGCAGGGTATCAGCCGCATTGTCACCTTTTAGTGCCTCTGGTGTGAGTGACAACTGATCTGGCTCTGTGGTTTCTGCCTCGGTGTCTGGTACGTCAAGGCTAAGTTCTTTGGTTCTGAGGTCGCCCGGTTTGCTGTCCTGTCGGAAGAACTGTTCTCTGTGTGAATAACTGGGGTGCTCCCGGTGCATGGTCTGGTTCAATTCTTCAGGCTTGCTCTTACTGGTTTCAGCCCCTGCCACATCAACAGTCTCATCACCAGAGGCTAATGATTTTTCCGGAGGCTCTGGTGAATGCTTTTCGTCGATCGAATCAGCATCAAAAAGGTCTGTTTCGTCAGTAGTTGGCAGTACCGTTTCGGTTAACTCACTCAGGTTTTGATGTGAGTCCCATTGACTGGCTGGAGGACTGGTTTCTGCCAGTGGCCGGGGAGCGATTTTTTGCAGTGTGGGCTGACCCTGTTCTGGCAGAGTTTCTGGAGCCAGTGTATGGGGGGGGCTTCATCGATGACAGTGGATACGTTCTCCTGAGTTTTTTCAGCGGCTATCGGGGAGGGCCGCTCAGGTGTCGTTGCTGTCGGGGAGACCGATTCAGGGGGGGGTCCCAAGTCTGTATGATGCGCATCATTTCCTTTTTCATAATAGGCAAACTGATCTGAAGTAAATGTCTGATCAGGCGCTATGATGGCCTGCTCTGTTTGTACTACTGGCCTGCTGTCTGCAGAGCTTACTGTTGCAAAGGGTTGGTGAGTGGTTTGCCGCAGTGTTTCACTTTCCTGTTTCTTTAATTCAACATCCGGTTGATCGTGATCGCTGTCCTCAGTCTGTGGAGAAGAGGGGGCAATGTGTTGTGATCTGGGTGCTGCAGGGTGTTGGGTCAGGTCTGACTGTTTGATGGCATCTTCGGGGTTATCGTTATAGGTAGCTGCTTTCTTTTCATCAATTACCTGTCTACCCACAGGCGAGCGTTCGTGTGTGACCGGAGGCTCACTGGTGATGTCAGGATGGTGACGACCGGTATCACTGCCAGATTGCAGGCTGTCATCCATAGTAGCGGTAAGATAGTGCTGGATCTCAGTATCCATGGAAGAGGTGATGGAAGGGGGGACATCCAGTTCCCCACCACCGGGAGTGTGAGAATGCCTGCTGGTTTGGGATACGTCCAGGTCATCATCTTGCTCAAAGAGGGCATCTTCATTCGTTGGTTTTGACAAGCTGCCCAACGCTGTGTTTAATGGGGCATCGTCTTGCCTGTGTGCTTCAGTCCCAGGCCTTTTTAAAGAACCATCATTATCCCTTACCGTATCATCGGTTTCACTGTCAGCAGGGGAAGCAGTGCCTGCTTTGGATTGATAGCTGGAAACACTCAGCTGATCGTCATCTTTATGGAAGCCCTCTCCCCTGCCGGTGGGAGGTAGGCTGACCAGCGGCTTGTGGCTATCTATGTGATCAACCTTCTCTTGCAAAGTAGGCTGCATCTGTTTTTGTGCGCTTTCTGGCGCTAGATCAGTTCGAGCCCGGTTGATCGATGAAGGGATCCTGTTTTGCTCTAACTCAGTCTCTACCTGGTGGTAAGTTTCGCCGAGCCTCTTCTCTTTTGCAGCAAGCGTTTCCGTGACTTCTGACACTTCACTTTCGAGTTCAGCTATTTCAGGTGAACTGCTTTTGTCACTGGTGGCTGGAGCCGCTTGATGGATATGAGTGCCCTGGTGAACGTTCTCATCAATGTGCAGTCGTCCTTGACTCATTGATGGCGACGCACTGACCTGCAGTGACGTCTGATCTTTTGTTCTGACTGTTGAAGCCTGATGTAATGATTTCCGGGCATTATTAATATTAATCTGACGTTTAACTTCGTCTAATAAACCGCTATAGCGGTCATTCGTCGTTTCTGCATTGACGATACCGGGATCGACAGGACGCGACGAGCTATCTCTGGAAACGGCGTGGGGTGTTGGTGTGCTACTTGTTCTTGCTGTTGATTCGTCTTCTCTCAGAAACTTCTCGTATTTCTGATTATATTTTTCATGTTTGGCGAGAGCAGCCAACTCATCGGACTGTACACGAACCCATTTTGAGTCATTCACTCTTAATGATGCTAGTTGTAAAGACTCTGAGGCAGTCTTTTCAAATTCAGCGGCTCGTCTACGGGTTTCTGGCGTTGCAGGCTGTACGCCATTTTTAGTGAATATGAATATCTCTCGTTCATGCTCTGCATTTTCATGTTTATCGTCAAGCGTAGCTGAGTCCAGGCGTACTTTTGTTCCGGCGTGAAAAGAAAGCCTCAGACCCAAACTGTCGATTTTTTTATCAAGTTCAGGAGTGCTGTTTTGTATTTTGCCGTTTGTTTTTAGGGTGTAAGCTGATTGATGTTGAGGGTCCAAAGGCTCCTTCGTTCTATTTGTAAGAACCTTACTGCTTTCTGCACTGAAGGGGGCCTGGTAAGGAGAGACTTGAGAATTAGGAGGGATTTTAACAGTTGTCATTCCATTATATTGGGGGCCTGCTAAAGACTCACCAGCAGGATTGGGCAGGTTCTGCTCGTGGTGGGTAGCAACATGTTGATCGTGAACTGAACCTGAAGTCTTTACATCCATTCTAACTCTCCTGATGAAAAAAGTGGTTTTCCATCTGATCGTTAAGAGCGTTAGAAAGTTTCCTGAATTGGCCATTAATCTCTAAATAGATATTCGTATTTTTAATTTTTTTGGAAATCAGGATGCAAACCCTTGGCACTGATAATTATGTTAGTAACCTATGGCTGTAAAAGGAGAATTTTAATAGTGAATTGTAATTATTTTTTGAGGGAATCGTTGATAGAATGACTTTCCTGTAAGCAGGGCACGTGCTTACCTTAATCAGGAAATCAGGAGACCCGTTGGCTTCACTAGTACTCTGGTTTGAGAGTATTGCTATGGTCATGAGGTGAGGCTGCTGGTTTTTTGTGTCCTTTACTCATTGCCATGTAACGGCTACAGCAGCAAACTTCCCTGTTCAGGCTGACGACGACTATTCCTGTGTGGCTTTCTGAACGTGCTTTTTCTGTGGTGATTAAGCAGTATGGAAAACAGGGTGATATCATTGATCAAGCTAGACCAGAAACGGGAAGGCAGGTATTGTTGATTACATGACTGACGAGAACAAACATTATATTCGCCAGCGCAATGCGGGCGCATTACCCTGGGAAATTGAGCCGGATACCCGGAAACAGGAAGATCATCCTGTTTTTGGTCAACAGCCGACTCAGGCAGTGACCCGTGAAGGT
This sequence comes from Endozoicomonas atrinae, assembly GCF_001647025.1. Lineage (GTDB taxonomy): Bacteria > Pseudomonadota > Gammaproteobacteria > Pseudomonadales > Endozoicomonadaceae > Endozoicomonas > Endozoicomonas atrinae. The sequence continues at coordinate 8,167 of NZ_LUKQ02000176.1, forward strand.
GCCAGGGTGCAGCCTTTGCCTGAAGATTTTGCACCGTCTCGGGAGATTCTTGAATTTCTCCAGGCTCACCAGGGAATACCTCTGGACTTTATTGCCACCCAACTGATTGATTTTAAGTTGTACTGGCATGAGACTGGTGAGGCTCGCAAGGCTTGGCAGAACAAGTTCAAATCCCACGTCATCTACCAGTGGAAGCGGAATCAAAGTGAAACAGGGCAAAGATCTCATCGATCAACAGCTGAAAAGCTTACAGACCGGAGCTGGGACGACGGCTTCCAGTTCGAAGACGGCGACGAGTGATCCGCATTCTGTAGTTCAGCAAGCACCTGCTGCTTATGATCAGGCTGCTTCTGGCAGTACTTCACAACAAGGTCGCTCTGGTGCTGACCATGTTGATGCCATCAATGCCGTATTCACGCTACTGGAAGATGCTTATCCCCTGAAGTTCAAGCGGGCTTTCCAGACCCATGAGGATATCATTCGTGCCAAGCGGGTCTGGAAAAACTCTCTGCAGGAGTTCAGCCCCCGTCGTATTTTGATGGCGGCAAAAAAAGCGCTGGATACGGCTAAATTTTTTCCAGACCTCAGTGATATTCGTGAGCTCTGCAAGCTACGATATGATGAAGTGGGATTGAAAGAACCTCTGCAGGCCTATTATGAAGCCTGTTATGCCCCCCAGCAGAGCAGAGATTATCCATGGTCGCATATTGCGGTCTATCTTGCCGCCCGTGAAACCGGATGGATGCTGCTGCGTAGTGAAGAGCAGCGGGTGGCTTTTCCGGTTTTTGAGCGGAACTACGAAATACTCTGTAACCGGGTACTGGAAGGTGAAGATCTGGAGGCCAGTATCCTGAAAGGGATTGAGGACAGCCGCAGCAAGGAAGTGACCCGTCTGGCAGAAGAGGCCGCGCAAAAGCATCAGCGGGAGACGATGATTTCTCAGGGAATTGACCCGGATAATGGTGCATCAGCCCGGGACCGGTTAAAAAAAGTGTTTGACCAGGGTTAATGATCAGGACATATGTCTAATAAGAGTACGTTCCCTGATGTTTGTTGATTCATACCGGATTTGAGTCAGCGACTATTTCTCGTAGATGGGTCAAAGCAACCAACTGTTTCACAAGTTTATTGGGCCTTTAACCCAGGAGGCCTGATGCACTTTAAAACTAATACGCAACCCATAGGCTAAAGTAACTGTTCAAGATAACAGTATTTGCATCATGGAGTATTAAACGTTGAGTGTGAATCCGCAACTGCTTGGACTTTTACATACCAAATTTGGTGAGCGAATAACAACAGTCTCAGCCATTTGCAGTCAGCATGCGGCTGATGAGTCCTGGCACTTCCCTTCACCACCCGACGCTGTTTGCTTTCCTGAAACGGCAACGGAGGTTTCTGAGCTCGTTAAGCTGGCAGCACAATTTAATACTCCACTGATACCTTATGGTGCAGGTACCTCTTTGGAAGGGCATATTTTTGCCCCTGAAGGAGGGATCACAGTTGATTTATCACTGATGAATCAAGTGATTGCAATCAATAGTGAGGATTTGGATTGCGTTGTTCAACCGGGTATCCGACGAAAAGCGTTGAATAATCAACTTCGTCATGAAGGACTTTTTTTTCCAGTTGATCCTGGTGCCGATGCTTCATTAGGGGGGATGGTTGCAACACGAGCATCAGGCACCAATGCAGTTCGATACGGAACTATGAAAGATAATGTATTGGCACTTACAGCAGTCATGGCTGATGGTGCAATTGTCCATACGGGGACGCGGGCGAGAAAAAGTGCTGCAGGTTATGACCTGACCAGGCTATTAGTTGGATCCGAGGGAACACTTGGTATCATTACTGAAATTACATTAAAACTTTATCCGGTACCAGATTGCCAGGCTGCGGCACGTGTAACCTTTCCTTCCATTAGAGCAGCTGTTGAATCAGCTATCCAGGTCGTCCAGTTCGGCGTTGCTGTTGCACGGATGGAGCTGATGGATGCGCATGGCATCAAAGCAATCAACGCATACAGCAGGATGAACCTGCCCCTTTTTCCCACACTGTTTTTTGAGTTCCATGGATCAAAAAATATGGTTTCTGAACAAGCAGGCCAAGTTAAGGAAATTGTTCAGCAACAAGGCGGTAGTGATTACTCATGGGCTATAAACACTGAAGATCGTAATCAACTGTGGCATGCACGACATACAGCCTATTATGCGATTATAGCAACAGGAAAAGGCTCACGTGGATGGACCACAGATGTGTGTGTGCCTGTGTCAAAGTTAGCCGATTGTATTGTGCAAACCAGTCAGGACTTAGAAAGTAGTTCCATGCATGCCTCTATTATTGGTCATGTGGGTGATGGTAATTTTCATGTCATTTTCTCTGTTGATCCTGATAATGAGGTACAGATAAATGAGGTTAAACACTTTAATGAACGTCTGGTAGAAAGAGCCTTGCAGATGCATGGTACCTGTACCGGAGAGCACGGAATTGGTTTGGGGAAAAAGAATTGGCTTCAAAAAGAGGCAGGTGCAGCTATTGAGCTAATGAAAGCGATCAAACATGCTCTGGACCCGAAAGGAGTGTTTAATCCGGGTAAGGTCGTATAAGGCTGCTAATTCCTCTTGATAAGCCATAGCGAACAAAAATATTTATTACTGGCTTTTCAAAGCCAGGAAAGATCCAGCTCCCATCATTATAGAGCCAGACGCTTTGTTCAGCCTGCCCATGGCTTTCGGGGATTTAAAGTATTGCCTTGCTTTTGCAGCGGTTCCTGCAATGCACATTAAACCGATCATCAGTCCTATCAGTGTTAGGACCGAAGCAATGGCGATATCACCCACTGAAAACACGGTGACATCCATGAAAGTGGGCAGGAAAGCGATATAAAAAAGAATCACTTTGGGGTTTGATGCCGATATTAGAAAGCCCTGAAGAAAACTGGCCGTCTTGCCCTGTGCCGGGAGAGCACTGCCATCAATGCTCTCTGAAATAGGGGACTTCCATATTTTGTAACCAATATAGAAGAGGTAGGCAGCACCAACCCACCGGATGACAGTAAAAACTTCTCCCCAGTTTTGGGCAATAACCGCCAGGCCAAAGCATGCCAGAATCAAATAGATAATGTCGCTGATGGCCATGCCCAGAGAGAGGTAATACCAATTCCATTTTTAAATTATGAAATAACAGCCCATGAACGGGAGCATAGACTTTTCAATCGGCCAACTTCAGAAAGTAATTCATTCCATGCCTCACAGCATTTATTGATAATATCTTCAT
>NZ_LUKQ02000177.1 GCF_001647025.1 Endozoicomonas atrinae
GAAAATCAACATCATTAAAACCTTCGGGTAGCTGTGGTCGACGAGACATCTGTTCTAGATAATGCATGGTAATGATGCCTAAGCATAGTTGGCGGCAGCTTAAGGATTTAGAAAATGCGATTGGTATAATCTCTCAGCAAATTATTCTTCCAATAAAAATACGTTTACTTAACGATGAGGGATAACCATGGAAGCTGGATCTTCACAATTACAGAACCATCGTGATTTTCATGAGCAATTGGAAGCGCTGGATGATCAACCAGACAATTTTTCCAGTAACAGTACTCTGGATGATGTGGTCGAAAAGAGCCGTCGGAACTTTATGAAGGGCGGCCTTGGTCTCGCTATGGCAGGCTTTCTTGGAGGTTGTCTTGGCACGACTGGGCAGAAGCAGAAAGTTGCTCATGGAAGTGCTGCTCGAAACCTGCAGCAGCCAGACATTGGATTTAAGCCAATTCCCGTTGAACAGGATCCGATGTTCGACGCCGTCAATGTGCCTGAAGGCTATACGGCCAACGTCTTTTTTTCATGGGGAGATCCCGTTGAAAAGGGAGCCAGCCCCTGGCGGCCAGATGGAAGCAACAGCTGGCAGGAGCAGATGAAACAGGCAGGCCAGAATCATGATGGCATCTGGTTTTTCCCATTTCCGGATAAGCCCGATGAGCATGGTCTGCTGGTGATGAACCATGAGTATATTAATCCTACGCTCCACCCCAATGGGCTGACCATCACTGAAGATAGTCATGGCTTTAAGCATCGGCCTGAACATGAAGTAAAAAAGGAGATGGCAGCTCACGGTGTCAGTGTTTTTGAAGTCCGCAAACAATCAAATGGTCACTGGCAGAAAGTCAAAGACTCCGACTATAACCGCAGGATCACGGGGTTTACGCCGATGGACCTGACCGGTGAAGTGGCAGGTACTGATTTTCTGAAAACTGTTGCAGACCCCGCTGGCCGTCAGGTGCTGGGTACTTTGAATAATTGCGCCATGGGGGTTACCCCCTGGGGGACTTATCTCACCTGTGAAGAGAACTGGAAGAACTACTTTGTAAACCGTGATGCTGAAGACTATGAGCAACGCCCTGCTCATCATCGTTATGGTGTGGCCCAGGATAAGAACAGTAACTACTATGCCTGGGAATCGGTAGAACCTCGCTTTAATGGCACGCCTGACCACAATGCCGCTCACGGTGGTTATGTTAATGAACCCAACCGTTTTGGCTGGGTAGTGGAAATTGACCCATTTTCACCGGACAGTACTCCGAAAAAGCGTACCTCTATGGGGCGACTAGTAAGGGAGTGTTCAACGCTTTCACTGGGTGATGATCGTCGTATGGCGTTCTATTTCGGTGATGATACCCGTGGCGAATATGTCTATAAGTTTGTGCCGGATCAGGCGTATGAGCCCGGTAATTCAGCGGCAAACCGGGATATTCTTGATCATGGCACACTGTATGTCGCGTTATTCCATGATGATGGGCGTGGTGAGTGGCGACCACTGGTGTTTGGCCAAAACGGGCTGACCCGGCGGAATGGTTTTACCAGTCAGGCCGATGTACTGGTACACGCCCGTCGGGCTGCGGATATTCTGGGAGCCACCACGATGGACCGCCCGGAATGGGTTGCCGTACATCCACAAACCCGGGAAGTCTATGTCACCCTGACCAACAATAAGCACCGTGGTAAAAAAGAGGATCAGGAAATCAATGCCGCCAACCCGCGGGAAGATAACCGCCATGGTCAGATCGTTCGCTTTACCGAGGAAAACTCTGATCCAACGGCCACCCACTTTGACTGGGAAATCTTCCTGCTGGCCGGTGATCGTCCCGGAGCGACACTGGCTGATGGCAGTTCTGTACCTGAAAACCTGGTGGGAGATATCAAAGGTGATATTTTCTCTTCGCCGGATGGTATCTGGTTCGATTATCAGGGGCGCCTCTGGATTCAAACCGATTACGGGGACGATGATGAACGTAACATCAATATGGGCACCAATCAGATGCTTTGCTGTGATCCGGTAACCGCAGAAGTGAAACGCTTTCTGACGGGCCCGAGGGGATGTGAAATCACCGGTGTGACCACTACGCCTGATGGTAAAGCCATGTGGGTTAATATCCAGCATCCGGCCATCAGCTTTCCGGCCAGTGATGGAAAAACACGGCCTCGGTCGAGTACGGTGCTGATTACCAAGGATGATGGTGGTGTGATTGGGACTTAAATGATCTGAATCTTGCTTGTAAAAAGGGCGAACCGAATTGTTCGCCCTTTGTCTTTAACAGGCACTGGGAACCGCTGCCAGCAGCTGCCTGGTATAGTGGTGCTCAGGGTACCTTAAAACAGCCTCCGCTTTTCCCTGCTCAACAATTACCCCTTCCTTCATCACCGCAACCCGGTGAGCAATATGAGGAATAATGGACAGATCATGGGTAATAAACAGATAAGAGACCTGCAGTTCACTCTGTAACTCCAGCAGTAAATCCAGTACTTCCGCTCGAATGGACACATCCAGTGCGCTGGTGGGTTCATCGCAGATGATCAAGTCGGGCTCTACGGCCAGTGCCCGGGCAATGGCAATGCGCTGGCGCTGGCCACCGGAGAATTCGTGGGGGTATCGCAGCCGGTGTTCAGGTTCCAGCTTGACCCGTGTTAACAGCGCTTCAATCCGTTCCTGCCGCTCACTGGCAGACAGAGACATGCCAAGGCTGACCATACCTTCTTCAATAATATTGCCGACGGTCATGCGTGGGTTCATGGACGAGAATGGGTTCTGGAAGATCACCTGGATTTTGCGCCGTAGTGGCATCATCTCTTTTCGGGACAGGGTGTTTAATGGCTGGTTGTTGTACCAGATATTGCCAGAAGTGACGGATTCCAGGTTAAGGATTGCACGGCCAGTGGTGGTTTTTCCGCAGCCGGACTCTCCGACTAACGCCAGGGTTTCACCTTTGCCGATGGTGAAGCTGACACCATCCACGGCACGAGTGTAGCTGTGTATTCGCTGGAAAAGGCCTTTACGAACGGGAAAGTGAACGGCAAGGTCTTCGACTTTCAGTAATGGAACTTCCTCTGTGTCTGCCCGATAGCTGTCCATGGCTGGAAGGCTGTTGATTAATCGACGGCTGTACTCTTTCCTGGGGTTGGCAAAGAAGTTGGCACAGCTGCCCTGTTCAATAATTTTCCCCTGGTACATTACGCCCACCCGGTCAGCGGTCTGGCGAACGACTCCCATATCATGGGTGATCATTAGTACAGCCAGCTGGTGGCTTCGGGTCAGGGTTTGTACAAGCTCCAGAATCTGTTTCTGAATCGTGACGTCCAATGCGGTAGTAGGCTCATCGGCCAGCAGCACATCGGGTTCGCAGGCCAGGGCCATGGCGATCATTACCCGTTGCTGCTGACCACCGGACATCTGATGGGGATACCAGTCAATGCGTTTCTCGGGTTCCGGGATACCAACCTCACCCAACAACTCAATGCAGCGATCTCGAATTTCGTCACGGTTTAAAGCGGTGTGTAGCTTCAGGGTTTCCTCGATCTGCTGGCCTACCGTATGGACCGGGTTCAGAGCCGTCATGGCATCTTGGAAAATCATGGCAATCTTCTTGCCGCGAATAGAACACATATCGTGTTCAGTCAGGCCGAAAATTCTGGTCTCAGACAGTGTTATTCGACCCTGAGTGATTTTCAGTGCATCGGGTAGCAGTCTCAGTATCGACAGGGCAGCTACCGATTTACCGCTGCCAGACTCGCCAACCAGCGCATAGATTTCACCTTTTCTCAGCTCAAAGGAGACTTCTTTCAAAATCTGGGTATAAGGCGAAAGCCGTAAACTGACACTGAGCTGGTCAACAGACAGGGCTACTGATTCTTTACTCATCATGCAGCCTCCAGTTGGGTTTTGGGATCAAAAGCGTCGTTCACCAGGTCAGAAAACAGATTGACCGACAGCACCAGCACAAACATCAGGAAAAAGGCTCCGCTCAGGTTCCACCAAATGGAGGGCTCCCGGGACAGTTCGGTACTGGCCATGTTGATCATATTGCCCCAGCTGGCCATGGCCGGGTCGACACCCACACCAATGTAAGAGAGTACAGCTTCGGCCAGAACCAGGGCGCTGAAGTCCAGCACAAACGAGATAATAATAATGTGGCTCAGGTTGGGCAGAATATGGCGACGGATAACCTGAAAATGGCTGACCCCGAAGGCATGGGCGGCCTGAACGTAATCAAGCTGACTGATTTTCAGGGTCTCCGCCCGAAGCAGTCGGCATAGACTGGTCCAGCTGGTGATACCGAGAATAAAGCAGAGAGCGAGAAATTTGGCATCCGCCTTCTCCAGGCCGACTTCAAAAAAGTCCGGGTTATTGTTGATCCAGACCTGAAACAGCAGCACTGAGGCGGCAATCAGCAGAAGCCCGGGGATAGAGATCAGCGTCGTATAAATATACTGCACCACATCGTCAATCCACCCTTTGAAATAGCCTGCAGCAATACCCAGAGAAATGGCAATGGGCATGGTGATCAGTGTTGCCAGCGTACCGATTAATACACCGGTACGAATGCCTTTCAGGCTTTCGTATAACGTATCATTACCGGCTTGATCGGTTCCAAGGACATGGTAGAGATTGCCCAGAGTGATCAGCCAGCCAAGGAGTGCCATGATGATGGCAAACGTGATCCAGCCTGCACGCCAGGGCAGGGTAGGCTCTGATGATTTGCTCCTTTTTTTCAGCCAGCGGGCGTGGAGGCTTATCAATAGCAGAGCAAGGGCCAGTCCCTTGCCAAGGCCCAGCAGGGAGTAAAGGGCAATGTCCCGCTGTTTATCTTCATCATTTTTCAGATGCTGGCCACCGTATTTCAGCACCGGATAGTCTCTGACCCTTTCACCACCGGGCAGCAGCAGGTTCTCTTTGTTCCAGGATTTCAGGGCAAAAGGTGCGGAGTAAGTTCGCTCATGTTGTTCTCCCATCTCGCCTAACGCCAGATCCAGCAGACTGTTCACCGTATTGCTGTAAAAGATCTGCTCGCTGCCCTGGTCTTCAACCGCAGGCAGTGCTTTGCGGAAATGGATGGAGTCCCCCAGGGCAATGGCAATATAGGCCATGATGATCACAAAGGTACTCATACCCAGTCGGGTAGAGAACACCTGTCGCCAGCGCTGACGGTTTTCAGGGTTCTTCCTGAGGGATATCAGGAAAAGGGTGATTGCACCCACCAGAAAGAAGATCAGTATGTCGCTCCAGAGGATGGTCCAGAGTACGTGGTAGCCAAAAAGATCTGATCCGATAGAGAAGTCCATAGTGTCGTTTATCCCTTTCTGATCAGTTTAATCGAACCCTGGGGTCGGCCCAGGTGTAAGAAATATCGGTAAGAATCAGACCGATGATGTAGAGCACCGACCCCAGGAATACCATGGCCCTGACAATGGCAAAGTCTTGGGCCTGTATGGCATCCAGCAGATAGCTGCCGAGGCCAGGAATACTGAAGAAGGATTCCATGATCAGGCTGCCCATAAACAGTGAAGGGATCACAACTACCACTCCGGTTAGTATGGGCAGCATGGCATTGGGAAGCACATGACGGAACAGAACACCGGCTTCACTGACACCCTTCGCCCTTGCAGTTCTGGCAAAGTCCTGACCGGAGGCTTCGATAAACAGGGTTCGATACCAGCGTGCACCGGCACCTATACCGGAAATCACACCAATGGCAATGGGCAGAATCAGAAAGCGCCAGCCATCAATCCCTTCGTTGTAACCGGATACTGGCACCAGTCGTGAAACCTTGGCAATAAAGAACTGGCCAACCACGATGTAAAACAGGTACGACACCGACATCATGGTCACAAAGACGGCAACGGCAAACCGGTCCAGTCGGCTGCCCCTGAACATCAACACCATCAGGGCAACGCTGATATTCACCCAGATACCAATGATAAAGGTGGGCAGAGCCAGAGCCAGGCTGGGACCCATGCGATCCACCACATCGGAGCGGATATTCCGGCCTTCGTCAGAGTTGCCAAAGTCAAAGGCGAACAGTTTGACGGATTTCTCGAAGAAGATGGTGCCGGTCAACTGCTCCAGACCACTGGCCTTAGGGTTATAAAACAGGGGCTGATCATAGCCCTTGTCAGCAATCCACTCCTGGATAGCCTGCTCGGTGACGTATTTGTCGCCCAGGTGAGCCCTGGCCATATCTTCTGGTGTATTGACGATAAAAAACAGAATAAACGTCAGAAGATTCACTCCGATCAAAATAGGAATGGCGTAACAGAGCCTTCTTATGATGTAAGCGAACATATCCTTCTCTCCATGAATAGGCGCTAGGAGGCTGTCCAAGAATAGCGCCCGTAGCGAGGATGTTAGAAAATTGAGGATAAAAAATCCTTTTTGTGAGGTGAATAGTGGTTCTATTTGCCGAACAAAAAGGATTTTTTAGATCAATTTGTTGCCACCGCAGTAGGGCAGTCTATTCTCGGACAGCCTCCTGGTTTTCAATCGTCAGTTTCTGACGCTGGCGATAAGCTCTGATACCCGGTATCAATATCATTAGTAGCAAACCAATACCTGCAAACATTGGCCAGATTACCGGTTGGTTCCACGCCTTCTGTTTCTGTGCCCGGAGATCTGGGTCTACACGGAGGTATTTCAGGGTTGCCTGACTGATCCCGTGGCGTTTGGTGTTATAAACCCATTGATTGGAGAGGTAATACTCCTTGTTATTAAAGCCCCAGATCCAGGGACTGTCTTTCTGGACGATAGCCAGCATTCGATTGATGGCTGAAAGCCTTTCCGGCCCATTCGGCAGTGTTTTTATGCGGTCATAAAGGCGGTCATATTCAGGATTATCATAGTTGGTGGAGTTACTGCCATCGCACTGGCATTTAACCAGCCCCTGTCGACTGTCGAGCAGAAACAGAAAGTTTTCCGGATCGGGGTAGTCTGCCAGCCAGCCCCAGCCAAACATCTGGGTATTGCCCTGACGCATCTTCTCTTTAAAGCGGGTGTAGTCGGTGGCTCTGAACTCCAGCTGAACATTGATTTTAGCCAGCTGTTTCTTGATCCAGTCTGATCGTGGGTTGCTGTCTCCGGCCGTAGTATCCATATAAAGAATCAGTGGCTTGCCGGTTTCACGATGACGGCCATTGGGGTAGCCAGCCTCTGCTAACAGTTTCTTTGCATACTCAACCGGTTTTCTCCGTGCTGTCTGTGTAACCTCATCCCAGTCGAAGATATGGGGGTTCAAACCCTCTTTTCCGGCGGTATAGCCAAATAGCCCTGGCGGTATGGGCCCTTGGGCAACCTGGCCAATGCCATTGCGGAAGATATCGATATACTCCTGATCGTTATACACAATGCTGATGGCCTGGCGCAGTTTGCGCTTCTCTTCGCTGTAGCCACCCACCACCGGATCCACCATATTAAAGCCAATATAATAGAGTGACGGGCTAACCTCTTCATCAACAACGATATCGCGGCTGGCCAGTTCTGGCGTCAGTTCGAGCCCATCCGGGCCTGTGGTGAAGGCTCGGTCGAAGGTGGCACTGTTAATATTGGAGTTGCCATCCCCCGAACGGTCGTAATAGCCCTGGACAAATTTGCTCCACATGGAAGTGGCCGCTTTTTCATAGCGATAAACGGCTTTGTCGATAAACGGCAATGGTTTGCCAGCATCGGCGAGATAGCCGCGCTCAAGGTCATCTTCAGAGCCTTCTGATGGATAGTTGTCCTTCCTGTAGTTTGGGTTTCCCTCCAGAACAATTTCCCGGTTGGGTGAGTTAACCGTCATCATGAATGGCCCGGTACCGATGGGGTTCCAGTCAAGCGTCAGGTTTTTTTCCGGAAAACCAGGGTTATGGTAGAAACGGTCGGCCTCCCAGGGCACAGGAGCGAAGAAGTGCATGGCCAGCCAGTATTGAAACTGCGGATAGATACCTTTAATACGAATAGTGAAGGTCAGGTCATCAATTTTCTCAAGACCTTCCATATCCTGCTGGCGCAGGTCCAGCCATTCCCCGGGCTGTCGGTTGTTTTTGGCCCACTGCCCAAACGCTTTCATGCCGACAATATAGCCGGACATCAGCCCCAGCAGGGGAGACTTATTGACTGGGTCCGCCATGCGCTTGATCTGATAAATATAATCATCAGCGGTCAGGTTTCGTGTTCCAGTAGCCGGAAAATCAGTAAGCAACTTGTACTGCTCTCCTTCAGCAGGGGTACTGAAAACATACAGAGGATTACCGCTTTCATCTTCAGCAAAAGCCGGGTGTGGCTGGTAGCGGGTATCCGGCTTTAAGCGAATGGTAATTCGACTGAAAGCCGCTTCTTTGCTGCCTGCTGGCAAAGGCTGCAGTTGCTCATTCAACAGTTCCAGAGAAGGCATGGTCGCAGCTGTTGCCGGCTCCAGTTCATAGGGCCTTTTCAGGAAGCGGTACTGCAGAGGGGGATCATAAATCTGATCAATAAACATTGCCTCTTCGGCGCTGTAGGAGCGTACCGGGTCGAGGTGCTTGGGACGGGTAATAAAACTGCCGAAATAGGTGACCTTTTCCGGATTAGTCGGTGGGTTTGGATCATTCCAGGGACCAGTGCATCCTGAGAGCAGCACGGCTGCAGTCAGAATAGCGAGCCACTTCCAGGTGGGGCTTTGCTGCATAAATCTGTTCTCATTAGAGTTATTGAGCTTTTATGGGATTGTACGTATTCAATTGGTTTCCGTCATCTACTATGGCATTGTTCCGTGATTTCCTGACGGGATCAGAAACACCATGTTATTAGAAGGCATTGAGACATTGCTGGTTCTTCAAAAGGAGAGAACCATGAGCCGCACCGGCAGTTTTCTCTATGTCAGTCAGTCTACGGTCAGTAAACGCATTGCTAACCTGGAAAAGAAAATCGGGAAAAAACTGATAGAGCCGGATGGGCGCTATATTCGCCTGACTGCGGATGCTTTTGCACTGGTGGAAACCATTGAGCCAACATTCCGGGAGTTGTGTGGTCAGATCTACGAGAGCCAGGCACTGGAACACCATACCCTCATTCGTCTGGATTGCTCTGAAACACTGGTCGCCGGGTTAATCAGTGAAGCGCTGGCGGATTGTGTGCAACAGGATCGCTATATCACTATCACTACCAACCATACTCCAAGAATTGTCGAAAATGTTAAATCCGGGCGGGCGGCAATTGGAATCAGCGCCGGCTATTTACCGCCACACCATGGTTTACTGGCATTTCATGTGGTTGACGAACCTTTCTTCATTGTCAGTCGGCAACCGCTTCAGGCACTTCCGGATGTGTTGATTACCAATGACCTGAGTAATAATGCCAATACCTATCAGGCTGCCATTCTCGACCGACTTAATATTTGCCCGGTTATGGAAATTGACTCCTATACGGCGGCGGCTCAGCTGGCCTTGAAAGGGGCTGCACCTGCGTTAACGCCCCTGTCCATTGTCAAAGCATTACAAATCAGTGTGGATAATTACTTCATGTTTGATGAGCTAAGGCCATTGTTTCGGCCGATTCACATCAGTGTCCGGCAAAATAATTATCGTCAGCCCCGGATCAAAGCCATTATTGAAAACATGATGGCTGCGATAGCTGAGACTAATGCAGATAATTAGCTGCCTTCACAGATCGCAATACAGTCTACTTCGATCTTCAGGCCAAAATGCAGGTCTCTGGTGGGCACAATAGTTCTCACCGGCTTATGGTCGGTAAAGTATTCACCACAGATCTGATTCACCTTGTCCCACAGCTGAACATCACTGATATAGATAACCAGCTTGATGGTCTGATTAAGGGAGGTGCCCGCTTCATTCAAGATCAAAGCCAGGTTATCCAACACTTGTCGGGTTTGCTGCTCAATATCACCCGCTGTTTTCTCGCCTGTATCGGGGTTAACCGCTAACTGTCCGGAGACATAGAGTAATCCATTGTGGAGGATTGCCTGAGAGTAGTGCCCGGCAGGTTTGAGCTGGTTGTTGGTCTGGATATATTTCATTGCAGACCTCCTTTACTGGGTAAACCTTCTTCCAACAGGTGCTGAATGGTTCCAGTCGCTTTCAGACCATGCCCGGTGATAACACCAACGGTGGTGTCACTGACACTGATTCTGCCTTCCTCAATCAGGCTGGCGATGCCGGCAAAAGCGGTTGCGGATGTGGGCTCAATAAAGAAGCCTTTCGACCCCATGTCATACAGTGCCGCCTTGATTTGATCTTCTCCGACACTCAGGAAGCCACCATCGGTTTCTCGAACAAAACCGGTAATCTCCTCCAGGTGTGATGAACGTTGAATCTTGATCCCCTCAGCCAGAGTGCCAGAGTTTGTTATCTTGATGGCCTGCCCACTAAAGTGCTGAACAAAAGGTTGGATACCACGGGTTTGAACCCCGAACAGACGCGGCATTCTGTTTATTTCGCCATTCTTCAACAGCTCTGAAAAGCCCAGGTAAGCGCCTGCCAGCAGACTGCCATTTCCTGCGGGAACCACAAAGTTGTCTGGGGCCTGGTAGCCACACTGTTCCCAGATTTCATAGGCAATGGACTTGACGCCTTCAATAAACAGTGGATGCCAGTTATGGCCAACATAATAACTGCCATCGGTTTTAATGCTGTTCATCGCGGCGATAGCCACATCATTTCGGGAACCATTCACTTCGATACAGCGGGCACCGTAAACCCGGGTTTGCACGGTTTTTCCCGGAGAGGTGCCTTCAGGGACATAAATATTGCAGGCCAGACCGCCTTTTGCCGCGTAGCCTGCGTAGGCCGCACCTCCATTCCCGCTGGAGTCCTCCGCAATACTGTTGACGCCCTGGTTCTTCAGGTAGTTGACGACCAGTGCCGCTCCTCTGGCTTTGAATGACCCCGTGGGCATCAGTGAATCCATTTTTACCAGAACCGGAACACCGGCAATCTGCGTCCTGGTCAATGGCGTAATGGTTTCATTAAACGAGATCGTTATCTCCTCTCTGTTTAAAGGGTACGCTGTTGAGTAACGCCACATGGTAAAGTCATTCTGAACCAGGTCAGCCCTGGTGAACCTGGATTCGTGTTTTACCCAGAGTGATGATCCGCATCGGCATTTAATCAAGTCGGGTGCTGGTGGGTATTCGCCCTGGCAATGTCGGCAGAAATATTGCATCTATCTTTTCCCCATTATTTGGTAATACCAATTGAATTTTCTAACTACTGTATAACTGCCCAATCACGGGAGCACAGACTGAACAGTCGACCAGCTTCGCTGCAAAGGTTATTCCAAGCTTCACAGCAACAATCTACAATATTTTCATAACCTGAAAATGCTTTGTTTGATAAGTCATGCTCCCGCATCCACTCCCATAGCCTTTCTGAGCTGTTTAACTCCGGTGCGAATGGT
>NZ_LUKQ02000178.1 GCF_001647025.1 Endozoicomonas atrinae
ATACTGTAGTTTCCAACCTCGCATAAAATGAGGTTCAGAAGGGCAGTGCTTTCGGGCATTGCCCTTTTTTGTGGTTTCAAAAAAATAAAAGGGTTTCGGGCTTATGGCAACCACCAATATCTGGCAACAGTTCAAGGCTCTGATTCCTGAAGGCGTGCGGGTCATCGCCACCATTACTGCTAACAACGGCAACGGGACCAGTCAGGCAGAGCTAAGGGATGGTTCAGTGATCACCGTGAAGGGGGAATCAGTAGGAGTCGGGCTAAAAGCATTTATTCAGGATGGGGTGATAAAAGGTACTGCCCCAAGCTTGGCGCAGTATGAGGTAGAAGTCTAATCAGGTCTTAACTTCTCTAACATTGGGCAAAATGATAGTAGTCACAGAAAGGAGCCAGCATGAGCACCTTCCTCTATTTGCCTAATAACTATCCTGATTATCACCGAACCTACATCATAAGCCAACTGCTATAATATGCGTCAAATGACTTTCATTTTTGGAGGATATTCTGATGAGTAAGAATACCATTCAGTTCCAAAAAGGCATTGGCATTATGGAGTTTCTTGACAGTTACGGCAGTGAAGAGCAATGCGAGAGGGCATTATTCGCCTGGCGCTGGCCAGACGGTTTCTATTGTCCTGAGTGCGGTTCTTGCCGTTTCTGTAAACTCAATAGGAAGGCCGAGTACCAGTGCAACCGTTGTCATCAGCAAACTTCTCTTACCAGTAACACCATTTTTGACTCGACAAAATTACCGTTGACCCGCTGGTTCCTTGGCATTTACCTGATCACCTAAAGTAAGGCGGGCATTTCAGCCCTGAACCTGCATCGACAGCTTGGCATATCCTACAACGCTGCGTGGCGCATGAAGCACAAGCTTATGCAGGTCATGATGGAAAGAGATAATTGTTGGCAGTTGAGTGGCCATGTTCAGGTTGATGATGCCTATTGGGGCGGAGAGCGCCATGGTGGTCGACGCGGTAGAGGCTCAGAGAACAAGGCTCCCTTTGTTGCCGCAGTCCAGACCGATGATGATAATCATCCACTCTATATGTACTTCAATGCAGTAGATAACTTTCGTCGTAAGACCATGAAAGAGTGGGCTGAACATGCCTTGAATCCTGGAACTCAGGTAGTCAGCGATGGCCTGTCCTGCTTCCGTGGGATCGCAGATGCAGGGTGCCATCATACAGCGGTTATCACGGGTGGCGGACATGCTTCCATGGAAAATGAGCTGTTCACCTGGGTAAACACCATGCTGGGGAACGTGAAAATGGCGATTACCTGTACTTACCATAAGCTCGACCCCAAGCACCTTGGCCGCTATCTGTCAGAGTTCAACTATCGGTTTAACCGGCGTTTTGATATGCCTTCAATGATCTCAAGGCTTGCCCGGGCGGCAGTCAATACAGCACCGATGCCGGAGCGACTGCTCAAGCTGCCAGACGTCCAGTGGAAACCTAGCTAGCCATTAACAGATAACAGAAAGACAATTGCAGTGTGGAGTTCATCATTGCGAATGATAATGTGGATCTTTGCCTGGTCGGAGTGGTTAGAAGCTGGGTTTACGTCGATCATCTGGAGAACAAGCCCTCATGATGCCTGTTCCATCGGTAATACTGGAGGTATTCTATTATTTTTTCACTGGGTTATACGCATAAAGAATGAGAAGTTGCGCGTATATTATTAAATGAGATTTCTTTGTGTCGTGACGTACGATCAGTGGTAATCAGGTTTAATTTTGCAAATTAGGCTTCTCTTCAGGCTCATTTCATATTGGTAGAGACTGTGTCTTGAAAAAAAAAACAATTATACTATTCTGGGTAATAATCAACGTGAGTTCGACGCAACAAAATCTTCTTTAACCTTTGTGATATGTAGGAGGTCAAGGGGTGATGAATTTTAGTAAACAACGCTAGTCACATACTGCCTAATTATTGTTACCTTTTGAATTAGGTATCAAAGTTTCATGAGGTAACATTTTTTCCATTCAGATACTAATTATTGTAAGTGTCGTTTAATCTCCTTCTAAAACATTCAAGTGATGAATGAGAATAAGTTTGATATCACTGGATTTCTCTGTCGTATACCTATGCAAGATCGCAGCATGATCGGAACTGTTCGCACAATTTGAGGTTGATTTTTGGTTAACATAATCTGCTCCAAACCCATAAAGTCATGGGTTATGCATTCATTACTTGAATTCAAGTATTTATTAGTCTCCCACAAGGTTAAAACCACCGGCTTAGCCGGTGGTTGTTGAGTTCGTATCTAATTATCAATAGGTGGTTTTTGTGTATATTAAAAGCATTGCTTATAAGCTTCCTTCTAGAGTGTTAGATAACGATCAGTTAATTGAACATATACGAAGGTCAAACGAAGATGTTGATAGAAAAAAACTAGAAACCTATTTAACTTACAGCAGGAAACTGCTGAATAAGACTGGGGCAAAGTATCGATATTGGCGGGCTAAAAACGAATCGGCACGTGATTTAATATTAAGGGCTATGGATGAAGCATTTGATAAGGCATGCATAAATCCTCAGGAAATTGATGTGTTAATCTATTGTGGTGTTGGACGGGGTTTTCTCGAACCTGCAAATTCCTATTTCTATGCAAAGTTACGCAATTTAAAAAAAGTAAACTGCTTTGATATTACTGATGCATGTATGAGTTGGATCAGGGCATTACATATGGCCTACCTTATGATGAAGCAGGGTGAAGTTGATAAGGTTATGATTATTAATGGTGAATTTAACATGGAAAGTCTTTCTTGGCGTGTCAGAAATCTGAAAAATCTAGAATACAGTTTTCCCGCATATACCATTGGAGAAGTAGCAACAGCAACAATATTATCATCTAATGATAATGAATGGGATTTCAAATATCTATCCGCCCCAATGCATGCGGATTTGTGTACTGTTCCGCTGGAAGGGTATAAATCATTTGTTGGAGAAAATCAGCGTATTGGCCTTAATGGTATTAATGGTTTTGTTTCTTATGGAAATGAGCTGAATGATGTAGGATTTGACCTTGTTGGTAATCTAACGAGAAAGTACATCGGCAATTACCATGAAAAACAGTGGTATTTTCCTCATACACCTTCTGAAACTGCATATGTAGATGGTTGTAAAAAACTTGGGATTCCGCTGAAAAAGGTATTTTTGGATGTTTATAAAAATTGTGGCAACTTGGTTTCTGGTGGAATACCAACAGGGTTGGGTATGGCTATAGAGCAAAATAAACTGAAAAGAGGTGATAATATTGTATTTTTTCCATGCAGTGCTGGCATGGTGGCTTCCTTAGTTCAAACAACGTATTGATTGATCATGACTTCTAAAACAAAAAATACCAAATCAGCTGGTTCTGAGGTTGATCCAGGTTTTCTTCTGGTTTTTATCGTACCTGTTTTGATTGTGTTGACAATTTATTCTGCTGAATTATTACCATATTATGCTAACTATATAGTATGGATTCCGTTATTCGTTGTATTTGTATTGGTCCCATTTCTGAATATTATTTCGTCGAATTCATTTTTTTATGTTTCCTCAAGCTACATGTTTGGCAAATCATGTTTCATGTTTTTGTTAAGGCTCATGCCCCTATGTAAGATAATGGTTTTTTATTATTCATTAAATTTTTTTCAATCAGAATATTTAAACATATTTGGAATGTTTGTTTGGGTTTTGTCGGTTGGATTTTGTAGTGCATTAGATTGTATAAATATTTCACATGAATTAATTCACTCAAGATATAAGTTTGATAGGTTTATTGGTTGTTTGCTGTTGTCGTTTGTATGTTTTGCAAGATTTAGATGGATCCACTTATATATTCATCATCGATATGTCGCCACACCCATTGATAGTGCTAGCGCAAAAAGAGGGGAAGGGTTGTATTCGTATTTATGGAACAGATTTGGAAGTGATATTAAGCTGGCTTATCTTTTAGAATATAAAAGGCTTAAGAATAAAAAAATAAAAGTGTGGAAAAATCAGCTGATGGTATGGGATGGGATTTCCTTGCTGTGTTTTATAGGTTGCTATATCTTATGGGGGGCAGAGGGTGTAATATTTTATGTATTGCAAAGTTTTTTTGCTGTCGTTGTGTTTGAAATTATTGATTATCTTCAGCATTATGGTTTAAGTCGTGAAAGTTATGGGAATAACCATTTTGAGCCAGTCGCAGATAATCACTCCTGGTCTCAGGACTCGAAGCTTACCAATTTTATTTTATTGAATCTTATGCATCATGCTGACCATCATAAAAGTCCGGGTAAGTCATTTAATCAGTTACAAAGTCGAACAGCATCACCAAAATATCCTTATGATTTTAGTTTTATGATATTAAGTGTACTTATTCCATGCGTGTTCTTCCGAATCGCTAATCCTGTTTTAGATCAATTGTACAAAAAAAATGAGAATAAAAAATGATTATCTTTATCACTGGGATTACTTCAGGGATTGGAAAGGCATTAACAATTCACTATCTAGGGAATGGTGATACAGTGGTTGGTATAGGGCGAAATAAGGATAAGTTATCTGCTTTATCGGAAATGGCAAAAAATTATCAAGGCGTTTTGTATTGCCAGAAAATAGATGTTACGAGTAAAAAAAAACTAAATGATTATATCGATTATATAGAAAATAGAGTTGGTGAAATTAATATTGTAATAGCTAATGCTGGAATTGCCTGTCAGCAATATCAGGCCAAATTGGATACACGGATTTTATCTGATTTGTTAAATGTCAATGTAGTCGGAGTGATGAATACAATAGAACCGATTTTAGGTTATATGATGCAACGAAAGCGAGGGCAGGTTGTTATTATCTCAAGTATGGCGTCTATTCAGTCCATACCAGGGATGAGTATGTACTGCGCTTCCAAGTCAGCAATTAACGTTTTATCGGAAAGCTTGTATTGGTTATTACAGCCATACCATATAACAGTAACGACGGTGTGTCCGGGATTTATAGAAACAGAGATGATATCGTCACTTGATGTTCCCGATATAATGTTAGTTCCACTTGATCGATCAGTAAAAAAAATACTTATTGCAATAGAAAAAAGAAAGAAAATCTATTACTTTCCATACTGGCAGCGTATATTAATGGTTGTAATAAAACTACTGCCTGACAGTGTAAAAAAAAATATCCTAGTTAACTTTGTTGATCGTATTAGTAAATATTAGTTTTTTATTGTTGTCCAGATGGGTTGTAAATTTTCAATGAGGTTTTATTTGTAGCATGGGTTACAGCAATGCCCGAAGATTTTACGGTCTCGATGCTAGTCGGGCTGTAATGATGCTCTTGATAATATTAATTCATACTACTCCGTCATTTTCTGTAAATCCTCCAGAATTCTGGAAATATCATAACCAGATAACCTCTCCGGCTATGGATGTAATTTCTATATTGATACATTCATTCAGAGTACCAATATTCTTTATTCTTTCTGGTTTTTTTGCCTGCTTGCTTCTGACTTCCAAGGGGGTTTTGACATTTGTCAAGGATAGGACTCTAAGAATAGCAATACCGTTTATTTTATTTTGGCCAATTCTCTACCTAAGCGTAGTATCTTTCATGAATTATGCTGTTACTGCCACTTGGGAATTTAGCCCCGAAATAAATTTATATACATTAAAAACAAAAAATATCTTAATTCATCTTTGGTTTCTCTATTTTTTAATTCAGTTTTATGTTCTGTTGATTTTTTTATGGCTTGTAGCAAGGTGGAGGGTTGCTGGGTATTTTAAGTTTAAAATAAATAATGCATTTAAGTTCTGTATAGACTCAAAGTTTCGTGTTTTGTGGTTTTCGTTTCCTTTTTTTTTCCTGCTTTGGCCCCAAGGTATACTACACACATCAATGACTATTATGCCTGATTTAATCTCCCTAATCAGTTGTTTTGTATATTTTATTTTTGGCTGTCTGTTATTTGTCAATAAGGAAAAGCTATTAGTTTTTGAGCGGTACAGCGCAACTTATTTTATACTTGCTATGCATTTGCTTTTAGTAAATATATTGTGTCTTCGTTACCTAAAGAATCGAAATTTTTTCTATGATGCATTGTCGTCTGTTAGTGGTAGTTTGTTATCCTGGTGTTTGATATTTGGCATTATTGGTTTTTTTAATCGTGTATTTATAAAAGATAACCTCGTGGTTCGCTATCTCGTAGATGCATCGTACTGGGTTTATTTAATCCATCTTCCGATTTGTCTTTTTTTTACAGGTTTCACCAAAGATTGGCAGCTATCAATATGGCTCAAGGCAGCAGTTATTATCTCTTTAACTTCTCTGTTTTCATTGATGAGTTACCACTTTTTCGTAAGGTCAACTATTATTGGTTACTTACTTCATGGAAAGAGAATTATCAGTCAATATAAGGCTGGTTGTGTGACTCGTAATAAGATCTTATAAATTAGGAGGCGTCTGATAAATATTAAAAAACCACTTTCGATTATAGCTCTGAGTTTGTGATTTCGGATTTTATGTATTTCTTTTTTCAATATACCTGATCATGAATAAAATTTTATGGCTTTCAGCAGCTACCTTATTATTACTGTTATTTCTAACTGGTTATCGATTACGCGAGTTTCTTGTTAAGCCTGATGTTTTAAAATTAACACCAAAAATAGTGGTGGTTAAGAAGGTTAAGCCAGAAGTACTTCATACTTGGGTTGTGGCTGAGGGTATCGCAGAGGCAGTTCACAAAGCCTACCTGATGTTTGATCGTCCAGATGTCGTTGACTATATCGGAAAAATGGAAGATGGATCTAGTATTCGTGAAGGTTCAAGAGTATTTGGTCCAAACGATCATCTTAATAAAGGTCAGTTACTGGCACAGATTGATAGTCGTGAATGCAGTAGCCATATTGAAGTTCTTGAGGCTCAGCTCGGTTCTGCTATGGCTCTCAAAATGGAAGCTGAAGCAAGGCAGACGTCGAAAAAAAATCTTTTATATCAAGCAAAAATGGACTTCCAGCGTATACAACAAATTCATAAAAAGGGTTCGCTATCACAGGATAAGCTGGAGCATGCAGAGTTATCGATGAAGAATGCTGAGCTGGATCTGCAAACCGCTGACAATCGTCTTAGTGCGGCAAGTTATGAAATTCAGAAAATCGAAGCAAGTCTTAATCAGCTAACCGTTAAATTGGATAAAAATAGTCTCTTTGCCCCATTTGACGGAGTGATTACTGCTGTGAATATCCGTGAAGGTAACTATTACTATCCACCATCCAGAATTAATAATGATGAGCAGGAGTTGGCTAGTGCAATTGTGTTAATGGATGACAGCCTTTATGAAATTCAGCTGGAAATCCCTGATGATCAAGCGAGTAATATCAAAGAAGGGCAGGCGGCTTATGTGGTTCAGAACACATGGAGCAAACAGGGTCTATCCGTTCAACAATGGCCGTTTAGGGAAGATGATTATTCCACGGGTACGGTCTGGTCTGTCAGTCCTTCAATAAGCATGCAAAAGCATTCGAGGAGGGTTGTAGTCCGACTTCAGCAATCAACGGGTCTGCGCAATGGGATGCCTGTTCATGTCATGATTGAGACGGAGATCAAGCCAAATGCTATCAAATTGCCTATAGAATATCTTTCTTTTCGTGAAGGTGCTCCTTTTGTGTATGTTCTTAACAAGAGCAGTAGAGTAGATTTGCGGTGGCTTAAGATCAAAGTACATGGACTGGATGAGATTGAAGTATTGGGAGGTCTTACCGCTGGGGAACAAGTGGTTATTCGCGGGCAGCATAGATTAAAAAGTGGGTCAAAAGTGATCATTGCGGAGACTCCTGATGAGCAGAGTGCGTCAGAATCTGTTCCTGAATACACAACTAAGTAAGTTATTACTGATACTTGTCATCATTGCGGGTTGGATGGCATGCAGGAATATGATCAGGGAAAATAAACCTGATTTGGAGATTCCGGTGTTCAGGGTCATCACCCAGTGGTCGGGAGCCACACCTGAACAAATTGAAAGTGGTATTACAAAGCATTTGGAAGCTGAAATTGGCAGACTGGCGGGGCTGGAAAATTTTAGTAGTGGTACATATGACTCCTTTTCTATAATTGAACTGCAATTTTCAATTGATATATCAGTTTTGGAAGCTATACCTCGTCTTCGAGCAGCTATTGATCGCGCCTCATTATACTTTCCGGATGATCATAAGATTCGCAAACCTTACTTTGAGCAACACTCAGTTTCTAATCAATCGGTAGTTACTTGGATGCTTCATGGTGATGCTGATGTTATGACACTGACGAATGTTGCCAAAGTGGTAAAAAGTGAATTTGAAAATATTCCTGAAGTCAAGGAAGTTAATTTACGTGGTATTCGAGACCAAAGTCTTCACATTCGTTTAAACCCTGAACGTCTCAAGTTAATGAAGATTTCACCACTTGATGTCATTAATCGACTGAAGGTTGCTAATTCTGATTTAAATTGCTTGAAGGTAGAAGCTGAGCGATATACTCTGCCGTTGCAGTATGCTGGACGTTTTGAAAATATTGAAGAAGTTCGTAATTTACCAGTAACACAAATTGGCAGTAAGCGCTTAGTACGACTAAAAGAATTGGCTGATGTCAGATTTGAAATGAACCAGGAGTCAGAGCGTGTTTTTTTTGGTTATGAGGGAGGTGGCTTTGAACGAGGAGTTGCCATAGACGTTAGTAAACATCCAGGGATTGATACCTCAGCATTGATTCGTGCTGTCTCAATGCAAGTTGAGAAAAGTATCAGTAGTCAGTACTGGCCGGAAAGTATTGAACTGACTAAAGTGATAGACGAGAACGATATTATTAATAAGGCCCTTAATAATGTTTTATCCTCCTTATTTCAAGGAATGTTGATCGTTTTTTTAATTGTATTCTTGATGTTAAACTGGCGGGAATCTCTACTAGTAACAGTTTCAATACCGATAACTCTATTGGGAGCACTGAGTTTGATCTATGTCATGGGTCATACTCTTAATTTCATGGTAATGGTTGGTATTGTATTGTCACTGGGGTTATTGGTCGATACTTTTATTATAATTGTGGAAGGAATGCATGAACAAATTTTTGTGTATATGGTTCCGTTTGAAAAAGCAGTAATTAATACTTTTCATAATTTTGTTGTTTCAATCAGTTCCGGTCATGCTACAACAGCCCTTGCACTGGTGTCGTTGATGGTAATCGATGGTATTGACGGAAAATTTATTCGAATAATTCCACTAACCGTTATCATCTGCTTGGGAATCAGCCTTGTTGTTGGTTTTTTGATATGTTTACCAATGTCCAGGTATTTACTGGAAAAGGCCGGTGGAAAATATGACATCAAACAGAAGCGACTGGCATCAGACAGAGTGACCCGTTTTCTTGCCGGGAAATTAGCTTATTGGCTCAGAAAAAAAATACTTAAAGACAGGCAGAAGGCGCTCCTGTGGAATCTTGCAATACTTTGCGTAATTGTACTTATTGTGATGATGGCTCGTTTTATGCCTTCAAAAATGTATCCGGAAACGGAAAATCGGAAAATAGCCATCTCCATAGAACTTCCACCTGCATCACCGCTTAGCCAGGCACAGAAAGTTGCTGATAAGGTAAGTGCTTACCTTAACAAACAGCCATGGATTGAGAAATATATCGCCTATGTGGGTGCCAGGAGTCCCTGGACTCGGGTATCTGCCTCTGCACTTGTGTTACCTGAGTATTCATATAACCAGGTAGGCTTTTCCCTGATTCTGACACCAGAAAATCAAAGAGAAAAACATTCGTACAGTTATCTGGAGGGAATTCGGGCTGGAATTGAAGCTGCCCTTATAGCTGAGGTTGATACAGAGTTATACCTGCATCATATTGGGGGAAATCCTAAAGTAGAAGACCCCCTTCAGATTTATATAACAGGTCCCAGCTATCAAATCCTGCAAGTCATATCCTCGCAAGTTTATGAGCAGTTGTCCCTGGAGCCCGGTGTAGTAGACCTCAAGAATAATCAACAGGCTCTTGTTAATTCGATGATATTCACATTGAATCGAGAAAAACTCTCTCTTTATGGTATTGATGAAAAATATGTTGTAGATCAGGTCAGGCTTGCCATGGCAGAAGATGAATATGGGAACATTAAGAACAATGATTTGGATAATGATCTTAAAATACGCGTGAGTACCTGTTGGCAGAATTGTATGGGTGAAAAAACGGGTACTTTGCGTAGCAAAGATCTAGGGCAATTGCCTGTTATTCTTAATAATGGTGCTTCGATACCTCTCAGGGATATTGCCGATTTCACTATTGCAACGCTTCCTGTTGTGCTGGTTCACAATGATGGTCAAAGAGTCATTGCTCTGCAATCAGGAGTAAAAGGTCGAACAGCCGGGGATATAGTCAAGTCCTTTACCCCGGTGCTTGATGAATTGAAGAAGCGCTGGCCTATTGGTTACGATTACAAGATTGCTGGTGAGCCAATGAGAACCGATAAAAATTATCAAAGTATTGGCAATGTTTTTTTGCTGGCCGTAGTGATGATATACATTCTCTTATCACTGATCTTTAGTTCTCTGCTTCAGTCTTTTATTGTGCTGGCTTCGATACTTCCGGCCTTAGGGGGGGCATTTTTGGGGTTTTTCCTGGCTGGTATTCCTCTATCTTTTCCCGGGTTGATCGGTGTCGTATCAACGGTAGGAATTGCCGTGAACAACAGTATTATTGTGGTCGAGGTTATTAACCGTCATCGTCGTTTGGGTAAAAGTATTGTTGAGTCTGCTGTTTCAGGCGTGAGCGAGCGCCTCCGTCCAATTATCTGCACCAGTCTGACCACCATTCTAAGCCTTATTCCCTTAGCTTTGAGTGATCCCCAGTGGAGCCCGTTGTGTATGGCTATTATTTTCGGTTTGTTAGCCTCATCGGTCTTTGGATTAGTTATTGTTCCATCCTTGTATTTTTTATTGGTGCATGATGATCGACCTTTATCCTGATCTCTCGCGTAGCAGGGTTATTACTGTCACACTTTATCATCTCTTTGCAAAGCAGTGACCCGGTGGTTTTAAGTACATGACCATTTGCTTTTCAAAACGCCGCCAAGCCCTCTGCGGCCTGCGGACAGGAAAATATATGATTTCATTTGGTCATGTACTTATAACCACTACTCCCTGTATGTTTTCAATACTGTGAGTTGCTGCCATGGAAGATGCTGACGACTGTTATGAGTATGAAAGGGAAGGGTCATTGCATTAGGGATGTGTCATCACCGGCGTAAAAAGTCCTCAAAACACCAGTCCAAAATGACCTGTCGTTAAGTATAGCTTTTTGGGGTGGTCTGCAAGTCTGATAGTTCCAGAAAGTTAAATATTTTACTAAGCTGACTCT
>NZ_LUKQ02000179.1 GCF_001647025.1 Endozoicomonas atrinae
GTCCTCTCGATTGGTCATGGCGCTGCTCCCTGCTTGATACCAACAGGAAAACAATCGGCCAGAAAAGGGTTAATCGGGAGGTCAAATTAAACTGGTGTTTTGAAGACTTATTACATCGGTGATGACAAGTTTAATATTATATTGTGGTGTGCTTATTTTTTGGACTAAGTTTTTAGCCACAATTTCTATTATGTAATGTCGACAGCAGCTGAAAAAAGATAGCTCACAAGCTTTGATGGGCTTATCTTCAGCATCTTTATCATGTGCAAAGTGCCATGAATTTTTCTGTCCATGTCTAGCTAAAACACCTTGTTTGCAACTTGGGCACAGGCACTCGCATTTTTTACCACGTTCAACATTACCTACTTCGACATAACTTCCGGTTTTCTTATCAATTGCGAATGGTATGAGAACAGCTTGCATAGTTTTTGTTACTTTATAGTGAGGTAGCATTTAACACGTTTTATACACTGCTGCTATATAGTAACTTATTTAAAAAAAAATGGTATTTTTGGCTGCATGGAGGTGTCCACCAAAGTGACCAATAAACACTTTTAACAAACCCAAATGGACACTTTTTGTTTTTCTGGGTCTAGCTAACCTGTTGATATATAAAGAGTATGTCCAATATTGTAAGGATTCGAATCCCTCTATCACCTACATGATCCGATGTAAAATGTGACCCTCTTATGAACTGAGATTCCTGATTGACATAAATTTGTCGTATAGTCTTCGCTCAGGTGTCGAAAAAAGCTGCCTGTAACCACTAACAGCCATTAATGGTTGTACTAAAGTGCATTCCTAACTTATTGATATACATATAACTCATTGAAAGCAAAGGGGGTATCCTTACCCTGTTGTTAATATGAAATATCCGGGTTAACTACTACCAGCACAAAAAACGGCGTTTTACCTGAGCCTGACTGGATAGCATGCTGTCAATTGTTCACCGCCCTCCTGGTGTGATGATCAGGATGGATTTGAATAATTGACAGCCAGCCGGACCAGTGGAGGATTGACAGGACAGAGTGCGGGGTTGGTCAGTAAGACCTCCTGTACCTGAAAACCTTGATTACAATGATGAATAGGGATCGATTTGCTGTATTAGATGAGATAGCTGTACGTTCTAATTAAATTCGATGATCAGGAACTGGCTTTCATAAGGTAATACAGGTGTATCATGATTGATCTTGATATTGAAACTCCCTCCAAAAAACAGCAGTGCAAACAACTGATGCTGGACATTTTCGGACCAAAGTGCGCCGCGCGGGTTGATGAGATGACCGAGGCGGAGTGCGTGGATAAGTGCAAGGAGAAGGTGCGGTCGTTATTGGGTGATCATGCGGTCAGGCGGTTTGAGTGCCTGGATTAACTCGCGTGTTCTCTCGCCGCTGTGAACTGATATAGCCATATGGTTATGGCCATATCACAGTCCGGTTAAGCGGTTATGGCGTTCTCGCCGGGTGTGCTCAGTGAAGTTCCAGTGATAACCGTTCTTCCTCTTCCTCCTGAGTTTCCGGAATATCATCCTCCACCAGTGTGATTACTTCATCCAGACTGAACAGTACTGTGGCCGGTACCGAGTAGTTGGGTACATTATCATAGCTGAACACCGTATAGTATTTTGGGATATTCGGATTGCCGAAGTCATCCAGAGTGTACTCATCCTGGCCGGCATAAAGCTTGATACCATCCATGGGGGAGCGGGGGGGATGAAAACGGTTGCGAACCACATAGCATCCGACAAAATCCGGGTGGTCGGGTTTTTTCCAGGTCAGGCGAACCTTATTGTTTTCAACCGTTGCAGAGAGGTCAGTGGGGGCGGGCAGTGGATGTTTCCGTCGTTCAATGTAATGAATCACCAGCTGCGCTGATCCAGCCTCTTCCTCATCGTGCCAGTCTATAATGGCATTGCTTTCGGCCGATGGTGTTGTCGGGCGAACCACCAGATGAACCGGTTTTTCAGCCGCATGCAGTTCCTCCAATATTGCACGGCAGTAACTGTCAAACATGAACTGATGACTAACGTTTTCTTTCAGCTGGGCATTGCTCACTTCGTAGCCGACATACTCAATTTGCTGGCGATCACGGATACTGGCATGGTTCAAGTCTTTAAGCTCCACCAGTTCCATGGTGAAGCGAAGGTCCTTACGGGTCTTAAGCTGGTTTTTGGCGGTCAGTTGTACATAGGCTGAGGTGATCACAGTACAGTCCGGATCGGGCAATTCACTAAGGTCGAAGCTGAGATCCCCGTAAATCTTGTTGCCCCGGCCATCAAATCCGGATAACAGCTTGCCCGATACCACCTCGCTCTCGCTGATGGTATGTAAGGCCGAGGGCATAAGGGGCAGTGACTGACTGTCTCGAGTGTAAATGATCTCCAGACTGGGGCGGTAATGGATGCCGCCACCAAAGCGGCCATAGCCAATATCAAATTGCATGATCTGTGAATCATTTCCCGGTGGCAGGTGATCAGGCCCTTCAATCCTGAGAATCAGCTGACCCTGATCAATCTGTTGCTGCAGCAGACGGCGTTCCACTTCGGTGAAAGACCACTCTGTCCATATGCCCTGGGTCAGCCTGTCGGATTCGATGGCGTCACCCAGTGTCTGCAGCACATTGGCTTCGGTAATCTGCACGTAGCTGCTGAGATCATTTATAGTGCTGGCATCAAGCATGGAGACCGACCACTCTCCGAATTTTTCGATCTTGGCATTGACCCGGTTCATTGGGTAAAGCGAGAACGAGGCTTTCTTGATCGAGGCATCGGGCGGGAGCCGGTCCAGATTGAACGAGACAATCCCGTAGCAACACCCCTTGCGACGATTAATGCCGACAAACAGGGAGTTGTAGCCAAAATGGCTGGCGTTCAGTCTGGTGGTTTTTTCGCCGACATAACCCACGTCATTTTTCGCTGGAAAAAGTGTGTACAGAAACTCATCACTGCCCAGTAGCGTTCGGACCTTGAGGGTTGGTGTGAAGGCAGAGTGGATTCCTGTCACCTGGTCCACAACCCGAATGTTGTAGAAGTAGCGTTGTCCGCTTTTCAGTTGGGCATCGGTATAGCTGAGCGAGCGGGTTACGGCGATTCGATGGTCGGCAGTACACGGGCTTTTGGCACGTTCACTGCGGTAAATCTCAAAATAGCAATCGTCCAGTCGGTCGTAATTCCAACACAGCGTGATATTGCTGGAACTGATGGCTTCAGCAGTTAAACTGTCCACCCTTGCTGGTGCGTGCTTTGAGTAGTTAATGGCAGAATCCAGTGCATGTATCAGTGCAGGAATGTTCTCTTCAACACTCTGGGACATGTTTACCAGATAATCCGGGATGTTGCGTGTTCCTACCTCCACCACCGTGGCCAGAATTCCCCTGCTGTAATAATACTCCCGACCACTGCCGTGAATCAGATTGAACGGTGGCTTGCCGCGATGGATGCCATATTGCCGCCCTGTGACCTTGCGAATCTCATTGGCCATATTGGCACAGAGAATATTCAGGTCAGCGCCCTCGATCTCCTCCTCATGATTAAATTTGTGTGCAGGGAAGAAAACATTTCCCTGGGAGTGATAATCAAGCGCAATGGTAATGTTGGGGTGGCTTTCTACGAAATCCCGCATGGCCCGGGTTTCAGGCTCGGAAAAAGCGTCAGGTCCCCCATAGATATTGGAGCTGGTGTCGCTGTTTTTACGAAACCGGATCGGGAAGTTTCGATTAAGGTCCACACCAAAGGTGCCATCGCCGTTGTTCCGCCGGTTTTTTCGCCAGAAGGAGAAGTGGTTCCGTGAGTACTCGAACCCATCCGGGTTCAGGCAGGGCACCATATACAGGGTATTGCGTGTCAAGGTGCTTAATAGATGCGGGTCTGTCCGGTAGTTGGTAATGACGTGGCGGACAAAGCGGGTGGCCAGTTCAATGCCGATCCATTCCCGGGCATGGATAGTGCCGGTGTAAAGCAGTGCCGGCTTTTGATCCGCGTAGGCTACATCACGGGAAAGGGTGACCATCATGATGGGGCGCCCTTCACCGGTTTCTCCAATGCTCTGCACACGGATCAGGTCAGGATGATCTCCCATCGCCTGCTGCAGGAAGTCAATGGTTTCCTGATAGGAAATGTATTGTTGTTTCATAGGGGTACTTGTTGTTATTCGGGAAAGAGGCCGTCAGGCAGGTACCGTTTTATGATAACAGTGCCTGCCCGCAGCAGGATAGATACAACAGTAGGTTAGCCGGGCTCGCAGGCGTCCCGAAGTCAGCCTTATCTCAACAGAGCCTAATGCAGGCGAGTCATCTGCTGACTAACCTCAACAGAAACGTTCGTTACTTCCTCGCCGCCCAGGTCCGCAGCCTGAATCTCCCGGATTCCGGGCTGCAATGGTGGTGTTGCCCGAGGGCGGTAATTGTCCTGTCGGTTCCATTGCTCACTGGGCCACTCTTCACCAGGGAGCGTCACGGTACCCAATAGCGGGTAGTCATCAACGCTCATGCGGTGAAAGGTTTCTCCGGTATCGGTCATGGCCTGGGCATCGTGATAGTGGCCGAAGGTAATATGGCGCATGACGCGCAACACCGGGGATGAGATTTTGCCGAGTTCTTCCCAGTTGTACAGAGGGATATTCGGGTAAGGCATCCGTCCCGAGGTCAGCTCGGCCATCAGGTACTGGCCGATCCAGTCACGAATGTACGGGAACGCGGCAAAAGCGGTAGCGCATTCCAGTATCCGGTATTCATCATCATGGCTTACGGCAATATCACAGGCCCAGTATTCGGCATTGGCGGCCTTTGATGCACGGACAGCCAGGGCCAGTGCTTCATCCGGTACTCCCTGATAATCCATGGTGCCACCCTGGGAGGTGTTGGTCAGCCACTCGCCCTCCGGTGGACGACGCCAGAATGCGCAGACTGGCTTATGGCCTATCAGCATGACCCGGATATCGGCCTTCATGGGAATGAAATCCTGAAGGTATACGGGGTAGTAGCGCTTCCGCTCCAACAGCTCCAGGGCTTCTGATGCGCTGTCTACCTTGTGAACGTAATACCCACCGTAATTGGATGGCCCATAGGAACGTTTGATGATCTTTGGGAAAGAGGTCCTGCCCAGGAACTCACGGGCTTCATCCATCTCATAAAAAATGCGGGTGGCCGGTACGGGAAGCTGATACTTCTCACAGAAGTGCGTGACATTCTCCTTGGACTTGTTGGCAAACTGACTGTCCAGAGAGGGAATAAATCGTACTTCCGGCAGTTCCCGGGCAATATCCCGGAAAGTCTCGTAAGCGGTCGCTGGAATATTGCCGATCAATACCTCAATTTTTTTACGTTTTACCTCATGAATAAAACGCTGTTTGTCATTGCCCCAGTGGTAAACGACCGATTCAATTCGGTCAGGCCATCCCCTGAAGTTGGATTTATCGAAAAAGCGCAAGACATGGTCAAGGTACAACAGACCGATAACCGGGCGTTTTTCCGGGCTAGCGTGCCGGTGTTCAGACCTCATGTTCAGCAGTTCCTGTCAACTCAAGTCCAGTGGTTTCCGGGGTGCCTATCAACCGTTTAACCGTGATCTTTCGTTCAATCAGGTCAACAATTTTTTCGATCTTACGGTCATTGAAGTCGAGGCCGAAGGCTTCCTGGTCAGGCGTAGCAAAAGCCGGAATGCCATTGACTTCAAGTACCACATACTCTTCCCGGTCCCGGTCGTAAATCAGGTCAACCCCGGCAATCTCCAGTCCGGTAATTCTGGCGGCTTCCAGGGCGAGGGTAACGACTTCGTCGTTTGGCTCGCGCAGGATAACGCTGCCACCACTGGTAATATTGGTTTTCCAGTCGTCCTTAGGGGCCTTACGGCCGTAGCAGCCGACAAATTCGCCGTCAACAATGTCAATTCGGTAGTCGGTATGATCATTATTAATATAGCGTTCAATAAAGAAATGCTGCGCTGTCAGCTGGTTCATAAATGGCTGCAGCATATTCAGGGCATTCTCATTCTCAAGGCGAACCAGACCGGTTCCTCCCCAGCCGTTGGTGGGTTTATAAACGGCACGGCCTCCCCATGCAGCCATGCTGGCCTTGAGCTGATCCAGATTGTTGTGGTGACACAGGCAGTAATCCGGTGTGTAGACACCATTACGCTGAAGAAGGTGGGTGGTCTTGAATTTATCTTCAGTCAGGGCGAAGGCCTGATAGTTATTAATGATGGGGATAAGCCGGTCCAGCATTTCATACAGGTACATCTGGTACTCGGTCTGCTGACCTGCGTTGTAAGAATAGAACAGGTCCAGTTCTTCCATGACCACGCCGTTGCACATGATTGAACCGTTATGGGCCATGGCCTGCGCAAGATCAAGCCCGGTGATGGCATTGATATCCCGTTCGCGCAGTTGTTCAACCAGCTTGCGTTGGATGGTATCACCACCACCATTCTGGTAGAGCCAGATCCCTACGGTGTGCTTTGTCATGATCAATTCTCAGGAAAAATGTAGTAAAGAACGAGGTCTTTCTTGATACGCACATTAATCCGGCAGGCATGTTTTACACCGGTTCATGGTATCAAGCGGGGTAAATATACTTGGGCATTTACGGTTTGCTAATGGTCTTGCAGGTATTTTGCGCAGTCCATGATATGGGTCAATCAATGGTGCTGAAATGGCGATAAAGTCACTTAATAAACCCGATACAATCCCCCCGAAATACGAAGCAGGTGTTCTGTTTCATCATATTATTAACCCCAATCATGAAGATCAGCAGTGGACTTTAAAGAACTCGCCTCACTAATTGACATTAACAGTCATACCGGCAACAAGGCTGGTGTTGACGAATCGGGGCAAATGATTGCCCATTGGATGCAAGCGCTGGGATACAGAACGGATCGTCATTCACGGGAAACCATCGGTGACCATCTGCTTTTTTTATCGGATAAAAGACCCGGCAGAAAATTGCTACTGCTGGGACACCTGGATACGGTCTTTCCCAAGGGAGAGTTCGAGGGGTTTCGGGAAGATAGCCAGTGGATTTATGGACCCGGCGTTTGCGATATGAAAGGCGGCATCTATCTGGCCTTGAGTGCGCTGCGTAACATCCACCGGGAAACCGGTGCGATCCATAACATTGATATGCTGCTGGTCAGCGATGAAGAGACGGGCAGTGATGACAGCAAATTACTCACCAGCCGTATTGCGGATCAATACGATGCCTGTCTTGTCCTGGAGGCGGCCGGGCAGAATAACGAGGTGGTAACGGCGCGCAAAGGGGTGGGTACGGTTTATCTGGATCTGACCGGTCTGGCTGCCCATGCCGGAAATCATTACCAGCAGGGGCGCAATGCTAATTTAGCGGCTGCGCATTTACTGATTGCCCTGACAGAACTGACGGATCTGGATAAAGGTACAACGGTTAATGTGGGGAAAATCTCCGGAGGTATTGGAGCCAATACCATATCACCGAAAGCACAGATGGCGGTGGAGTTTCGTTTTACCTGTACCCGGGAGCGGGACAGGGTGCTGTCCGCTATTGATCAACTGATCAGCATTTCTCCTGTGGACGGGGTTGAAATTGCCATGACTGGCGGTTTGCAAAGGGATGTTATGGAGAGTAACCCTTCTCAGCAAGCGCTGTTGGAGGAAATTCAAGATATTTTAGGATACGCGTTGCCGGTAGAGCATCGTGGTGGGGTCAGCGATGCCAATACCATTGCTTCTGCGGGTGTACCAACGCTGGATGGTTTTGGCCCGTTTGGCGATGGTGATCATACCCAAAATGAGAGAGCGTGTAAGATCAGTTTTAATCTGCGGCTGGAACAGATGACCCGGATTCTGCGACACTTTCGTGGGCAGGAGTGATCGTGCGACAGAGGGTTGATGTTTTTTGATCTTTTCTGCGGTAT
This sequence comes from Endozoicomonas atrinae, assembly GCF_001647025.1. Lineage (GTDB taxonomy): Bacteria > Pseudomonadota > Gammaproteobacteria > Pseudomonadales > Endozoicomonadaceae > Endozoicomonas > Endozoicomonas atrinae. Next base: position 7,883 of record NZ_LUKQ02000179.1, read on the forward strand.
TGGTCATTTGCCTCAGCGGCATCATTCTGTACGAAAGTTGTTAGAGAAAACCCCATCATTACCCGATGATCGTAAAAGAGGGGTGACGGGGTTTTCTTTTAATTACTTCTTGATTTTTGTGTAGACCACACTGTTATCGCTGCCATAGGGGTTGGGCACGTAGTCATCCGCGTTATGGTCGTTCTCCCAGGTGGTCTCATCCAGCAGATAACGGAAATGGAAGGCTTTGTCGCCGGGCAGCTTTACTTTGGTCCGGAAGGCGTTCTCTTTTTTATGGTATTTCATGGTGACCGGTTGCCACTGGTTAAATTCCGCAACCAGCGACACGGACTTGATGCCCGGTTGAGTAAACTCAAACGTCACTTCGGTTTCCGCTGTTTTTTTGATCGTTTTTTTCTTCAGCATGGACAGTCAATCCTCAAGGTTTTCACGGCGTAAGTGTCTACGTTACAGCGATCATTAATAGTGATCAAATCAAACATGATATGGCTGTTTCTTGATGATCTGACGTGTTTTCGTCTGTTATTTGTTGGTTGGGGTTGAGCGGCATACCCAATGAATTTCAAGTTGCTACGCGGCGGCAAATGAGCAAAGCCATGGGGGCATAGAAATACCATGTGGCCATTGAGAGCGAGTGCAGTCAATAAAGTAGCAACTTGAAAGGCGACGGGTATATATGCGGTAGTTGTGCCGGGAAGATATGGAGTAAGTCACAATATATCCTTTTAAATACGGATTTTCTTATACTCTTTCCTGATATAAAGTGCCTCCATTTTCACTGTTGGCCTCCTCAACACGTCCAGCCAATTATGAATCCTATCCGTCAGGGAGCTGAAACATTCAACAATGACCATGCAGCAACGTACGTCCTGGCAAATCCAGAAAGCCGTTATCCATGCCCTGTTAATTCGTGAGCTGAAAACCCGGTTTGGGCAGTATCGTCTGGGCATTGTCTGGGCTCTGTTGGAGCCGCTGATGCAAATCCTGTTCTTTATGGCCATGTTCTATTTTCAGGGTCGGACATCGGTGGGTGGTTTGGATCTGCCGGTCTTTCTGGCCACGGGCATGGCACCTTTTCTCTATTTTAATAAAGTGATCAGCCAGTCCATGGGGGCGGTGAGTGCCAATCAGAATCTGTTTATTTACCGGCAGGTACGGGTTTTAGATGCTTATCTGACCCGTTTTATGCTGGAGGCAGCTATTGCTTTTTTGACGCTGGTCACCATTCTGGTCGGGAGTTGGTGGCTGGGCTATCAGGTGGTCGTCATAAATAGCCTGAAGTTCCTGCTGCTCTTCGCGCTGATCAGTCTGTTTGCATTTGGAACCAGTCTGGTCTTCGGTGTGTTTAATGCACTGTATCCGGAAGTGGGCAAGTTTATCCCGGTTATTTTACGACCACTGTTTTTTATCTCCGGTACCTTTTTCACCATTAACGATATGCCGCCGTCACTGCATCCTTACCTGCTGTGGAACCCGCTGTTGCATACCTTTGAGCTGATGCGTTCCTGTTTTTCAGCTCATTACAACACATCACTGGTGAGCATGGAGTACCTGATGATCTGCACGCTGGTGGCGATGACCCTGGGCATGCTGATGTATCGGGCCAACTGGCGCAGGATGCTGACCCGATGATTGAGTTTAACAACGTCACCAAATATTTCCCGACGCCAAAAGGTCGTCATTACATTTTGAAGGATGTGAACCTGACCCTGCCGGGGGATAAAAATATCGGTGTGTTTGGCGCCAATGGCAGTGGCAAGTCAACATTGATGAATCTGCTGGCGGGCGTTGACCAGCCTAATCGTGGCAGCATCCGTATTAAGGGCAATGTTTCCTGGCCATTGGGTCTGTCCGGTTATCAGGGCAGTATGACTGGCCGGGAGAACGCCGAATTTATCTGTCGGGTCTATGGCAATGGCCAGCAGGAAGTAAAGGAAAAACTGGCCTTTATCAAGGCGTTTTCCGAGATTGGAGACTTTTTTGAAATGCCACTGAAAACCTATTCATCCGGCATGAAGTCAAAGTTTTCCTTTGCGGTCAGCATGGCCTTTGATTTTGACTACTACCTGATCGACGAGCTGACCTCGGTAGGCGACAAACGTTTTAAAGAGAAATGTCAGCAGGTGTTCGATGACAAGAAAAATCGGGCCAATTTCCTTTTTGTCTCCCATAACCTGAACGAACTGAAGCGGCAGTGCGATATTGGTATCTATATAAAAGATGGGAAAATACACGTCCATAACAGTATTGATGATGCCATTTCCGCCTATAACGCCATGTAACGCTCAAACGTTAAACCGTTTAAATGTTAAGCGCTTCATCGTATTCCCATGTTCAGTCATGGGAAGGCATAACCCGGATTTTTGATTAAGCAGTATGTCTATGAACCAACCGTTAACAGCAGCAGATGCGACATCCGACGCGTCTGTTGATCCAGTAAAAGCCGATCCGGTTAACCGGCAAGGTAGAAAAACCATTGAAACTTTGAAGTTATTGAAGAACCCTCAGAACCGTGCGAACTTTGTGCCACCGATACCAAAAAAAGTACAGCAGCACCCATGGTTTAAGTTGGCTCGCAAGCATCTGTTCCACCGTCAGGTAGGCCGATGGTTTGCGTTGATGGTGATACTGCCCTGGCTGGCCTGTGCCCTCTACTATATCGGGTTTGCGTCGGACCGGTTTGTTTCCGAAGCGAGCTTTATGGTGGAGAAAAACGACGGCGGGCAATCTGTCAGCGGTTTCAGCCTGATGGGTATTACGCCACAGGCGGGCAATGATCAGCGCATTGTAGAGACCTTTATCCAGTCGCCGGATATGCTCAACCATCTGCAGGAGACCCTCAACCTGCGCCAGCACTATGTGGATGAACCGGACTGGCTTTCACAGTTAGGAAGCGATGCCAGCTACGAAGACTTCCTTCAATACTACCGCGATCATATTTCGGTTCGGTTTAATGCAGAAACCGGCATGCTTAACCTGGAAGTGCAGGGTTTTACCCCGGCGTTTACCCAGCAGCTGGCCAAACAGGTGCTTTCCCGCAGTGAAGCCTTTGTTAACGAGATCAGCCATGCCCTGGCTAATGAGCAACAGGCCTTTGTCCAGAAAGAAGTCGTGCTGGCAGAGCAACGGTTGAAGGTGGTGACTGCGGAACTGCTGGCGTTCCAGAGTGCCAACGGTTTGCTTAGCGCAACTGACCAAGGCGTGGCACTCAGTGGCATCCTGAACGAATTGCAAGCAGAACTGGTACGCAACCGTACCGAGTTGCAAACCCTCTCGTCTTATCTGAACGGCAATTCACCCAAGGTTATACCAATTCCATTTTTAAATTATGAAATAACAGCCCATGAACGGGAGCATAGACTTTTCAATCGGCCAACTTCAGAAAGTAATTCATTCCATGCCTCACAGCATTTATTGATAATATCTTCATAGT
>NZ_LUKQ02000018.1 GCF_001647025.1 Endozoicomonas atrinae
ATCAGAACCTGATGCACAGAGTTTTTGAGAAGTTAGGCTTGGCAATGAATGACGAAAAAGTCATGAATACTTATGAGGAGCTAAGTAGCTATGGTGCTATCGCTGCATAATAGTGTCCGGAGTATTGCCCTAAGGAGCCTGCGATTAAGTCCCCCGATAATAAGCTAATCTCCTCTCAGCCCTTGCTGGAGATTAGCCATGGACCAACAACTCAGCTTTTCGGACGCTGAATTCACTCAAAAGCGTCGCCAGACCCGCAAAGAAATATTCCTTGCCCGTATGGATAAACTGATTCCCTGGCATCGTCTTGAGGCAATTATTGAGCCTTATTACCCCAAACCCGGGAATGGCCGTAGGCCTTACCCGCTGTCCACCATGCTTCGAATACACTGTCTTCAACAATGGTATAGCCTCAGTGATCCGGCCATGGAAGATGCCCTTTATGAAATTGCATCCATGAGACTATTTAGCGGACTATCTCTGGATAAATCGATTCCGGATCGTACAACCATCATGAACTTTCGGCACCTGCTGGAGGCTCACAATCTGGCTCGGGCTATTTTCACGGACGTAAACCAATGGCTTACTGAGTCTGGTATCGTTTTGAAAGAAGGCTCACTGGTCGATGCCACGATCATCGAAGCGCCGACATCGACAAAGAATCAAACGGGACAGCGAGATCCCCAAATGCACCAGACCAGAAAGGGTAACCAGTGGTATTTCGGCATGAAGGCGCATATTGGTGTCGATGCCCGTACAGGTTTGACTCATAGTCTGGCGACAACCGCCGTCAATGAACATGACCTTAATCAAGCCAGTAACCTGTTGCATGGTGGTGAACAGTTTGTCTTTGCCGATGCCGGCTACCGAGGCGCTGAGAAGCGAAAAGAGCTCAATACAGACGATGTACAGTGGCATATAGCCGAACAGCCAGGCAAGTTGAAGAAACTGAGGAAACATCCTCGAATCAATAAAGTCATTTTGAAAACGGAATAACTTAAAGCCAGCATCCGAGCCAAGGTGGAACATCCCTTCAGAATCATCAAATGCCAGTTTGGGTTTATCAAAGCCCGTTATCGGGGGACTGCTGAAAAATGATGGCAAACTGGCGATGTTATTCGCTCTGGCAAACATGGTTAGACTGGATCAGATGATTCGGACGCAGGGTTAATGTATCTGGAAGCCGGTAAACCGGCCTAAATAACAGGAATCTGAGTTATTTTTGAGCTGGATAATAGTGAATTAATAACTTCCATAAACTGTATTTCTTAAAAGTCACTTGCTCGCAGATTTTCTGACAGAAGGGATGCCTATGGCTTTCTGAGTGTCGAACTCACTTTGCTTGTAAATAAAGCTTTGTCAAGGAACTTTCATAGTAAACGATATAAATATTTTGGGGTAATCAACCGTTGAAAGAACCATGAATACAGGGAATGCAAAAGCACTCGATAGCGTAGCATTGAGAGCGAGGCTTGAAAAAGGTGGTCGCTTACACCGATTTCACTGGGTTATTGTGGTTCTTTCTCTGCTTCTAACCGTGGGAGCCTGGCAGTTTTCAAGCCAGCAGGTAGTGCAGAAGAATAAGAGTAAATTTGATCGTGAGTCCGAGCACATCATCAGGCTGGTGAAGGAGAGGATGGAGCTATACGAAAATGCGCTCAGGAGTGCAGCAGCATTGATTGACTCCAGTAATAACCAAGTCTCCTATGATCAGTGGAAGATGTATGCAAAAAGTCTGGATATAGATCAGACCTATCCCGGAATAAACGGTATTGGTGTTATTTTCAATATTCAGCCTAAGGACTTGGATCAGTATTTAGCGAATGAGAGAGCAAGCCGACCAGACTACCGGATACATCCGCAACACAGTGAAAAAGAGTACTGGCCAATAACATACATTGAACCAGAGGCAACCAACCGGCAGGCGATAGGGCTTGATATGGCGTTTGAGCAAAACCGCTATCAGGCCATTCAGCGTGCCCGGGATGAAGGTGCAGCTCAAGTGACTGGCCCCATCATTCTGGTTCAGGATGCCGAGAAAACACCGGGTTTTTTATTTTATACGCCGGTCTACAAATCATCAGGTATTCCTGAAACCCTTATTGAGCGCCAGCAATCAATCCTTGGTGTCTCTTATGCGCCCTTTATCATGAGGGAGCTGATGAAAGGAACACTGGCAAAGGAGAACAGATATCTTCGGATCAAAATCAGTGATGCGGATGTTTTGCTCTATGAAGATAACCCGCAGGAAAGAGACGTGGATTCAGATCCACTCTTTGCCAGAACGTCTGAAGTGGAAATGTACGGTAGAACCTGGGTGTTTGATATCGAATCGGGTCAGGCTTTTCGTCTTGCGACCAGCTCCAATCAGCCATATATCATATTAATTGCAGGCATTATTATTGACAGTCTTTTATTGGGTCTCTTTCTTTTTATGACACGGATGAACAGGATGGCACTGCAGTATGCTGATCAGATGACCCGGGTTCTTGAAGAGAAAAATATCAAACTGAAAGAGGCCAGCAGAGTGAAGTCTGAATTTCTATCTGTTGTCAGCCATGAATTGCGCACACCACTGACCTCTATTCATGGAGCGCTGGCTCTTTTCGGGCAGATGAATCAGGCATTACCAGAAAAAATGCAGGAAATACTCGATATAGCGCATAAGAACAGCAAACGGCTTAACCGGCTGGTTAATGATATTTTGGATGTAGAGAAGCTGAGTGAGAATAAACTGGAGTTTGACATTGCAGTCACCGACGTAGATCAACTCATTCAGAGTATCGTTAGAAATCAGGCCGTGTACTGTGAACAGTATCATTCAAGCATTATTGTTGAGGGGGATGCTAAAGGGGTAGTCATTAATACCGATCAGCATCGATTGGAGCAGGTGCTCATTAATTTTCTCTCAAATGCGATCAAGTTCTCTCCTGAAGGCAGTGATGTTGTTATCCGGTCTCAAATCATAGAAAACAAATTGAGAATTGAGGTGGCTGATCAAGGGCCAGGGATACCGGAAGACTTTAAAGAGGTTATTTTTGAGCGCTTTACTCAGGTTGATTCATCCTCTACCCGTGCTGTTCAGGGCGCAGGTTTGGGCCTTTATATCTGCAAAAAAATTATTACTGCATTGGGGGGGGATATTGGCTTTACTTCAGCTAATGGAAAAGGAACCGTATTTTATGTTGAGTTTGATTTACAAAACACCGGTCATGAGAAAGCCATGAATAGAGGGGGAGTGAGTCAGAAGTAGGTATTTATCAATGTTAGCTCCAGCTTCAAGTGCGATACTCACATGCCTGGTCGCAATTTTGTGCATCAACTTGATCATGGAGTCACATAGTTTCCTGTAGCATGTGCATCTGTACTCACAATTAGACAGAATGCATATTTACATCTGATCAGCCATGAAAAAGCTGGAGTCTTTTATGGAAAAAATCCGCTTCATAGGCACTGGCTGTATTCTGTCTTGCTTATTTCTGTCATTTTCTGCGATGGCAGAGAGTCAAAGAGTGTACTTATTTGGTGTGGTGCCTCAGTTTGCTGTTCAACAAACGGTTGAAACCTGGCAGCCGGTACTTGATGAGTTAGAGATAATAAGTGGACTTCAATTTCAATTCCATCCATCTCCGTCCATACCTGAGTTTGAAAAGCAGTTTCAGGAGGGGAAGTTTGATTTTGCGTATATGAACCCCTATCACGCTATTGTAGCTAGCCATGAGCAGGGGTATATACCGCTGATCCGGGATCTGAGCCGACAACTTTATGGCATCCTGGTGGTCAGGAATGACAGCTCGTTACAGTCGGTTGAGGAGCTGGCAGGAAAAACCGTGGCTTTTCCCTCTCCCAACGCATTGGGTGCGGCTTTAATCCCACGGGCTGAGTTCTCCCGAACCTACCGTATCCAGGTGAATGAACTGTACGTGAAGAGTCATAGCTCAGTGTATCTCAATGTTCTGCTGGGCAAGGCCTCCGCTGGTGGTGGGGTGCAGAGAACATTGTCCCTTCAGCCCAGACGTATACGAGACCAACTACGGGTTTTGTATAAAACACCCAGGGTGGCAAGTCATCCAGTGGTGTCGCATCCAAGGGTTACGGACACGGTAAAGGAGCAATTCAGATCAGCTTTTATCGAATTAGCCGACAGTAAGAAGGGCAGGGGTTTACTGGAGAGGATTCCAATGAAGGTACCGGGTAGTACGAGCCTGAATGATTATGCACCTATACGCAGTATGGGGCTGGAAGAGTTCTATGTTAGGTAGGGGGAGCGATGAGTCTACGGATTAAGTCGCTATCCCCTATTGTCCTGGCATTTGGGTTTTTAATTCTATTTATCCACTCTTACTGGCTGCCACAGCTAATTAATGATGAGCGTAAACACATACTGAAGAGTGAGCGGGTCTTTATTAACCTGCTGGGTATGGCCTTGCTTCCAGATATTCTCAACAGCGATTTAGCCAGAGTACATCATACAGTTGACTCGGTATTAGCAACTAAGACTGACTGGCATCTGGTACAACTTTATGATGAAAAACAGTTGCAACTGTACCCTCTCGAGACTGTCGACCTTCCTGATGAGAATAGTATAGAGTTATTGAAAGATACTATTGTATTTGAGGGGAGGACTGTCGCTGAGATCCAGGTTTTTATTGATTTGGAATCAGCGCTGGCAGTTGAAATAGAACGTATTTATAACTTTGAACTCTTGATAATTGTCATTGCATTGTTATCCATGGTGTTGATCGCATTGCTGCAGAACCTGTGGGTATGGATTCCCATTAAGCAGCTGATGGAGGTTACCGGAAAAGTTGCAGAGGGAAACTATCGCGATATTTCATATCGTGACTCGGCCAATGACGAAGTGGGCAGAGTGCTCACTGCATTTCGCAACATGTGTCATCAGATCCAGGAACGGGAAAACGACCTTCTTAACAGTCAGGCTCGTCATAAAGCCGTGATAGACAATGCGGTTGATGCCATTATCAGTATCAATACCCGTGGCTTGATAGAGGATTTTAACCCCGCTGCAGAAAAGATATTTGGTTATCATGCCCATGATGTTCAAGGTAAAAATATCAAAATGTTGATGCCTGAACCCTATCAGAGTCATCATGATGGTTATCTTCAAAATTACCTGAATACCGGTGTCAGAAAGGTGATCGGTATTGGAAGAGAGGCTCAAGGGCTGCGTAAGGACGGTTCGGTATTTCCTATGGAGCTGGCGATAAGTGACATTACGCTTGGTGACCAGCGTGACCAGCGTGACCAGCGTGACCAGCGAACCTTGTTTATTGGGATTGTTCGGGATATTTCAATACGAAAAAAAGCAGAGGCCGAGCTTGAAAGTTATACCAAAGCACTGGAGAAGTTTCATAACGTCATATCGTTAACCGAATTGGATTTACCGCAGAAGTTACAGCGGTTGCTGGAGCTTGGGTGTACGATTTTTGACATGCCGCTGGCGATTATCAGTCGTATTGAAAATGAGTCCTACACGGTGGAGTACGTTTCAACTGATGATGGTGCACCATCGGTGGGCACTTCATTTCCTCTCGGTAATACCTACTGTATTCACACGTTAATTTCCGGCGTGCCCACAGGGTTTGATTATGCAGGCAAAAGCCAGATTAAAGATCATCCCTGTTATCAATCCTTTGGATTGGAGTCTTACCTTGGTGCTCGAATTCTGGTTGATGGCGTGTGTTATGGAACAATAAATTTTTCCAGTGCTGAGCCTCGTTCAGATGGGTTCCGAAAGGGGGATTTTCAGCTTATTCAGCTATTTGCCCAATGGATTGGCCATGAGATGTCACGGTGCAAGGCTGAGCAATCACTTTATCAGAGTACCATATTGAGACAGGCGATTCTGGACAGTGTCTCCTACAGTATCATTTTTACCAATTCTGAAGGCTTGGTCAGCATGGTAAATAAAGGTAGTGAGCATATGCTTGGCTATACCACCGATGAGCTAACGGGAAAGTCGGTCATTGAACTGCATGATCAGGAAGAGGTTGACAATATTCAGCGGATGTTCACCCGGAGGGGGCAGCCTGAGGATGAGCAGGACGGACAAGATAATGTCAATAAAAGGGAACTGAGTTACATCACCAAAGAGGGGCAATATATTCCAGTGGCGTTAACAGCAAAAAGGGTATTTGATGCTTCGGGAGGTGTACAGGGGCTGCTGTTCGTTGCCCGGGACATCACTGAACGGAAAAAAGTGGAAAAACTCCAGCGGGAGTTTGTCTCGACTGTTAGTCACGAGCTTAGAACACCTCTGACATCAATCCGGGGGGCTCTCAGATTATTAATTCAGCTAGGACAAGCTTCGCTGGAGCCGCAGATGCAGGATCTTCTGACTACTGCTGATCGTAATGCCGAGCGCCTTCTCTTCCTGATAAATGATTTGCTGGATCTTGAAAAGATTAATTCAGGGAAAATGGAACTTTCTCTTGAAGAGGTTGATCTTGCGGATCTGGTTGAGCAGGTTATTAAAGAGAGTGAACATTACGCGTACTCACGCAATATAAGACTGAAAGGAGAGGGTACGCTTGGCTTTGCTGACAGGGTGCATGGGGATAAGCAAAGGCTTAAACAGGTGCTGGCTAACCTGATTTCCAATGCGGTCAAATTCTCTCCTAAGGATGAAATTGTATCAATCAAACTCGAATCGGATGAGGAGTGGGTTCGTGTGCTGGTTATTGATCATGGTCCGGGGGTTCCTGATGAGTTCAAGTCTCAAATATTTGGCCGTTTTATGCAGGCAGACAGCTCTGATACCCGAAGTAAAGGGGGGACAGGGCTTGGTCTGGCAATTTCGCAAGCGATTATTGAACTCCATGGTGGAATCATTGGGCTCCACAGTGAACCTGGACAGGGGGCTACTTTTTACTTTGATTTGCCTGTTGTAAGTAGTTAACCAAATGAAATCATATTTTCTGAACAAGTGGTCAGTCACTCCCGGCAACTGCTCCATGCGTTGCTCTAACCCCTGCATCCATGCAGTTGTGCGGTGTTACAACTCTGGTCACATAGCTACGGCTATGCTCCCGTCGTTGTGCCTTGCATAGTAACTGTCCACTCATCCAGAAATATTCGATTCCATTTGCTCAACTACTTATAAGCCGGAGTCAAGCCTGGTTGGTAATGTTATAGGGTCAGCTACTAATCAAGTTTGAGGATGGAAGGCCGATGGTCTGAGTACTCATGATTAAATAGATTGAGACAGGCATTATGGGCTTATCACTGCAAAATATTTTATATGTTGATGATGATGACGATATCAGGGAGCTGGTGCGCTTTGCACTTAGTCAGCAGGGGCCTTATAAAGTGGATGTCTTTGACAGCGGTGTGAAAGCCCTTGAGGTGTGTAAAACACTTCATCCTCAGCTGGTCATTCTTGATGTAATGATGCCTGATGTCAGTGGTCCAGAGCTGTTGCAACAGCTCAAAGAGCTTCCACAATACCAGCACATACCTTTTATTTTTATAACGGCGAAAAACTCAATGGAATCCATTGAGGAGTATAAAAATATGGGAGTGTCGGGAGTAATCTGCAAACCATTTCAACCTTCAACGTTGCCTGAAACAGTTGAGTCAATCTGGCACGATTTTCATGAAAAAAACAGTAGTTCCATCAGCCAAAATGTTGATCAGTTAAAACACAATTATCTCGATACTCTCCAGCAAACCATTGAGAACATTCAGAGACTTCTTGTCGAATTGGAAACCAGAGAAATGTCGCTGATGGATCTTAATGAATTACGGAATACTGCCTTCAAGCTCAAGGGGTCTGGTGAATCATTTGGTTTTCCGGATCTTTCAGATTCAGCTAGAATTTTGTCGCATGTTCTGGATGACGTAATGGCAACCAATGGGCAGCAGTCTATCAGTGAACATGACCAGTCCCGAATTACTGCTCTTTTACTGGCCCTGATCACTTCCATGGAAAAAACCAGGGCAGGACAGGTATCTCCAAGCGATCAATCGGGTTCTTTCAAATTTCTCATAGCTTCCAAAGGGAAATAACTCCCTTGTTCTTAAATAGCTGGTTATATGAAATATCTGTCCAGTTATTTATACCTGTTAACCCGTTGCTTGATCCGCCGATGATACTTCTATTGTGAGGGCCAGCCTCATTACAAGGGGAGAAAAATGAAAGAGCCGCTGGTTGAAATATTGCACGTTGAAGATGATGCCGATATTCGCAAGATTACCGAATTAACTCTGGCTACCGTTGGGCAATTCAAGATTACAAGTTGTGAATCCGGCGTGGAAGCGTTGGAAAAAGCGAAAACCCTCAGGCCTCAGTTAGTACTTCTGGATGTGATGATGCCGGTTATGAGTGGTATTGACGTGTTTAAAGAGCTTAAGAAGCTGGAGGGCTATCAACAGGTTCCGGTGGTTTTCATGACAGCTAAGGTACAAGCCACCGAAGTTGAACGGTATATGGAGTTAGGTGTCTGCGGTGTTATTCCAAAACCCTTTGATCCGATGGCATTACCGGATCAGCTCAATACGCTTTGGAATGCACAGTAATAATGATGGCATTGCACTGGTAATAAAATGGATAACTCGGAACAATTTAAAGCGCAAATGCGCCAGCTCCAAAAGGAGTATCTGACATCTCTCTCGGGGCTCCGGAGTGAGCTCAACCAGTTGCTGGTTGATCCTGAACTGGAGCAACCCGAAGGAATGGCTTGTTCCCGGCTGAAGACCATCGCACATAATCTGGCGGGCACGGGAGCAACCTATGGATTTAACCGAATAAGTGATACCGCAGCGCCCCTGGACTGTTTGCTTGGCAGTATTCACACTGCAGAATCCGGGCGTTCAATAAATGCGGATGCTATGGCTCAGCTACAGTTGCTGGCTTCGGAACTGATTGATGCCATCAATGAGGCTCTGGGTGATGAAAACAAGGAAGAGTCAGCTCCCCTGAAAGTTGAGGTTACTGAGAGTGGAGAGTCTGGTGAAGCGTCAGTAGCCGCTATTTTGTTGATTGATGATGACATCATGCTCGGTAAAGCCGTTAAGTTGGTTCTGGAGCAGGAATCCTATTCAACAACGATGGCTATGACCGGGGCCGAAGCGCTGGATAACATCAAAAGATCAACCCCTGATTTGATTTTTCTGGATATCAATTTACCCGATACAACAGGCATGGCACTGCTTGAGCAGTTAAAGGCAATCCCTGAGCTTGAAAAAACACCTGTCGTAATGCTTTCCGCCGTAGAAGATATGGAGATCGTGGTTAACTGTCTGTCCCGGGGAGCCAGTGATTACCTGACTAAACCCTGTGATGGTGCGGTGTTGCTGGATAAAGTCAGGGATACTCTGAATCATGCCTCATATAACATCTTGCTGGTGGATGATGATGTCATGATTACCGGGGTGCTATGTAACCTTTTAAACCGGGAAGGGTATCAGGTGACCACCTGCAGCAATGGTATTGATGCCGTTCAGTATGCCCAGGAACACCACCCTGACCTGATGATACTGGATTGTATGATGCCCGGCCTGGATGGATTTGCTGTACTGCATAAAATCAGGAGTTCGGCGGAAACCAGGGACGTTCCAGCCATCATGCTGTCAGCGCTGAATCAACAGAACAATATTGCCAAAGGGCTTGAGTTGGGAGCCAGTGACTATATCTGCAAACCCTTTGATCCTGTTGAGTTGCTGGCAAGGGTTCAAAAAGTGTTGCCGATACAATAATCCACCTGATGATTGATATAACGGATATGGCAAAGGAATGTCATCGAATTGTATAAAAAACAGATCACCATGCCTCACTGCTGAATCAGCCTTAAGGTTTACCAATGGTTGGTATACCTCATTTTTACTATTGCTTCTTATACTTTCTTCTATGAGCAGAGCTGAGGTCAGGCTCTGGCGTGCTGATATTGGTGCATCGACGACGGTTTTTAACAATCCGCAGCTGCGCCACTGGCACAAACACCAGTACAGTCTTTCGAGAAAGTTCAATGGGGGGATGGCGGTTGCCATTCAGGCCAGAGAAGAGCAGCGCTTTGGCATGAAAGATGTGGCTGTCGGGGTCTCAGTGTACCAGAGGTTGTCGGCCCAATATTCCGGATCTGCACATATTACTTTGGCCCCTGACGCCAGCTTTCTGCCATTCCGTAAAGCAGAGTTTCGTCTAGAGTACCGACCGGACAGAAGTACCCCCTGGGCGTTAAATGGCAGTTTCAAGGGGGAGTGGTATGGTGATAACACTGTCTACTCAGTTAAACCGGGAACGACCTACTACATCAATGACCTGCTGGCTTTTTCTGTCCAGGGGATCATTACCGACAGCCGCCGTACCCCACATACTGTTGATATGCTCATCAAAGGTGACTGGCACCCTGGAGGTAACTGGCGAGCCTATGCCGGATATTCCAATGCCCATGAATTGGACAGTAACCGGGTGATTGAAGCGGATAGCTGGTTTGCTGGTACGGAGTATCGATATTCGGAGAATATGAGGCTACGAACGGGATACAGTCGAGACAGGTTGGCAACCTTCTATGTTCGTGAAGAGTTATCCGTTGGACTGACATTTTTCTTTTAGGGGCCAGAACCATGGAATGGTTGATCATCTGGTATACTGGGCTGGCACTGGCCACTATCTCACTTGCCATGATGGTCATTGAAATCATGGTACGGTTCTACCGGCATAAAATTGAAGTGAAGCAACAGTATCGCCGGAAGACGTTAAGTCAATGGTTGTCAACCTACCTCTTTAGCCCTCTTGAAACAGTCGATAAAAAAACTTTGTCGCTTAGACAAAGTGATAACTGGTTACTGGTTGAAATAGCGGATGAGCTTTTCAGGTCTTTAAAAGGAGGGTCAGCAGAAAAGCTTACCCTCGTGCTTGAGGAGCTTGGGGTGTATGCATACCTGTCGGACTTTCTGGATGGTAACAATGCAGAAAAGCGCATGAAGGCTATTCAGATACTCTACCACTCTTCAAGACTGTCTGATGCGTGGCTATTTCAGATAATGATTAATTACACAGAGCCTGAGCGATTAAGGTTTCTGGCAATGAGGGTTCTTTTGAAAAAAGATGCCTGCTATGTCATACCGGTCATTGATACGTTAGAAAAAAACAGGAATATCTCCTGGTTACTGGTGGCGGATATCCTGAGAAATACAGATTCTGCCGGTATTGAGGATTTGTTGAAGGCAGCTGTCCATATCCGTATGCCGACGGCGATTCGCATAGGTGCGATGCACGCTTTACAGGAGTTACGGGCTCCCATTGAGATAGGTTACTTTCACAGTATGCTGCAGGAGAAGGATGAGCGTATCCGATACCACATGCTGCTGATAATGAAAACTGTGTGCCCAGCTATCGACAATCTGATATTGCAGGAAGCGCTGGCTGATGATTCGGTACGGGTTCGTCGAATGGCCGCTGAACTGTCGGAAACACAAAAGCAGCCGGAGTTGATAAATGCCCTTTATACAGGGCTGAACGATGAAGACTGGCTGGTGACTTATCATTGTGCCTGTGCACTTTACCAGTTGGGAGATGCGGGACATCGAGTGCTGGATCTGGCTGTCAGCAGGGAGGGCAGGGCTGGAGAGATTGCAAAAAGTGTGTTGTTGGAACAGCAAAAGCCAGTGAACATTGAGGGATGAAACCGTGAACGTGATGGATCAGGCACAAACGTTTCTTCAGCAATATGCCCAGGAAATTGAACTGGTCAGTCTTTTTTTTATCACTAATACCCTGATCATTGCACTTATTCAACTACTCCCCGTTCTGTTTGTGTTAATCATTCATAATAAGTCCAAAGAATCGTTCAGCGAAGAGTTGTTTATCTCATCGGGTCTGGCCCCACCCGTAACAATACTGACTCCTGTTTTTAATGAAGAGGCACTGGTAGAGGTTAGCGTTGATGCACTGCTAGCGCTGAAATATCCAGACTACCAGGTGATCGTGATTAATGACGGCTCCAGTGATCAGACGCTACACACGCTCATCAGCCGATATGAGCTGGAAAAGGTAGACTATGCGGCGGAGTGGAAACTGGAGCATGAACCTGTCAAGGATATTTATATCAGCCGCCTCAATACCAACCTGCTGGTCATTGATAAGGAGAACGGGGGAAAGGCCGACGCCATTAATGCCGGTATTAATGTTGCCCGTTCGGACCTGTTCTGTGTCATGGATGGAGATACGTTACTGGAAGAAGAATCTCTGCTCAAGATCATCAAGCCTTTTGTTGATGATCCGGAACATACCATAGCCGTTGGTGGTACGGTTTGTGTTCTCAATGGTTGCAAAGTACGGCATGGCATTGTTGAAAAAGTAGGGTTGCCGAAAACCTTTCTCGAATTAGTTCAGGTTGTGGAATACCTGAGGGCTTTTATGATCGCCAGAAACGGGTGGAGTCGTGTTGGTATGTTAACCCTGATATCAGGTGCTTTTGGTGTCTTTAAAAAGGATATTGTCTGCAACATTGGTGGCTATCCCAAAGGTTCCATGGGGGAGGATATGGAGCTGGTAATGGAAATGCATCGCTACGTAAGGGATAGCCTGTCATCCAGACACCATATTGCAGCTGTTCCCGAACCTGTATGCTGGACAGAAGTACCTAGTACGATACGATCATTTTGCAATCAGCGTACCCGTTGGCAACAGGGTAGTCTGGAGACATTTTTCAATAACATTTCTATCTTGTTTAACCCAAAATACGGTCGGGTGGGGTTGTTATCCATGCTAGTCATTCTGGTTGTTGATGTACTGGGGCCAGTTCTGGAGTTGTTTGGTTACTTTGTCATCACGGTCACTTATGCAGCAGGCATACTGGAATTTCATGCACTGCTCGCTTATATAGGCCTGATGACACTGTTTGGTATCTTTACCAGTTTATTATCGCTCTGGCTGGAGGAACGATGGAATAGAAGTTATAAAGAGACAAGAAGTTATATAAAGTTACTCTTCGTGGCGATTATTGAAAACATCGGCTATCGACAGCTGGTTAATTTGTTACGACTGGTGGGATGGCTCCAGTTTCTTCGTCGTAAAAAAGAGTGGGGATATATGCCAAGGAAGGGCGTTCAGGTTATAGAGCAATAGTAAGGTCTCAGAATTTCTCACTCTGAATTAAAATCTCTGAATTTAAAGGGCTGCAGGAGAGTTTAAGGATATAAGTATCGCAGACTTTTTTACTGTTTTCTCTCTCCTATTAGACAAAGTGGAGGAGAAAGTTTTTCGACCTCTTATTTTTTTGTATATCAATACCTGTGGTTAGTTCTGAATTTGCCTGTAGTTTACCGGTCCTTTTCCGGTAGAGGCCCGGGACTGGGTTTGAAAAGATCTCTCCTGTCGTTTCTGTTAGCCAGTACATAATTATGCCTGTGTGATGTGATTACTCTGATATTGGAAGCTGGAATGCCCGACTGATTCAATAACCTCGAAATTCTCAGCCCTTTCATGATAGCGGTATTGTCATCTGATCTGCCAATTCCAATGATTGTAATGACCAGAAGTCCTCTAAGAGGCGCCAGAAGCTCATATACTTTTTGGAAAAAATCCCTTTCCGATTCTTCGTTTTGAGGGTCAAACTTCTGGATAAAGGGAATGTATAATAGATCAAATGCTTTCGGGTTCTCGGCTTGATAAGGTGCTTCATTGGTATCCTGAACAAGACCGTCATCAAAAATCCCACCCTGTGCACGAGTGCTAACATGCGTTGAAACTTCTGTTTGACTATTCTGGCTCCTTTCAGATTTTATACATAACAATTCAGACTTGCCTGGAATTAAAGGGATACTAACCCTTCAAAGGCTTTCAGCTTTTTATCGATCTTATGTGTTGAAACTTTGACTAGAGATAATAAAGATTGGTTGATCCCATCAAATAATTGACAGTCAGAACCATTGCCTGATTTCACTTAATGCAGAACAAAACGGTGTAATTACTCTAAACCGTTGAACCAAATCGGCTAGGCTTTATTTAGATGTGGAGAATAAATTGAGCTCCACCTCCACTCATTCAATAAGAACAGTCAGTTGGGAAGGAAATCTGCATGTGGAACCTGTTTTTAAATAATGTGAAGCTGAGGATGCAGCTTTTCGTTATGCTGGTTTTGGTTTTTATTGTCATGTTGGCCGGGCTTGGTGGCATGGGCTTCTGGTTATTTCAGAAGACTGAGCAATTAAACCGGGCTGACCTCCTTCTTGAAAAGTCTGAAGTTGCAGTTACCCGCCAGTTGGATGAATGGAAGAATATTCTGCTTCGTGGTCATAAGCAGCAGGCTTATGACTCTCACCTCGCTCTGCTTCATGAAATGGAAACACTTTCCGCCAGGTATTTGACAGAAGTGATGGGGATTCTGGCAGGACTTGAGATCGATACAGCCGGTGTTGAAGATGTGATTCGTCATCATGAGGAATTAAATCAGCTGCATATGACCGCTCTAAAAGTATTTGATCCTGATAATTCGTTGTCCTATCGGAAGGTAGATCAAATGACCGGTGGGGAAGAAGCTGCATTGATCCGTGAGCTTGAAGCGTTGATTCAGACTGTGCATAGACTGCATGAAACTGAAAATGGTTTTCTGATCAGACAGCTGGTTATGACCTGTATTCTTGTTGTGGTTCTCGCGGGGCTGTTGATCATGTTTTATTCGCGTGCCCTGACGGATCGTTTGGACAGGGTTGTCAATGCCACGCTGGAAATATCGAAAGGCAATTTAATCTCAAGGATTAATGCGCCTGGTACCAACGAACTGGCACAGCTTGGTCAGTCCTTTAACGATATGGCGAATAGTATTTCTGAGCTGGTGAATAATGTAATGCAGTCAGGTACTCAGCTTTCAAGCACGGCGGTTAATATCAGCGCGACCACCAAGGAGCAGGCCGCTTCCGCCAAAGAGCAGGAAGCGACAACCCATGAGATTATGGCTACCTCAGAGCACATCTCAAAAACTGCCCGTGACCTGGTGGAAAATATGGATGAGGTGGCACGGGCTGTTGATGATACGTCTGGTCTGGCAGAGCAGGGCCATGATGGGCTGGCAAGGATGAGTGGTACAGTTGAGCAGATGGTGCTTGCATCCCAGAATATTTCCGACAAACTCACTGTGCTGAATGAGAAAGCCAACAAAATTAATGTGGTAGTGACTACTATTAATAAAATTGCGGATCAAACCAATCTGTTATCCGTCAATGCAGCTATCGAAGCAGATAAAGCGGGTGAGTATGGTGTGGGCTTTAGTACCGTAGCTACTGAGATCCGGCGTCTGGCAGATCAAACAGCTGTGGCAACCTTCGATATTGAAGAGATGGTTAAGGAGATGCAGGCCGCCGTTTCCGCCGGAGTGATGGGGATGGAAAAGTTCTCAGACGAAATCAGGCAGGGTGTTGATGATACCCGTCAGGTCAGTGGTCAGCTGAGTTTGATTGTTGAAAAAGTCCAGACATTAGGGCCTCACTTTGAGTCGGTTCATACAGGGATGCGTTCTCAGTCCGATGGTGCAGAACAGATTAAAGAAGCGCTTTCTCAGTTGAGTGAAACCATCCGTAATCTGAATGATTCAATGCGGATGTCCAACAATATCGTGGATGAATTGAATAGTGAATCAGATCGCTTGCAGCAGTCTGTCGCTGTCTTTCAGTTGAACTCTAATTCTTAAACTCTCTAGAGTTGGGGGCTGTATTCTCTGTTAGAGAGCATATTAATAAAAAGAGTTGGTGCTGTTTTTATTTGAAAAATTAAATTCATGGAATGAAATATCAAGAGGCATGGAAATGAATTTCTGGAACCGCCTGGATTTCAAAAAAAAACTATTGGTTGTTATTACATTGTGCAGTTTGATACCGTCGTTGGTTATTAGTGTTTTCAGTCTGGGTGTAAAGGTTGAGGCGTTGGAGAATGATGCTTTCCAGCATTTGGAAGCCGTCCGAACAATAAAAGCCCATCAAATTCAGAAACAAATTCAAAAAAATAAACAAGAAATTGAAACTTTGGCTGATCAGCTTGAAGTGCATATTACACTGAATGGCCTGGAAAAAACGATAAACTATTTTGAAGAGAATGGGTTAAGAGTTTTTTCTCGTTATATAAAAAGAAATGGGTATGACGAAATTTATTTATTCGATGCGAAAGGCTTTTGCTTCTTTACCGTTGAACATGGGAGTGAGTATCAGACTAACCTGCTGACAGGGAGCGATAGAGACAGTGGCCTGGGAGATGTTGTCAGAGGTGCTTTGAAGTCTGGAAGCTTTCATATGGTTGACTTTGCTCCTTATGCCCCGAGTGGAGGCAAGCCTGCAGCTTTCATTGCTATTCCCGTTATGTCTGAAGGTCAGGCTGTGATGGTGCTGGCGCTCAAGTTATCAGTACATACGATTGATGAAGTAATGACAGAGCGTACAGGAATGGGAGAAACAGGGGAGACGTATCTGGTCGGCTCGGATAAGTTGATGCGTTCTGACTCGTTTAAAGACCCGGTTTATCATTCGGTTGATGCTTCCTTTGAGCACCCTGTCCGCGGGAAGGTTGATACTGCAGCAGTTCATGATGTATTTGAAGGTCAAACCGGTTCAAAAATTATTCATGATTTCAATGGTACTGAAGTTCTTTCTGCATATGAGCCTGTCCAGGTCTCGGATAATGTAACCTGGGCTATCCTGGCAGAAATTGATGTTTCTGAGGCTTTTCTGCCTCTCCATGAAGCACAGCGTACCATGTTTGTTATTGTTTGTGTGTCTGCATTACTCATCATTTTGATAGCGCTTTTGCTTGCCAGGGTTATTGCCAAACCGATCAAAACCATGTCAGACACCATGGTCGCTGTCCAGCAAACCGGTAAGCTCTCAATGCGTCTACCCGTTGTCAGTAAGGATGAGACCGGTCAGGCGGCTATGGCGTTTAATAAAATGCTGGAAGGACAGCAGAATATTATTGCTGAAGTTCATGAGGTGATGGCCTCCGTTTCCTCTGGAGACTTCTCCAAAAGAGTCGAGCTGGATGCCTGTGGTGATTTTGACACGCTGAAGACAGGCACAAACCAAATGGCGGATAGTTTGTCCAAGATTGTTGATGATGTGCAGAAGTCCTGTGTTCAACTCTCCAGTACCGCGGTAAATATCAGTGCGACAACAAAAGAACAGGCCGCATCAGCCAAGGAACAGGAAGCTACAACCCATGAAATTATGGCGACGTCTCAGGGGATTTCTCAAACTTCCCGAGAATTAGTCAGTAATATGGATGAAGTTGCCCGCGCGGTTGATGATACATCTGAACTTGCTGAACAGGGGCATGAGGGGCTTACCCGAATGAGGGGAACTGTTGAGCAGATGGTGTCAGCGTCACAGAATATTTCGGATAAGCTGGCTGTTTTGAATGAGAAAGCCGGAAAAATTAATGTGGTCGTAACAACCATTAATAAAATTGCTGATCAAACAAACTTGTTATCAGTCAATGCCGCAATTGAAGCAGATAAAGCGGGAGAGTTTGGTGTGGGGTTCAGTACCGTTGCGACCGAGATTCGCCGACTTGCTGATCAGACGGCAGTGGCAACTTATGATATAGAGGAAATGGTTAAGGAGATGCAGGCGGCTGTATCAGCAGGGGTCATGGGAATGGAGAAATTCTCTGATGAAATACGTCAGGGGGTTGATGAGACTTGCAGGGTGAGTGATCAATTAAGTCAGATTGTCGAGAAAGTTCAAACATTGGCACCTCATTTTGAATCAGTGCATCAGGGGATGCGCTCTCAGTCTGATGGAGCTGAACAGATACAGGAAGCCTTGAGCCAGTTGGGTGAAACAATACGTAATCTGAATGATTCAATGAGAATATCTAATAATGTAGTGGAAAATCTGAACGATGAATCGGAGCGGCTAAAGCAGTCAGTCGTATCCTTTCAAGTTGATGGGGAGATGCCGCATTAATCAGGTACTTTGTTTTAATTAGAGGGTTCTCTTTAATCACGGAATGATTCAAACAATGATTTACTTACGCTTTGAAATTGCAGGGCAATCCTACGCTTTAACAAGTGATGCTATTGTTGAGGTGATTCCTTTCCTGCCAATTAAAAAGATTACACATATTTCGCCAGAGGTTTCTGGCATGCTGGATTATAGGGGTAATCTGATACCTGTTATTGATCTTTCCATGTTATTTCATCAGCAGACAAGCTCTGCTTATGCGAGTACTCGTATCGTTGTCGTCAACTACCTGCAGGAAGATAAAAAGTTATTGTTGGCTTTAATTGCTGAACGCGCTACGGAAACGATCAGGCTTGATGAGAGCGACTTTACTCCACAGGTCATCAGCAATAAGAGGATTCCTTATTCTGCTACGGCAACAGTGGAAGAGGAATTAATCTATCGATTAGAGGTGGAGGGTATCCTTCCGTCGGAGCTCAAAAGCCAGCTCTACCCTCAGAACACGGATAGTGGGGAGCCTGGGAGACATGTCAATTAATGCCCTGACTGGGTTACTGCGTCAGCATATAGGCTTGGATCCTGAGTCGATAGGGCAGCAATCAGTCAGCCAGAGTATTCAGCGGCGCATGGATGCGGTGGGGGTTGATAGTACAGATGAATATTATCTTCTGGTTATTGACTCCCCACCGGAAATGACAGCTCTTATTGATGAAATAACCGTTGGGGAGACCTGGTTTTTCCGTGAGTTCAGGGCATTTGCAATTTTGCAGGAAAAAGCATTAAGCAGCAGAATCAATATACGTACGCCTGGTCCGTTTCGAGTTGCCAGTATGCCTTGCAGCAGTGGTGAAGAAGCCTACTCGATAGTCATGGCGTTAATGGATACCGGCCTGCAGGAAGATCAATTTATTGTTGATGGCTTTGATATTAATAGTGAAGCGATACACAAAGCTTGCAAGGCTGAGTACGGGAGAGCTTCATTTAGAGGAACAATGCCTGACTTTTCGACCCCTTACTTTGATAAAACTCGTGAAGGGTATCGTCTGAAGTCGTCGGTCAAGAAATGCGTTGATTTTCACCAGGCGAATTTGTTAAGTCTTCCTGAAAATACAGAGTCAGCGCCTTATGATGTTATCTTTTGCCGGAATTTCCTGATATATCTGGATGCTGAAAGCCGTCGTAAAATGGCTAAGGCTCTGCGCCAGAATCTGAAGGATGATGGGCTGCTGATTGTTGGGCATTGTGAAGCGCCATCGATGGCTCAACTGGGCTTTTATACTCTCGATCGTAATAAACGTTTTTGTTTCACGAAATCAGTCAATGAGTTTGAGCAAGCTGTCCGACGCTGTCGAAATCGAATGGTTTCTGAATCTATATCCCGCAAATTTTCTGATACGAATGTAAGGCCTCAAAAAGTCGGTAATCCTGGAAAAAAAACGGCTTCCAGAAATCTAAAGCAGCATTCAGCTCATCAACCTGCTGTCAAACATCAGGCACCAGTATCAACATTAGTCTCCCCACAGCAGTCAAAATCTCTGGTTGATAAATCATCACCAGCGGAATTGGAGGTATTAACCGGTGAGGAGTTGCTGGAGGCTATAGAGGGTCTGGTGGATAACGGTAAGCTGAATAAGGCACGAGAGTCGTGTCAGCAACTGATACAGCAAAGTCCGGAAAATATGGAAGCCCAGTTTATGATGGGGGTTATCAGTGAAGCTGAAGGTGAGTGGGAGGCCGCTTCTCACTGTTTTCGCAAAGTGTTGTATCTGAATCCAGAGCACCATGAGGCACTTTTGCACAGTGCCATGGTATGTGAACGCCAGGGAGATATGAGCAAGGCAGAAAATTTCAGAATACGGCTACGTCGGTTGATTAGCTGAGTATTGGATGATGAAAGTATACCTTGAGGTATTGATTAAGGACCATTAAGGGAATGAAACCATGGCAGAAGAGGAATCATCAAGTGAGCTGATTCAGACAGACTATCAATCACAAGTTGATGCCTGTTGGCGAAGTATTGGTGTCTGGGCCAGTCATGGGGCAACTTGCTCCATTCTGAATGAGGTTATTCATTGCCGTAATTGTCAGGTTTATATTCAGGCCGGGCGGGATTGTTTATCTGATCAGTTACTCCCTGATGCTGATGAGATGCAGAAATACAGTGAATTCTATCGTGAAAAAAAGACGGCTTCAGACTCTGGCTGGTCTAAAGTGACTCTTTTTCGTCTTGGCTCTGAATGGTTTGCATTAGATACAGACATTGTTATGAGTGTTTTTAAACCTCAGTCCTGTTGCTGGGTACCTCATCGCAGTAACAGAGGAATAAAGGGCATCGCTAATGTTGATGGCGACGCTCTGGTAGTGGTTTCCCTGTCCCAGCTATTAGGGATTGTAGCGGAGGAGAGTAATGATAATGTCGAGCGGGGTGTGAGCAAGGCATACCCTCGTATGTTGGCAATTGGTAAGTCTGATAAGCCAATGGTAGTGGAAGTTGATGAAGTGTGGGGGCAGTCAAGATACAACGCTGAGCATGTATTACCGTTACCGTCCACAGTGAGTAAGGCTGCTCATAAATACAGTGTCGGCCTTATACAGCTTGAAGACAAACGTGTAGGGCTGCTGGATGCAGCTTTACTGCTTTATGGCCTTGAACAGGCTATGAAATGATGGATGGATGATCAATATGACTGACAAGGATTCCAGTGAACAGGAAAAGAGTCAATTAAGTCGTTCAAGTGCGGTGACCAAGCTCTTTCATTCAGAAATTACGCAGCAGATCAGCGAGTTAAAGCAGCTGTTAATCCTAAAAGCTGAAACTGGTTTGGAACGTGTTGATTTAGCTGAATTTGTTGATTTATTCCGTTCTGCCCGAGCCGGCGCGATGCTGGCTAAAGTGAGTGAGGCCTGTGGCCTGACAGAGTCGATGCTGCAGTGGGCTGAACACTTTGCGGAAAACTGGTGTCAGGAATGCTCGGAGGAAAGAGACAGGCAGCAGGAGTTGATAAAACAGCATATTCCTGTCCTCCTGAAAGCGTGTAAGTGCTTGCAGAGGATCGCTGAGGATGTTGTGAGTAAGGGAAGGATTAGTGATGAGTTGGATAAGGAAGCTTCGATACTCAGTACCACCCTTAGTTTGGTAAAAAGTTCCTCATCGATAGAGCAGCGTATAGATGCGACCATGGCCATGAATTCAACTCTGGCAGAGCTGTCCAGTGATAAGGAACCAGTATCTCAAGTGGGCTCAGGAGAGTTTGAGTCAGAGAAGCAGGAGGCGGAACTGGCGGAAAATCAGCAGTTATCACCACCGGAGAATACAGAAGGTTCGCAGAACAAAGAAGTTACACCTGCCCTTCAGAAAATCAGAAACTTTTTCTGGAAAGAACTGGAAGAACGGGTTGAGGTTTTAACTCAGCATTTACTTGAGCTTGAACAGGGGCTTACCTCGACTCAGCGTCTGGAAACCATGATGCGGATGGCTCACACCATCAAGGGGGGGGCCAGACTTGCAGATATCGATCCAGTTATGCGCTTGGCTCATACCCTGGAAGATATTTTTGTATGTGCGCAGAAGCAGCAAATTACCATCAATGGTGATCACACAGACCTTCTTTTGAAGAGTGTGGATAGTATTGTTCAGCTGTCAGAAATGGCGACCCGTCAGAGCGGTATTGATCAGGTGGCATCTGCAAACGCTGAAAAGCTCAGTGAACAGCTTGCAAGAGTGCTCTCAGATCCAGATAGCTTCAAAAAAAGTAACAGTAGTCAGGACATTCAGCAGGATGATGCAGAAGTATCTTTGGCTGTTGAAACTCAAGAGACGGAAGAGACATCGGAGCGAGTTATCCGTGTTAATGCGGATAAGCTGAATAAAGTGATTGGCCTGGCGGGAGAGTTGTCAGTTGAATCTCGTCAACTTAAAAAATTCTGGCAGGAGAATATTAAGCTCAGGCGCAGCACACGCTCTATGAACCAGCTTGTGGAAAAGTGTATTGCGTTAATGTGTAACTATCAGATCGAAGAGAATGACCGGCATTGCCTTAATGAATTAATGAGAGAGTCAGTGTCTGTTGAAGCGTTGGTGAATCACAACTGCTCTGTGCTGGAAGAGTATGAGCGAAAAACCACCTGGCTTACCGATAAACTGGTGCGCGAGACCCTGGCACATCGTATGCGGCCATTTAAAGAGGGAACTCAGGGGTTGCTGCGTTTGGCAAGAACGGTTTCCCAAAAGCTGGAAAAAAAAGTGCGGCTGGAAATTAAAGGTGAGAATACACAGGTAGACAGGGATATTCTTGAGCAGCTTAATGTGCCTTTGACCCACTTGATCCAGAATGCTATCGACCATGGCTTCGAGCCTGTTGAAGTCCGTCGGGAAAGGGGAAAGCCTGAAGAAGGGATTATTACCGTTGAAGCAAGTCATAAAGCTGGTTTGCTGGTTATTACGGTTAAAGATGATGGTGGCGGAGTTAACAGGCAGAAGTTGAGGGAAAAGATACTCAAAAAAAATATGGCGACAGAGGATATGGTTTCAAACATGTCTGACTCTGAGCTTTTTGAATTTCTTTTACTCCCTAATTTCTCCATGAAAGATGAGGTTACTACTGTTTCTGGTCGTGGCGTTGGCATGAACCTTATTCATGAAATGGTACAGAATCTGCGTGGGCGGATAGTGCTGCATTCCGAAGAGGGAAAAGGGTGTTGCTTTGAGCTGTTACTGCCACTGACATTGTCCATGTTACGTTGTGTGGTCATTGAAGTGTCAGGCTTCTTTTATGCCTTGCCTGTTGGCCCCCTGAATAAAGTGCTTACTCTTGGCCAGAGTGATATACAGACCCTGGAAAACCGTCAGTATGTAGAGGATGTAAATGGTGTTCAGCTCGGGCTTGTGAGTGCCCATCAGTTGCTGGAACTGCCTGAGAATCACCAAACTGAGAATTATCAGGAAGCTGTTGTTTTAGGAAGGGGAGCTCATCAGTACGCGGTCACAGTAGACTCTGTTATTGGTGAAACGACATTGGTTGAACGACCGATCGATCATCGCATGGGAAAAATAAAGGATATCAGCTCTGCAGCTTTCCTTGATGATGGCACACCAATTTTAATCCTTGATGCGGATGATCTTGTGCTGTCGATTGAGCGACTGGTTGCAGAGGGACGCATTGATAACTGTGATACAACGGCTTCAGCTGATGAGAGGGCGGCTTCAGCCAAGCGTGTTCTGGTTGTCGATGATTCTGTCACAGTTCGTGAACTGGAAAAGAGTCTGTTGGAGGATAAAGGCTATCGTGTTGATATTGCCGTCGATGGTGCAGATGGCTGGAATGCGGTTCGTATGAATGACTATGACCTGATCATAACGGATATTGATATGCCGCGAATGGATGGTTTCGGGTTTATATCTAATATTCGCAGTGAAGGACGCTTGCAGCATTTGCCAATCATCATTATCTCTTACAAAGATCGCGAATCAGACAGGCAGCGAGGTATGGATGTAGGAGCTGACCACTACCTGACCAAGGGCAGCTTTATGGATGAAACCTTCATCAGCACTGTCAGGGACTTGATTGGTACTGCCTTTCCTGATGATGGAGGTGATGATGAGGGAGCCCTGAACTTATGAAAATCGGAGTGGTCAGGGGCGATTTGTCAGAACGAGAGCATTTAATCCGTCTGGTGAAGGAGCGGCTGGGCTGGGAAGTTATCTGGAGTGTTGGTAGTGGCATTGAAGCGGGTCAGCGTTGCCGGATTCAAAAACCGGATTTGATGCTCATGGGGATCAAGCTTTCCGGAAAGATGGATGGTGTTGAAGCTACCAGAACCATTCTCAAGGAACACCAATGCACAATCGTTATTGTCTCCCGCATGGAGCGTCAGAATACGTCTATTTTTAAAGCGCTTTCTGCAGGAGCAATTGATGCAATTGAAATGCCATCACGAAATTCAGAGAGCATCTCCAATTTTGTCAGCAGGATGCGCAAGCTCAAAACAGTGTCTCAGGAACATGCACTTAAAAATGCGGAACAAGGCTTCTCAGCGCCAAAAAAAAACGTAAAAAACAAAGTAAGTCAATTATCGGATGATTTGCCTGACTTATTGATTGCTATTGGTTGCTCAACTGGAGGACCTGGAGCTGTTGCTCTTTTGCTTGCAGAGCTTCCGGAAGCTTCAAGGGCCTCTGTGATAATCATTCAACATATGGATGAGGAACATGCATCCGGAATGGCTGAATGGCTAGATATGCAAATTCCCATGAGAACCAGAACGATTCAGGGGGGCGAGAGGCCTGAATCGGGTACGGTATTTCTGGCAAAAACCAATGATCATCTGACAATGGATGCTTCTGGAAGGTTGATATACACCAAAGATCCGATTGAAAACCCTTATCGTCCTTCTGTGGATGAGTTTTTTTGCAGTATTGCTCAACACTGGCGAAAGAAGCTGGTTGCCGTTTTATTAACCGGTATGGGAAGGGATGGAGGCCGGGGGCTACTAGCGTTAAGGCGACTGGGATGTCATACCTTTGCTCAGGATAAGGCCAGTTGTGCAGTATACGGAATGCCTCAGGATGCAGCTCAACGAGGGGCCGCCAATGAAATACTTGCTCCAGGTCAAATAGGGGGGCGTTTACGGGAAATTATCAATATTTCTCAAGGGAGTGGTAATTTTCAGGGAGGGAAGCCTGGTGAAAACGAATGAAGAGTCAATTGGTCATCGCATTGAGGCTCCATCTCATGGTTTGGTTCTGTTGATTGATGATGATCCAACCGTTGCTGAAGCGTTGCATTTGATGTTGGAAAATGAAGATGATCTCCGCATGCATTACTGCTCTGATGCAAGTACAGCGCTTGATGTTGCTGCGAAACTGAGACCAACGGTAATCTTGCTGGATATGGTGATGCCGGATATTAGTGGCTTGATGTTGCTTCGTTACCTCAGGGTTGGTGAATTCAGCAGGTCTGTTCCAGTTATTGCACTATCGATGAAGGATGATGCCAAGCTGAAAGCTGATGTATTTAACGCTGGTGGGAATGATTACCTGATTAAGCTGCCGGAGCCTGTTGAACTGCTGGCTAGAATACGATACCACTCAGATTGTTATATTCGGCTCTTACAGCGTAATGAGGCATTCAAAGCGCTGGATGTCAGCCAGCGTAAACTTGCAGAAAGTAATATCAAGCTTCAGCAGCTGGCCAGTATGGATGGACTGACAGGTATACCAAACCGAAGAACTTTCCAGGAGACAATCCAGACTGAATGGGAAAGAGTAACCGATAGTGGAAAGCCTCTGTCACTGATTATGATGGATATAGATTGCTTCAAAAAGTGTAATGATCATTATGGGCATCAATATGGTGATGAAGTCCTGCGTAAGGTTGCTAAGGCTATGGAAAGCATTATAGAGCAGAAGTCAGATATGCTGGCCCGCTTTGGAGGTGAAGAGTTTATTGCTTTATTACCGGGCAAAGATGTTGATAGTGCCGCAAAATTTGGTGAAAAACTCCGCCAGGCCGTAGAGTCTCTTAAACTGGAAAACGTTGAGTCTGAAGTATGTGAGCAGGTTACTATTAGCCTGGGAGTGTCCAGTTGTGTACCCAGTACTAAAAATGTATACCCGGAACAGCTGATTAAATGTGCTGATGAGGCATTATATGAAGCTAAAGTTAATGGGCGTAACCGAGTGGTTAAGTTCGGGGACTCCAGTATTTCTTAGGGCTTTTGGTTATGAGTGAACCTCAAAAATCAGGTCAGCGGAGCTATTATCATCGAGCATTGCTGGTAGTGAATGAGCAGGCTGCTGGTGAACAGTTGAAAAAACTATTAACTTCTAAAGGTTATATGTGTGAAATTACTCTTTCATGGGCAGGTGCCTGTGAAAAGATTGCTAAAGAGTTAATAGATTTGATTGTTTGTGATTATCGGCTAAAAGAAAAAAATGGAATCGAGCTGATTTCTAAGACTTCAAAAATTAAAAAAAACAGTGCTGTGATTCAAGGCTTGGTTCTTTGTAATTTTAGTGATCTTAATCTGGTACTTCAAGAAACTCAGCACTTATCCAATGCTCACTATTTGACTCGACCTTTCAAGGATAGCGCGCTGTTGGCCATAGCTGATCAACTTGTTAAAAGTGGTAAAGGTCTAAAGGACAAGACAGTGATTAACAGTGCTGAGAAAAACTACTCGCTGGACCATAAAATATACAAGAACAGCGCAATGAACGACCTGGAGTGTGATTTTCCCGGGATAACCCTGGGTTGTTGGGATGATCTGGTCGACAAAGTAAAGTGGCAGTGGAAAATAAAATAAAAGCCTTGCACGTCTATAAGCTTTGGGTATTCTGGATCTGAAATTAAAGGTTTTTTCACCTTTTGTTTTATCACGTACACTATAGTGTAAGCTTTTTAAGAGTATGCATGGATGCCCCTGTCACTGTTGATTTTCTAATATTTATCTGTTTTTAGGGAAAGTGCATTGCTGTATTGCGGAAATACTAAAGCCAGCTCTAATACCCTCAGTGCCAGAAGTGCAAGATCAATGTCAATATAATCGCGATTCCAACTAATAGAACTATAGATTTTATTATCTGATCATTGTTTTGTTTTGGAGGCTTATTATTAGTAGATGGACGTGTATTTTGTAGTAAGCATGGAATAAGGTTTGACATAACCAGAAAGCAAGTCAAGAGCAGGGCTGATACAACAACAGTTTTTATCATTGTTTGAATACTCCAGTTATTTATTTTGAACTTAAGAGCTAAAATCTACAAACAGTGAATTCGATGTATGGAATAGATAGATGACTCCAGGCTTTTTATCCAGAGTATGTGGCTTACTGGCAATAGAATATTATGGATGCTTGCTGTCTCCTGGCTATATAAATACCGACATTCAATAAATTTGTGGTGTACAAGGGATTGTGTTTTTCATCACAGCCATAGCCATCTTTTTCCTCAAGGCATGTAAACTATTCATTTTGTTTTTTAATTTCTGAGTTTGTTGATGGAATGCTCTTACCTTTGTCTGGGAATTGCCTTATGGTGGACAGTTTGTGACTTAAAATTGGTTAAGGAGTTGTCCATGGCAGATGCATCCTATGTTCCTCCCAGGGTGTGGGTCTGGGAAAGTGAAAATGGTGGCCAGTTTGGTGGCATTAACCGACCAACGGCCGGTGCCCGTTTTGATAAGCCGCTTCCTGTTGGTAAGCATCCGTTCCAACTTTATTCATTGGCAACGCCTAATGGTGTGAAAGTTACCATACTGTTTGAGGAGTTATTGGAGCAGGGGATTAAGGAAGCAGAGTATGACGCTTTTCTAATTGAGATAATGGAAGGGGGACAGTTTGGTTCGGGCTTTGTTGAAATAAACCCTAACTCTAAGATTCCTGCTATGGTGGATCGAAGCAATGGAGCTGAGATACCTGTGTTTGAATCAGGAGCCATTCTTCTGTACCTGGCTGAGAAATTTAATGCTTTTATACCAGCGGATCTAGCCATGCGGGCGCAGTGTCTCTCATGGCTGTTCTGGCAGATAGGCAGTGGCCCATTTCTGGGGGGTGGGTTTGGTCACTTCTATGCTTATGCCCCAGAAAAATATCAGTACTCAATTGACCGTTTTGCCATGGAGGTCAAGCGTCAGCTGGATGTGTTAAACCAACACTTGGAAAACAATACCTATATCTGTGGCGATGATTATACCATTGCGGATATGGCTATCTGGCCATGGTATGGTGCCTTGGTTGATGGAAAACTGTATGAAGCTGCTGAGTTTCTTCAGGTGGAGAGCTATCTATATGTTGTTCGCTGGGCCAGACAGATTGGGCAGCGAAAGGCCGTTCAGCGTGGGAAAATGGTCAACCGCACGTGGGGTGAACTGTCTGAGCAGTTAAGAAACCGGCATGATGCCTCTGATTTTGAATTAAGAACTCAGGATAAACTGGAAGCTTCAGAATAAATGAATCTGTATTAATGACTTCGCACAAAAAGAATGGTGTTGAAACTGTTCTTTTTGTGTATCTTCATTAATCACCAAATATAAAGATTAGCAGTGTTTATATGCTTGCTGAATAGTCCTGTAGTGATTTCTGATAATGTATACTCTAATGTGGTTTATATTGGAAAGACTATTTATTCTGATTAGGGGGATAGCTTAAGGTAGACTTTATTCTGAAGAGACTATTTCATTGAGTGCACTTTGATCGTCAAGTAATACATAGTCATTGTTGTTTTGTTTACAGCGAAAGTAGATCGCACTACATATTACTATCGTTTCGATTACAAGCGCTTCGATTACAAGCGCTGATGCAGGTGTTAGAAAATTAAAGGCAGTGAGCTCAACATTCTGAATCAGAGATTGAACAAGTAGCATGCCAAGTACACATGAACGACCTGCAAAATCGATTATAAGCCAGGTATTACTGGGGACATTCGGCACTTCTCCTCGTTGCAAGTATGCTTTCCAGTCTTTATACGGTTGTACGAATGATGCTCCTGCCGCTGTGGGCATTGCACCTACTGAAAGCGTATCAACGACAGCGTTACTCCATTGAGGCGGATTATTCTTTAATGCATGTATGGGGAGATTTGTAGCTATCGCTATCTGGCCTGTGGTGGGAGTGGGCAGGCCGCCGACATGATTCAGATTGTTGGCAGTGCTGGAAATAATAGAACGCACTTGTCGAGGAGCCAGAATATCCATGGTTCGGCTATGAAGGTGTTTACCAATCTCTATACCAGCCCCCTGCACCAATCATTGCCGAAGATACTGATAGTCCAATGGCGGACTTCAACGGGTAGTCGGAGATCAACCGTGCAAAGTAATTTAAGTAGCTCCTCTAGGAAGGGGTACTGTTATGCCCTCCATTGTCCTAGAGATCCTGAATTGGATTTTCAGCAGCAGAGTTAAAGCTTTTTACTAACATGCATCACCAGAGTTTGACGTTAAAGTATAAGTGTAATTGATAATGATTGATATTAAGGGTTGAGGGGCGTTATAGGTCAATATTTTGATAAGCCCATTTCGGTTGGGGAAATCTGTAGATCAGAAATCCATATCAAAAATCTGATTTATTCATAAGTTGATGTTAATGGTATTCTGTCGTCAGGATTAAGCGAGTTAATGAGCAGGATTTGAGATAGATCTTCAGGAATGTTTTGTTTTTACGCAAGGAATCTCAATCTGATCTTTAATCTCACAGCGATCCTATAGGCGTTGGTAAATGACCTATTCTTCACAGACCGTAAACGACCCAGAAAGAATAATTTCTTAATTTTATGGTTGTGTTGTTATGAAACTATACATGTTTATTATCCTTTTACTTCCACCGCTTGTCTTTGGTGAACCGATTGGTTTTGAACGGTTTAATCCTCCGCCATACCCTGATGTTCCAGCCCACCCTCATCCAGAGAGACCATTATACCCATCTTCGCATGATTACTCATATCGTGGTTATAGAGCTGAACCTCCGGCTTATACACAGCCGATGTATTCTGACTCGTCATCCATTACTGCCTGTCAAATACCAGCCGGAACCTATCGCTTTGATGCGTACAGTATTTCGAAAACTGAAAAGTTATGGCTGTCTAAACTGGTACTTTATCTTCATGTCAGTAACGCTGGCATGATGGTGATGAGACTCAAGCTCAAGCCAAGGGCGGGTCGTGAAGAGCAGTATGTAGTGATCCCTTATAGTAGTAATGCAGATCTGGTGAACGTTTGCAGTGGGGCTAATTTTAGCTTTTTCTTTAAAGGGATTAATGTGTACGGGAAAACCTTGACCGGGAATCTTGCCGGGCATCTGATCAGGGATGGCAGTAAAAACAATTACCATATCACTGCTGATGGTTGGATGGAGCGTTACGATACGTCATACAATTCAAAAGTGACCATTAACCTGACAGGGCAGCAGTTTGACTTTGTCTACCCATATATTAAATAAGAGAACCGGTAGAAGAGGCGTTTTCTCGGAACATGGCAAAATATGAGCAGCGCCTTCAGGCGCTGAGCAACGTATTTATTGAACCGCGAACTTCTGCAGTACTGCCAGGGGAATAATGTTCAGTGTTTCATGGTGCGTCGCTTCTAAAAATACAGGTGGGGCAACATGGGCTTCAAATGCCTCGTTCCAGCGAGCGGCGCAGATGCACCACCGGTCGCCCTCTTTTAATCCGGGGAAATCCCATTCGGGTTTTGGTGTGGTCAGATCATTGCCTTTTGATAATGAAAACTCCAGGAAGTCGGCCGTCATTAATGCGCAAACGGTATGCCTGCCAATATCCTGCTCAACCGTATGACAAAATCCATCTCGAAAAAAGCCGGTTGCTGTTTGCAGGCAACATGGTTTTAATGGCTTGCCAAAGACATTTTTCTGTGTGGATTCCGGCGTGTTCATAGCAATGAAATTAGGTTTTGACTTTCACCACCCTGCTTCAACAGCTCGTTATACGTAATAAGAGCTGCTGAAGGATGAGGCGATGAGCTCTGCCTGGTTAGCCTTATCGAACCATGTGAAGAAAATGCATGTGCTTTTCATACTGATCGATAATATCACCAATCACCTGATCACTGGTCCAACCCATAATATCGTAACCTTGGCCGCCTTCCCTGAGGAAAACCTCTGCACGGAAGTATTTGCGTTCTTCTTCATCTTCTTCGTCCAGCATAAAGCTGGGTTGAAGGTAAGAGCGGGGGGTTACTTTGTAGAAAAAGTCCACTTCATCGCCGTGGAGTACGACCAGGCTGGGTATCTGCTTTTCAGTATCCAGTTGTATCGTGCTCTCTACGCCCTGTTTACTGAGCTCTGATGCGACGGACTCCATGGCGGGGAGTACAACATCCTGTATAAACCGACTGACATGGGAACGTCGAGGGTAACTGACCATAGTAGCTAATCGGTTCTGCCAGGGAATCGGCTTATGACCCACTTTGGGAGTCAGTGTTGTTTTCTCCAGACTCGCTCTTTTAGCGGCATCAACAGCAAGCGCTTTCAGTAAGCCATAAGCTGAAACCAGAAGTACGATGGAAAAAGGCAGGGCAGAGGCTATGGTCACTGTTTGTAATGCCTGAAGGCCACCTGCCAATAATAGTACCATGGCTACAACACCAATCAGGCTGGACCAGAAAACCCGCTGCCAGATAGGGGTTTTACTGTTGCCTCCTGAGGCAAGCATGTCGACTACCATCGCGCTGGAGTCAGAGGAGGTCACAAAAAAGATAACCACCATGGCAATTGCGATCATCGACAACACATTTGAGAACGGGAAATATTCCAGAAACTTAAATAGAGCGACAGGTACATCGGTTTCTACAGCCTGTCCCAAACCGGCCATCCCCTGATTCATAATCATATCGATAGCGGTATTACCAAAAGCGGTCATCCAGATCAGTGTCAGACCCGTTGGAACGAACAGAACTCCGGTAACAAATTCACGGATGGTTCTGCCCCTGGAAATGCGAGCGATAAACATACCGACAAAAGGAGACCAGGAGAGCCACCAGGCCCAATAGAATAACGTCCAGCCACCAAGCCACTCCGTAGGTTCATAGGCGTAGAGGTTGAATGTCTTACCGACGATGTCTGACAGGTAACCACCAGTATTTTGAACGAACATCTGTAACAGCAGAACGGTTGGTCCGAGTAATACCACCATCACTAATAGCATCAATGCCAGAAGTAAATTGGCTTCTGACAAGCGCCGGATGCCCTTATCCAGTCCAGTCGCTACCGAGATTGTAGCCAGTGCGGTAATAACAACAATCAGAATGACCTGTGCCTGAGTGCTGATTTCAAGACCAAAGAGGTAGTTCAGGCCAGAGTTTACCTGTAAAACTCCATAGCCCAGAGCTGTTGCGACACCAAAGATTGTGCCTAATATGGCAAACACATCAATGGTATGGCCAGGGATACCATGAATGCGATCACCAATAATGGGGTAAAGGGCAGAGCGGAGAGTGAGTGGTAAATTATGCCGGTAACCAAAGAAGGCAAGAATCAGGGCTACGATTGCATATATTGCCCAGGCATGAAGACCCCAGTGAAAAAAGGTGAGCTTCATGGCTTCTTTGGCTGCTTCCACAGTACCCGGCTCACCCAGTGGAGGTGAAAGGAAGTGCATCACCGGTTCGGCTACACCAAAAAACATCAGGCCAATACCCATACCGGCGGAAAAAAGCATGGCAAACCATGAGCCAAAGCTGAATGAAGGTTCTGCATGGTCCGGGCCGAGCTTTATATCGCCATATCGGGACAGGCCCAGAAAGGCTACGCATAGGAGAATCAGGGCGACTGCCATGACATAAAACCAGCTGGCGTTGGTCATAATGCTGGATTGCAGGTGAGTAAAGCGGCTATTGGCATCTTCAGGGAAAAAAACCGTATAGCCCACCAATATAAGTATTAAAATGGCTGAACCAAAGAATACGGGGGGATTGATCGTTTGCCTGGAAGGCATCGAGTTTTCCGGTTGGGACATGTTTTAGGCTCTTGCTGAGTGGTCAAAATCAATTTGATCGTTTGGGTTTGGGACTA
Organism: Endozoicomonas atrinae; assembly: GCF_001647025.1. Classification (GTDB taxonomy): domain Bacteria; phylum Pseudomonadota; class Gammaproteobacteria; order Pseudomonadales; family Endozoicomonadaceae; genus Endozoicomonas; species Endozoicomonas atrinae. Next base: position 32,431 of record NZ_LUKQ02000018.1, read on the forward strand.
TGTGCAAGAAGCCCATCAACGCTCTGAGGGGAGTAACATGAAGAGGATCCTGTTTACAGCTTCATTTAGGAGTCTAGGCGAAATATATTACAGCTCAAACTATTTGATATCAAATTGTGTTTGTTTTGCTATTTATTTTGTGGCAAATAAGCACGCTTGTTTTCTGAAACTCTTTGTTGAGTAGGTTGTATGACTGAAACATGTTATTGGACTGACGTACTTATTTCTCTACGACGGATCATACGGGCAACGGATCTTCACTCAAAGCGCATGATCAAGGCCTGTGGCCTGACTACGCCGCAAATCATGGTGTTAAAGGCCATTAACGATCTGGGTGACGTAACGGTTAAACGGATCTCCCAGGATGTATCGCTAAGTCAGGCCACAGTTACCACCATTCTGAACCGGCTGGAAGAGCGGCAGTATCTTGAGAGAGTTCGAAGTGCCAGTGACAAACGAATTGTTAACGCGCGATTGACTGAACTTGGTCGTTCTGTACTGGCAACAGCACCGGCTCTTCTGCATGAAAAGTTTATTGAACGTTTTGAGGCTCTTGAGCCCTGGGAGAAAACGCAGGTGCTGTCTTCTCTGCAAAGGGTTGCAGCCATGATGGATGCTGAGTCTATCGATGCTGCTCCGCTTCTGGATATTGGTGGTACAGAGCCTTAATTGTTTGATTTTTATTCTATTTCTTGGATGGGGCTGGTGGTGAGAAGCTGAAAGTAATTTGAAATCTAATCATTAGAAGTGTAAGTTATTGCCCCTATCGGTGTCCGGGAAAGTACGGTTTTGTCCTTGACGCTGGAAAATGGGCTTAAAAATTTCTGCTTATTTATCTACAGATAACGTCCTCAAAGCAGAAATTCTTATTCCCAGTTTTTCACGTCAATTTATAGAATTAAAAAGGCACTACCCGGCACCAGTAAAGGACTTATAATAAATCAGGTACAGAAATGCTAAAAAATAAATTTGCGGCTGGAGCCCTGCTTACACTGTCGTTCCCGTTATCCGCGGCCGTCTCTGCCAATGAATGTGGCGACGTTACCATTGCCGATATGAACTGGAACTCGGCAACGCTGATAGCCCACGTTGATCAATTTATCCTCCAGAATGTATTTGGCTGCAATGTTGAGCTGGTACCCGGTGATACCATGGCTACTGGAACCTCTATGGTTGAAAAGGGGGAGCCGGATATTGCTCCGGAAATGTGGAGTAACTCCATGAGGCAGGCTTTCGATAAAGGCGTAGAGGAAAAACGCCTTCGTTATGCGGGCAACTCTATCTCTGAAGGTGGTGAAGAGGGGTTCTGGGTGCCGAAATATATGGTCGAGAAAGACGCTGACTTGAAAACCATTGAAGGTATTAAAAAGAAGGCGAAAATATTCAAGCACCCTGAAGACTCAAGCTTGTCCGCCTTTTATGGTTGTCCAGCAGGATGGAACTGCCAGATTAATTCCGGAAACCTGTTCAAGGCTCTTGATCTTGAAGAGTATGGTTTTGACTTGGTCGACCCAGGTTCCGGTGCAGGTATGTCCGGTGCAATTGCCAAGGCATATGAGCGTGAAGAAGCCTGGTTTGGCTATTACTGGGCACCTTCAGCTGTGCTAGGTAAGTACGAAATGGTTAAGGTTGACTTCGGTTCAGGTGTAGATGTGAATGAATACCTGACCTGTACTACCAAAGAAGACTGTGAATCACCAAAAGTAACCATGTATCCCCCTTCTCCAGTCAACACCATTACTACTGAGGCATTTGCCGTTAAGGCGCCTGCTGCGTATGAATACCTGGCAACACGATCATTTACTAATCAGCAAATGAACGAGCTTCTGGCCTGGATGGAAGAAAATCAGGCTGATGGTGAGATAGCAATGGAACACTTTTTGACGAACTATGAGCCCATCTGGACTCAGTGGTTGTCTGCAGATGTTGTTGAAAAAGTAAAGCAAGAGCTTTCTGCTCTTTGAGGTCATCACTTGCCTGTTTTGCAAGGGTGGTTGCATATTGTTCTACGTGGATTTTTTACGTAACTCGCTGTTTGTGTGACCACCGCCATTTCTCTCTTATAAAAGAGCATAATAAAGGCTGAAGTGTATGGCTAAGGAATCATGGGTTACTGAGTTTCCGGATATGGATCGCAGTGACCTTATCGCTTTGAGAAAGTCTCTGGATGGAGCCTACCGGGATTTTTCCCGTGAATATGGCGATTTGATTGAGTCTTTCTTTGACCCTTTACTTTCTTTTCTTGTCTGGTTTGAAAACCTGTTAATCAGCTCCCCCTGGTTATTGATACTGGCGGTTATTACTGGTTTGGCCTATGCGGCCAGCCGCTCCTGGAAACTGTGTTTAGGTGTTGTCTGTTCACTTCTGGCAATTGGGTACTTTGGTATGTGGGAAAATACCATGAGGACCCTGAGTGTTATCACGGTATGTACGTTACTCTCCTTGGTGCTGGGTATACCCACTGGTATTGCAATGGCCCGCTCAGACCGGGTACAGAAGGTTGTTACTCCAATTCTGGATATCATGCAGACCATGCCAGCATTTGTGTATTTGATTCCTGTCGTGATGTTACTGGGAATTGGTAAGATTCCCGGTGTAATCGCAGTTGTTATTTATGCCATTCCACCGGTCATTCGACTGACCAATCTTGGGATTCGCCTTGTTGATAAAGAGGTGCTGGAGGCAGCCACTGCATACGGCGCCAGCCCTTTTCAACGGTTATGGGGTGTTCAGCTGCCATTGGCAATGCCAACCATTATGGCCGGGATTAATCAGACCATCATGATGGCGCTGGCCATGGTGGTGATTGCATCCATGATTGGCGTTAAAGGCCTTGGCCAGCCAGTGTTGAAATCGATTACTAACCAGTATTTCACACTGGGACTGTTAAACGGCCTTGCTATTGTTGCGTTGGCGATCATCTTCGATCGGGTTTCTCAGGCTTATGCCCGCAGAACCCAGAAACATCTGGGGGGAGCTGAGCATGCGTGATGGTGAAACTAACAAGCCGTTGATTCAAATCCGGGGGTTATACAAACTTTTCGGGAAGCAACCAGAAAAAGTGATGTCACGGGTTCACCAGGGAGAGTCCAAAGATCAGATTCTTGCTGATACAGGGCACACGCTTGGACTCAGGGATATCAACCTTGAGGTAAAATCGGGTGAGATTTTTGTGATCATGGGGCTTTCCGGATCTGGAAAGTCTACCTTGATTCGCCACTTTAATCGTTTGATTGACCCCACTGAGGGTGAGATTCTGGTTGATGGAACCGATATTACCCGGTTTTCAGCCAAAGAGCTGGAGAACTTCCGGCGGCAGAAGATGTCCATGGTCTTTCAGCGTTTTGGGCTGATGCCTCACCGGACGGTAATTGATAATGTTGCTTATGGTTTGTCGGTTCAAGGCGTTGCCAAGGCAGAGCGACTGAAGAAAGCGGCCCAGTGGCTGGATACGGTTGGTCTGGCAGGGTATGAGCAGCAATACCCGGCACAGTTATCTGGTGGTCAGCAACAGCGGGTTGGTTTGGCCAGGGCACTGTGTACCGATGCGGAAATTCTGTTGATGGACGAAGCCTTCTCGGCTCTGGACCCACTGATTCGCAGTGAAATGCAGGATCAGTTGATAGAGCTGCAGAGCAAGCTGCATAAAACCATTGTTTTCATTACCCATGACCTCGATGAAGCGCTGAGGTTAGGAGATCGCATCGCTATTCTGAAAGATGGTGAGCTTGTTCAGCAGGGGGCTCCGGAAGAAATTCTGTTGAACCCGGCTACTGAATATGTTGAAGCGTTCGTTAAAGACGTGAATCGTGCCCGGGCATTGACGGTAGAAACGGTGATGAAGCCGCCGGCCTGTCGGATTACTGCGGAAACCATTGATGAAGCGTTGAGTCAGATGAAAAAGACATCTGAGGACTTTGGCTATTACGTTAATGATGAGGGTTATCAGGGCATTATACTTCAGCAGACCCTTGAACAGGCGGTACTGAAGGGGAATCACAAGAAAGTAAGCTCTATCTTGATTGAGACGGTGCCCGCTATTCAGGCAGATTCGATTCTGGAGTCAGTGATTCCTGATACATTGGATACAGACTTCCCCCTGCCTGTGGTTGATGATGATGGGCAGTTACAGGGGCAGCTTTCCCGTTCAAGCCTTGCTGAAGTGTTGGGGGACGTCTCTACAAGTCACTAGATGATTTGAGGGTGTTATGAATTTCATCCTCAGGGCTCAGTTGATATTACTCTGCGAAAAGGTCATCAGGCCCTGAACACGACGAAGACCACACAAGCCACAAAGAAGGTGAAAAGCTTTTCTTCGTGTGCTTTGTGATCTTTGTGGTTTGTAGGCTTTTAATGTCTCAGCAGTGTATCCAGCTCGTCAATGGCTTCACACCACTGCGCATCCAACTCTCTTTCTTCCACAAGAAAAGCCTTCTGTGATGTATTCCAGAAATCTGCATCTTCCAGCCTCTCATTTTTTTTCAGTGAATGCTGATTGAGAAAGTGGGTAATGGCTTCTGGTTCTGTCTCAAGGCCTAGCTGGGAAAACAGGCTTGAAAGATCGTTGAACTGTGCATCCATCATGATGGTATTGCCTTATTCGAGCTTGAGGTTCCTTTAATCAAGATAGACCAGATCGATAGTGTCAGCAGTCAGCCAGCCTGGTTTGATTATTGTGCTTTTCATTAAAAAGCCCGCAATAGCGGGCTTTTTATTAAGTGAAAGAAGGTTCTAGCCAGAGCGGCGGGTAAAGAGTTGCTTATTGTTGGTAGCCTTCACCATGTCAGTTAGGATGACACCCGCTTCCTGAAGAAAGGCATCAGGCTCTTTGTCTTTTTTCTTCTGTTCCAGCTCCTGATTATTAATCTCTTCGAGCTCATCAAGATTGTTCAGCAAAGGCTGTCCCCTGGATTTTCTCAGGCGGTTTTCAATGGCAAGGCGTTGGCTGCGCATGGTTTGCAGCTCCAGCTCTCGTCTTTCCTGATTCAGGGAAACCTTTTTCTGATTTTCATAATGTTCGAAGTAGTCCTTCATCTCATGGAGGTAAACAAAATCAGCATTTTTACGGGTGCGATATTCATGCTTTTTCTGCAGCTCCGGCAGGTAGGGGCTGAAATTGGCATAAGGCCTGTAAGATACCGGTGAGATATTGTCCCATGGTAGTGCATCTGGAAGCGTGTCCTCACCAATATCCCGGCCATCGTAGAGGGATGGGAAGATTATATCGGGTATAACTCCACGGTTTTGCGTGCTCTGGCCAGAAACCCGGTAGAACTTGGCCAGCGTGAGCTTCAGCTGCCCATGGTTCAGTGGTTGGATGCTTTGCACGGTACCTTTGCCGTAACTCTGGCTTCCAACGATCAGTGCCCTGCCATAATCCTGCATGGCACCTGCAAAAATTTCGGAAGCGGATGCACTGAGGCGATCAATCATGACGACCATGGGGCCATCGTAGAGCTGCTCTGAGTCCGGGTCTTCCTGCCGTTCAGAGCGACCCCGGTTATTACGAACGACAACGGTAGGCCCTTTATCGATAAACAGACCGGTCAATTCATTAGCTTCTTGCAATGAACCTCCGCCATTACCGCGAAGATCGATAATCAGGCCATCCACTTTCTCTTTCTTTAATTTTTCCAACAACCTGCGGACGTCACGGGTAGTACTCTTATAATCGGGGTCTCCGGCCTGGGCAGCTTTGAAGTCGATGTAGAAGGTTGGTAGCTCGATAACTCCGATACGACTGTTTTTTCCATTCATGGGTACTTCGATGATCTTGCTGGCAGCATCCTGTTCTTCCAGTTTGACACGATCCCGGACAATCTCGTAAACCCGGGTGCTGCTGTCCTTGCTACTACCGGGGATAATCTCCAGGCGAACCAGAGTATGTTTGGCGCCGCGAATCAATTTGACCACATCGTCCAGACGCATACCGACAACATCTTCGAGGTTGCCTTTCTTTCCCTGTCCAACGCTGACGATTTTATCACCGGGTTTTAGCTGACCGGCTTTCTCCGCAGGGCCGCCAGGTACAACACTGACTACTTTGGTGTATTCATCTTCTGCAGAAAGTACTGCTCCAATACCTTCAAGAGAGAGGCTCATGTTGATGTCAAAGTTTTCAGCCGTCTGTGGAGAGAAGTACTGTGTGTGCGGGTCGTATATACCAGCAAAGGCATTTATATAGGTCTGAAAGGCATCTTCACTTTTGCTCTGGTGGAGTCTGCGCAGCAGGTTGGTATTTCTTCTGCGTAGCTGATTGATAATCTCTTCGTCAGTTTTGTTGTTCAGCTTCTGGCTTAATACACTGTCTTTAAGTTGCTTGACCCAAAGCTGTTGCTGGGCTTGCTTGTTGGTAAGCCAGGGCTCGTCCTTGCGCTCAATCACAAGTTCTTCATTTTTTTTGAGGTTCAGATCCTTAATGCCCAGGTCTAACTGTTTAAGCATGAAGCGTGCGCGTTCTTCTGCTCGTTCACGATAGCGGTTAAAGATGGCGAAGGCAGGGTTGAGGTCGCCGCTTTTCAGGGAGTCTCCCAGTTTTTTCCGATATGGCTCAAATTCCTGAATATCTGACTGAAGGAAAAAGCTTCGGTTTGGGTCAAGGCGATCCAGGTAGCGATCAAATACCTTTTCCATATTGTCCTGGTCAAGGGGGATTTTCCGGTAGTGGCTTCTTGAAAGAAGTTGAACCACGTGGACGCTGGCAATGGCCTGCTGCAGATTAGGCGTCAGAGTGGGTACTGGCTGGCTGATGTCCTTGTCTACGGCCTGAGCGAGATTGCCTGTGAGAAGTACTGTGAAAAGCAGCGATGAAAAGAACAGCAGAATTCTTTTAGCTGGCTGCAGTTTCGATATCATAGGGGCGTTAGCTCCGTGTCATTCTGTCTGTTGAAGTGTGCCTTCCTGGCTCAGTAGTAACCTAACGGCTAAGACACTTTCCATTACTCACCATTACTCAAGTCATCGCTCAGGCTGCCAAAGTCTTGAGTATCCCTTGGGGATTAATACAGCATAATACAGTCGCTTGGTGGATGACAGCAGTTGAGTATTCAAAGCTGGACAACCTTATGTAAATCAGGCCGTTAATCCATAGCCGGTAAAATGATTGAATACATCCTATTCCAACAAGGCTATTGGAAAAAATCAATGATTCATTTGGCTCGGGGGGAGTTGTTGTACAGAGATGGATGGGCGCAGATAAATTATCTGCCGTGCCCATAATATGCGGAGTTTCGAAGGTGGGTTAGTGATCAATTATAGCCTTTGATAAAACCACCAGTCTCATCGAATGACTTTGAAGCAGGCAGTGTCGTAGAAGCCTTTAGCAACGGTTTAACCGGGTTGATGGTACTGCGATGAAGTGAAAAGACATTCTGGGAATTTGGTGTTGGACGCAGTGTTGGCCGGCTGTTGGCTTGGAGTTTCATGAGGTTGCCTGTGATGTTGGCTGGTCTGTTAACATCATTAAGATTAGCAATATCGGCCGAAAAATTGGAGTCTGAAATTGTACGTATGACGCGGGTTTGCGTTGCATTTTGCAAATAAATGTAATTGAAACGGACTGGGAGTTTTGATTCTGAATAATTGTTATAGGCTTGCTCCATGGATTTCTTATTGATTTGTTCCGATATCTGGAACAAATTTTTAGTAAATGGATTCTGATTTCAGTATGCAATCAGTTTTGTGGAGGCTTCCAATTAAAGTGTCTGGTTGTATGTCCGGTTGGTAACGCCCCCTAGGTTAGTAGGTTATCCGCATGGCTAATGTCTCAAGTAATGAGGTTCAAACAGCATATAACCTTTGTAATGAAGAGGGGACTTTCATTGAGGTCAAAGGAGAGGATGGCAGGACCATTACCGGGAGATCCGGTCAGCCTGTTTTTGGTTTTCGGCGTGGTGATTTTGTGAGTTATCATGATGGGTTACCGAATTACTTACCACCATCAACTGATTGTAGGGCAAGTATGCCGGAAGCCCCTCGGTCAGTGTCATTAGCAGCTCCGTTTTTAGGTAGCACGTGTATACCAACCGTTGCTGTGGAGCATGGCCTGTCGATTAATCAACATGCTTTGCTTTCGCAAGACCAGCCTGGTTGTTTTCTTAATACTCAGTATATTGAAAACCAGCGCTTTTCAATGGAGGGGCCACAGGGTGTATTTTATGGATGTCAGGTAATCGCGCAGTCGGAGCCAGTGGTTCTTAATATGGGGGGGATGGTTGGCAGTTTACCCTATATGCAACACTCTGCCAGCGTGGTCAGAGCTGTGCATGCAGGGCAAGCTATTCTGCCTGTGAATGATATCTCTCAGAAACCCGTACCGTTTTATGATGTAGCAGGAGGAGTGATACCTGCTATATATAACTCGTTATCACCCTGTGCTGCCTTTAATCAGAGGTCTTCTGGCATATATCAGAATTCGGCTTCCGGAAGTACGGTTCGTTCAATGGCTGTGAAACCTGTTTTGGCAGCAAAGGGGGGAGCCAGCCTTTCATTTCAGGAGCCAGGGGCGAGCATAGTTGGAGGCAGAGAGGTATCAAGGCGGATAAGTAGTGATGACTCTGTAAGAAAAGTAAGAAAAAATAAAAGAAGGGCCAGGAAGAAGGTTCAGGCTGGAGAGGGTGCTGCTACAAACCCCTCTGCTCGACAGCAACCTGCGATAGCAGGTTCTGAACTTGGTAGTGGTAAAAGAACAAAGCCGATAAAAAAACTACCGATTGTTACTGAAGTGGCTGGCGCACATTACCCTGTATTACCGAATAGTTCCGATACTCAAAAGCAAGCAGAGGGAGTAGTGCCAATAAAGGATGCTAATGAATTGAGTTTATCTTCTCTTCATGGCATTAAGAAAAAGCGGCGCCTGCTGCTGGGTTCAATGAATGATCCGGCGCTTTTTGTTAAGCATGTTGTGGATGTTTTGAAGCTTATTGAGGAAAATGCAGCTAAGTATGTTTGGTTCTCATTAAAAGAATCGGAATTTCAATTATTTATAGATGTTCGTGCCAGGCTTTATAAATGGACAAGAGGTTGTCCTAAAGATGAGCGAAAAGTTGATCTGCAGCAGGCTGAATATATTTTTCGAAAAATTGATCCTTTTATTGTACGGGCTTTTGAAGGCTTTTTAGATAAAATAAATGAAGGATATAGTAAGTTGCTGTTTGATACTCTGGATTTTCTTTTGATGGACTATGTTTTCGGTATCGATTTGGAGAAAATCGATTTAAGTAAACTGCTTCCATTCATAAATAACATATCTCTGGTTATGTCTGCTGGACTGGCATGTAAAATTGCGGGACATCGCAAAATTACAGGGAGAAATAAGCAGGCATTAGTCGTGGAGATGTATAAGAGTTTCATCAAAAGGTTGGGGGATGGGGGGTGTATAAACTTGCGAAAGGAGCAGGTCAGTCATTGTTTTTTTCAATTCTCCCGAGCTTTTATTAATCTTCCTGATTCTTGGTTTCATGAAAGCAAGCTGGCTGATGTGAGAGTTAGTCGTATTGGTAAAGATGCTTGGTTGAATAAAATAGAAACGAGTAAAAGGCAATATTTATCAGGCTATGGGCGTATTCGAGGGGAGCAGTTGGCTGTCAGGTGGTCAAAGCTGGAAAATGAAATTATTAACGAAGGTGATGTAGGTCAGAGTGACGAAGTATCAGAAGCTATAAGTCAAAGTGACAGAAAAACTCCTGAAGCTATCGCTGATCACGTGAAGGCTCAAGTAAGATTATCCAATGAGGCAATATGTAATCGCGCATGTGAGTTACTTCAGAGTGAAAACACTTCTGCAGCAAGAGAATTGTATGAAAATATTTTAAGAAGTAAGGATGTCAAACCCTTCATGGTTATCACTTGTGAGCTTGCTTTAATTGAGGTTTTATTTAGAGAATTATGCTTTATCTGGGATTATTCTAACTTCAAAAAAATAATCCGTAAATGTGAAAGGATATTTAATGATTATAGGAGTGCATGTTCACGGAAAGGTCATCGGGTTGAAATAAAAGCTTGTGAGTTGGAGAAGGTTTCAGATAAGGTTGATGAGACAATACTCCGGACACTATTATGCAGCGATAGCACCATAGCTACTTAGCTCCTCATAAGTATTCATGACTTTTTCGTCATTCATTGCCAAGCCTAACTTCTCAAAAACTCTGTGCATCAGGTTCTGAT
>NZ_LUKQ02000180.1 GCF_001647025.1 Endozoicomonas atrinae
ACCATTCGCACCGGAGTTAAACAGCTCAGAAAGGCTATGGGAGTGGATGCGGGAGCATGACTTATCAAACAAAGCATTTTCAGGTTATGAAAATATTGTAGATTGTTGCTGTGAAGCTTGGAATAACCTTTGCAGCGAAGCTGGTCGACTGTTCAGTCTGTGCTCCCGTGATTGGGCAGTTATACAGTAGTTAGAAAATTCAATTGGTATTACCTGAAATCAATAGTGAAGAACTCAAGATCAGACTTGAGAGTGTGCATGGAGAATTATCACAAACACTGCTACCAATCCGGTTGAGTGATAGCTCTCACCCCAAACTCCACACTGGAAGTCGACATGCACACGTTAAGGTTCAAAAAGCTGACTTAACCAACAAGGGACTTTCTGCAGGTAATCTGAAAGCACAGGGCGTGGAGTTTCTGGTTGAACAGGATAAGAAAAAAAATATTACGTTCAACGTCACTTCGGAATCAGGAGAAACCAGGATTCATTCAGTCCCTCTGACTTTACCTGGTGAGAGTCCTGTAACTCTTTCAGCCGACAGACTATCTGTACAATATCAGGGGCTAGGCCTCAACCTTAGGCGTCCAGCTGATGGAGCTTATCTGGAAGCCGATGTCACAGCCAAGTCTGTGGCCGCCAATGCCACAGACCTTCAAACGGTAGTTGACTCAAAAAATGGAGCTTCTTTCCCGAATGAACTATCCGTACAGGCAGGTGGAACACTTTTCCAATGTGACAAAGACAAGATCGTTGTATCACCAGAACTCACACTTAATGGTCAGAACGGTGCCATGATTGTAAAAGATGGCCAGCCCATTCCTGTTGATCTGCAAACAGCAGAGGTCAAAGATGCTGAGTATATTCAGTATGCTAACCAGTCACCACTTTCTGGCATGCAAAATACCACAAGGGTTATCAGTGGAGGTGAATACTTAGTTAAAGATACCCGAGTTGGTCCGGCCACGGTGAGCTCTCTTCATCTTTCCATAGACGATAACCTGAGCGGCCCCCTTAATGTTGATTCAGCATCAGTCGATTTTGATCAACTGCTTGACATTATGGATAGAGAGCAATCCCCTCGCTGGTATACCCGATTATTTCTTAAGAAAAAGATGCTGACGTGTTCGCTGGACTGCCCTGTCGATCAGGGAGCAGTAGATCTTAAAACCATGAAAATTAAAAAGTTGAAATTCAGTCCATTAAAAGGGGCAAGCCTGCTGGATCGTATTGTCTGTAAGGTGATGAACTGGATTGTCTGCCCTTTAGCAAAACGCTTTTGTAAATTCAGTACCAAATTACGGGCAACGACTGAAAAAGAAAGAACGACCCATCCTGAGAGTCATATACCAACGCTGGGCATTAAGTTTGGGCCTTTCAAAACCAGCTTCGATTTGCCAGTGCCCCCTGCTGTTCTTGACCATCATAGTGGAAAGTTGACCATTGCAGGAACCCTGCATGAATACGGTATCCAATTAATCCGTTTTGACTATAGAGAACAGATTACTGCTCAACTCGAACAAATCAGAACAGGGTCTCAGCATACTGTCTTGGAAAATCTCACTTCACTGTTAGAACTTTCAAAAGTCATTGAAAAATTACCCGATAATTCAGGAGCAATAACATTGATGGCTCAGCAGTGGCCATCAGATTCAATCTCCACTCTCCTTGCCTCAGGGCAAATATCGGCTGAATTGAAGGATAGTCTGTGTAATATCATTAAGCTTTTTTCATCACATGAAGGTGCCCATACCACTGCATTATTGATGATAAACACACTAAAACCCGAACTGACACCTGAGATATTTATGCAGGTTATCTCTCATTTTTCTCCTGAACACATCAGTGATCCCTTGGCACTAGCAATGTATTTTGAGTCCACAGGTCATATTGAAAAAGCAAAAAGTGCTTATAACGAATTGCTTATTAAAGCCCCCGATCACCCCATAGCCAACTCCCGGATTGGCAGTCTGCTTATGATTGAGGCAGAAAAAACCGCTACCTCAGATTTGATTACTACTGCCATGAATTACCTGCTGAAAGGCGCTCTGAATGGAAGTTATCATGCCAGAACAGTTATCCTGGCTTTGACACACAACACACTGCCACTTATAAGTGACTATGCTCATCTTTACGCTGCAGCATGGTATTTAGAGACAGAAAAAAGCCAGGAAGACTTTTTCACAGCAATAGGTCATATTGAATCAATTACCCCATCAACGGATGCCTATCTACGGGCAATCACATTACTGGAATGCCGGCGTCGAAACGCTCAAATGATTATTCACACTGTTTCAAAAGAAGCATTAAAGGATTTAAGGATAAGAATCAGAGCCATTAATGCGGCTGAGCATGAAGTAGAAAAGTTACCAGCTCTGGATGCATACAATCTGGGAGTAATAATGCTGTATGGCGCTGGTGGAGCACCCTGTGACCAGGATAAAGCAATACGGTTATTACAATATGCCAATGAAAAAACAGGTTATCAGAATCGTGCAGGATTACATCTAAAGATATGTAATCCTGCGTTTGCATGAAGAGAGTCAGAAAGCTATACCATGACACATGCCATGCATCATCACCTGACTGATTCCAGATAGCTCTTCACCGTAGTAACAATAGCCTGAGTCTGGCTATCTATTTCCAGGTTAACGCTATCTCCAACTTCGGCTGTACCGAATGACGTAATTCTTAAGGTTTCTGGAATGAGATGGACACAAAAACGCCCCCCCTCAACCTTCTCACCGATAGTAAGACTGCAGCCATTTAAAGAAACATAGCCTTTAGGCAGGATATAATCTTTCCATTCAGATGCAAATTGAAAGAAGACAGTCACATTGTTTTCTTCCTGCTTGATTTCACAGATCTCAACAGTATCGTGAATATGGCCAGAGAGAAGATGCCCCCCAATTTCATCACCAAAACGTGCAGCTCTTTCAATATTGACTTTATCCCCCTCTTCAAGCGCACCCAGGTTAGTAACCCTTAGCGTCTCTTTCATCACATCAAAGGAGGCACTTTCCTGGTCAAAAGCAACAACCGTCAAACAGCATCCATTCACCGCAATACTGGCTCCAGTCTCGAGGCCTTCCAGTAATGTGGACGGCAAAAGTACAGTAATACGGTTCAGTTCGTTGAACTTTTCAATTCGACCAACTGGAAAAAATCCCTTCACAATACCTGTAAACATACACTACCTATGTTGGTATACATCAGAATGTTTTAAGACAGTGAACCAGCCTCTCAAGAGCAACCAGACTGTCTGGAGTATAATTTCGGTGGTTCCGGTTAGTTAGCACCTCTTCCGGTGATTCCAGCACCACACTGGCAACCTCTTCTTCCTGCAGTGTCAGAGGACCATCATAATAGCAGCTATAGACCCTGCCCCAGACCTGACAGTCATCATTATGGAAAAAAAAGTGAAAATGAGAAGTGATTGGCACACTCTCAATACCAAGCTCCTCAGCCAGCTCACGTTCAGCAGCTTGATCGTAGCTTTCTCCCTCGGTAACCACTCCCCCCGTAGCAGGGTCAAAGTAGCCCGGATAAATATCCTTATTCAGGGTCCTTTCCTGCACATAAAGCTGCCCTTTTGAGTTAAAGACAAAAATATAGGTTGCCCTATGGCACAGTGCTTCCTCTCGCATTTTCCCCCTGGGAACGGACCCAAGAACAAAATTATGGTCATCAACCACCACTACACTTTCCACAGACGCTTCCACCTCTTGCTGGCCAGGCATCGAGATCTCCTGTTATCTGCCTTTCATTTGTTATTATGGCAACATCTTATATCAAGCTATTCGTAATCGAAAACAGAAAATTCAACCGATCCCCTGACACGGTTTTTCAAGCATCAAAGCAGGATGCACCTGATTATTGAAGTCATCCCCCCAGATTTACAGCAACTATAGCGAATTGCCACTACTGACTAGCAGAGTGTTTACTGGTTCAGAGAAGCTTAAGATAGACACCAATAACACACATGCTTCCAGAGGAAAGTGTTATAACCGGCTCAAAACCAGAAAATAGAGAACAAAGCCCACCATACTTGCTCTCTGTCCGATCCAGTGAAAGGCAACCTGCTTCTTACTTTCATAAAAGAGTAGTAACTTGTGGGAGTTTAATGCTCAGCAAAAAATAATATTGTGCTACGTGCCCCGCTGGATTTGGAAGATTATGTCAACAGAATCTAGTTCATGAGGTTTCATGGTATGGATCATTTTTTCTGAGGCTTTGTGATTAACGTTGGATAATCACAAAATGGTGCATAACCTGGAGCATATGTCTGTTGACGAAGACTCATCTGATTTATGGATATTTCCTTCCTTATCTTGACGGGTATTGGCAGCGTAGGAATTTCTCATGGGCTCCTGAGTCTGGATTGAGTAAACTGGACGTTCTTGTCTTTTCGGGCTTTCAGCAGGCGGTGTTGCACAAACCCTACGTTTCATTACAGCCACGGATCTCTCATCACTACCTATGCCAGCACTGATTGTTGAATCTGTATTTTTAAGTGAATGAGCCTTGTGCTTTGTTGGAGATTTATTGTCTTCCAGTAAATCATACTCGAGTGAGGCTCTGCACTGGCTATGAACTTGCATTGACTTTACCTGGTTAAGTGAGAGAAAAGATAAGTGGTCTTCTAAACGGCTTATTTATAGGCTCAATTCAAAATTATTGAGAATAATTTTCTGATTACCTTAAAGAAGTGATTATTCAGTGGCTCGGGTGACGCTCCATCTATGTAATCATGGTATCGCTGAACGAACCGGATTGCGGGTGTTCACCATCTTCCCCTAAACCATTCCAACGAGCAAAGGTTTTAAATTAACCCATTCTGTGCGGTAGCAACGCGGCAACTGTTGTTATAGTGTCTCAGCAACAGACTGGACAAAGAAAACCGGTGAACGTACCCCAGCAGAGAAAAATTCATTCTGGAATACACAAGCAGTCGATGATCTGTTCAATAGACATGGTCAGATCCCCCCCGGAAAAGCCGGTTCTGGCACAAAAAAACACCCCCCTGGTTTATTAGCCCCTGCTATTCGAATCACAACAGAAACACAATAAGAGCAGTACAAAGTATGTCGTGAATTGGAATGAGAAAGACAAAGAGGCTTGTAATCACTACTAATTTGTCAGAGGAGTCATTCTGCGTCAAGACTGATCTAAACCAGATAAAAGCAGTATAATTAGCTCATGGTAATAGGAATTTTAATTTCCCCAGCCTATCGAAACTGTAATTTTCACTCGATTTCAACCCAAGGGATCCGATATTTAGTTAAATATATTTTTGTCCGACAAGTATCTGTTACTGCCAGAACCACCGAAAAGATACTGCTGGACACCAAACACCATCCTCTAAGGGGGCATAATGAGTAAACCTAATGTAGTCTCCGCCATTGTTAACCCGGTTGGCTCCATGCGAGTTTTGTCCAGCCGTGAAGTCAATATTCTTCAGGATAATACCAAAGCTGGCCTGCACCGCCTTTTCCGCCAGTGTGCCCTGGCCGTCTTAAGCAATGAAATGGAAGGCGACAGCGCTGAAGAGCTGTTACAAACCTATACCGATTTTGATATCCGCATTGTTCAGGAGCACCGTGGACTGAAGCTTGAGCTGATCAATGCGCCCTCATCCGCATTTGTTGATAAAAAACTTATCCGGGGTGTTCGAGAAAACCTGTTCTCCGTACTCAGGGATATTCTTTATGTTTCATCCCTGATCACCAGTGACAAACGTTTCGACCATGGCAGCTCGTCAGACATTACGCACCTGGTGTTTGAGGTCCTCAGAAATGCCAACGCATTTATCACCAAACAGACGCCAAATATTGTTGTCTGCTGGGGTGGACACTCCATCGGCCGCGATGAATATGAATACACAAAGCTGGTCGGTTACCAGCTGGGCCTCAGAAGAATGAATATCTGCACTGGCTGTGGTCCCGGAGCGATGAAAGGCCCCATGAAAGGTGCATACATTGGACACGCCAAGCAGCGCATCAGTAATGGTCGCTTTATTGGTCTGACTGAGCCGGGGATTATCGCCGCCGAATCTCCTAACCCTATTGTAAACGAGCTGGTTATCCTCCCAGATATCGAAAAACGTCTGGAAGCTTTTGTCCGTCTGGGGCATGGCATTATCGTCTTCCCTGGAGGTCCAGGAACCTGCGAAGAGATTCTTTACCTGATCGGCATCCTCCTGCACCCGGACAATAAAGACATTCCACTAACCATGATCCTGACAGGGCCAGCTGGGTCAGAAGCCTACTTTGAGCAGATTGATAAGTTCATCGGCAATACACTGGGTAAAGAAGCCCAGGAAAAATACCAGATCATCGTCAATGATCCAGCAAGAGTGGCAACCATCATGGCAAGAGGGTTGGAAAAAGTAACTCGCTTCCGCCGACGTCATGGAGATGCGTATTACTTTAACTGGCTGTTAAAGATTGACCAGGAGTTCCAGCAGCCTTTCGAACCTACCCATGAAAACATGGCAAACCTGGAACTGCACAGCAGTCTCCCTGCCCACCAACTGGCAGCCAACCTGCGTCGTGTCATGTCTGGCATTGTTGCAGGAAATATAAAAGAAGACGGTGTTAACCTGATCCGTGAGCATGGCCCTTACAAGCTCAGTGGTGAAGCAGAACTGATGAAACAAATGGACACCCTCCTGCAGTCGTTTGTTGAACAGCACCGGATGAAACTTCCGGGCAGCCATTACGAACCCTGCTACGAAATCATTGAATCCTGACTTTTTGTCAATCCCACCTCCCCCCTGAAGTCGCCACTCCGGCCTCTTCAGGCACTGTTTACATAAATCACAAATACCGAAACAGCCATTCACAGAAAAAATAGTGGTTATTTCGGTCTTTACTTAACTTGAAAAGCACCTTCCGCTATACTGCCCGCGCCACCAGTGCTTTATCTGCCGGAAATCTTCAACCTTAGGAAATACCGCCAGTAAAGCTCTTCACCATTTTCAGGGTTTGGGGCTGGCTGTACTGTTTTCAATGAAAACCGCCCAAGGCCGTTTTCAAAGAGAATTGCTCAAGGCTGTACCGCTGTAGCACTGGTAAAGATTTCCTTGGAACGTCTGACGGACCCATAAGATCATAATGGTTTGTCGAAGGATCGCCCAAGAGCCTGCCACAGATGATGAGGGTAGAACTCGTGTTAGAAGCCTACAGAAAACACGTCGAAGAGCGTGCCCAAGAAGGTGTCCCACCGAAGCCGCTGAATGCAGAACAGGTGTCAGGCCTGGTTGAACTGCTGAAAAATCCACCAGCAAGTGAAGAACAATACATTCTGGATCTCCTCGAAAATCGAATTCCTCCCGGTGTTGATGAAGCAGCCTATGTAAAAGCCGGATTCCTTTCCGCTATCGTCAAGGGCGAAGCTGAATCACCATTGGTTGACAATAAGAAAGCCGTTGAACTGCTGGGTATGATGCTGGGTGGTTACAATATCGAAACCCTGATTGCTCTTCTGGATAGCACTGAGCTGGGTGAACTTGCTGCTGAGCAGCTGAAAAGCACCCTCCTGGTCTTCGACTCCTTCCACGACGTTGAAGAAAAAGCCAAAGCAGGCAATGCCAATGCTCAGGCCGTTCTAAAATCCTGGGCTGAAGCGGAATGGTTCACCAAACGTGATGCCGTGCCTGAGAGCATTAAGGTTGCTGTATTCAAGGTCACCGGTGAAACCAATACGGACGATCTATCCCCTGCACCTGATGCCTGGTCCCGCCCGGATATTCCTCTACATGCTCGTGCTGCCTACAAGATGACCCGTGATGGTCTTGAGCCTGAGGAGCATGGCGTTACAGGACCTCTGAAGCAGATTGAAGAGATCAAGAGCAAAGGCCTGCCGGTTGCTTTCGTGGGTGACGTAGTCGGTACCGGTTCTTCCCGTAAGTCTGCAACCAATTCTGTACTGTGGTTCTTTGGTGATGATATTCCGGGTGTCCCCAATAAGAGAGCCGGTGGTATCTGTATAGGCAGCAAAGTAGCCCCTATTTTCTTCAACACCATGGAAGATGCAGGCGCCCTGGTCTTTGAAGCACCGGTTGATAAGCTGGACATGGGCGATATTATTGAAATTCGCCCTTATGATGGCAAGATCCTCTCTGAGTCAGGGGAAGTTCTGTCTGAGTTCACTTTCAAATCCGACGTTATTCTTGACGAAGTACAGGCCGGTGGCCGTATCAACCTGATCATCGGTCGTGGATTGACTGACAAGGCGCGTGAAGCACTGGATCTGGGCCACTCCGAAATATTCCGCCGTCCACAGGCACCCAAAGAATCAACCCATGGCTTCACTCTTGCCCAGAAAATGGTCGGTAAAGCCTGCGGTGTTACCGGTGTTCGTCCTGGCCAGTACTGTGAACCTAAAATGACCACTGTCGGCTCTCAGGACACCACGGGCCCAATGACCCGTGATGAACTGAAAGATCTGGCCTGCCTGGGCTTCTCTTCTGACTTGGTTATGCAGTCTTTCTGCCACACCGCAGCCTATCCAAAGCCAGTCGACGTAGAAACTCACCACACCCTGCCAGACTTCATCATGAACCGTGGCGGCGTTGCCCTGCGCCCTGGTGACGGCATCATCCACAGCTGGCTGAACCGCATGCTGCTGCCAGATACTGTGGGTACCGGTGGTGACTCCCACACCCGCTTCCCGCTGGGCATCTCTTTCCCTGCTGGTTCAGGCCTCGTGGCATTTGCTGCGGCAACCGGTGTTATGCCTTTGGACATGCCGGAGTCAGTTCTGGTTCGCTTCAAGGGTGAAATGCAGCCAGGTATTACCCTCCGTGACCTGGTTCACGCAATTCCACTTTATGCCATCAAGCAGGGCCTGTTGACCGTTGAAAAGAAAGGCAAGAAGAATGCCTTCTCCGGCCGTGTACTGGAAATTGAAGGTCTTGAAAGCCTGACAGTCGAACAGGCTTTCGAACTGTCTGACGCTTCTGCTGAGCGTTCAGCTGCTGGCTGTACCATCACACTGTCTGAAGAGTCCATCACTGAATACCTGAAGTCTAATATCACCATGCTGCGCTGGATGATCAGCGAAGGCTATGGTGATCGTCGTACCATCGAGCGTCGCGCCCGGAAGATGGAAGAGTGGCTGGCAAACCCAGTCATGATGCGTGCGGATGCTGATGCAGAATACGCAGAAGTGATCGAGATTGATCTGGCAGAAATCAAGGAGCCGATTCTTTGTGCACCAAACGATCCGGACGATGCACGCACTCTTTCGGATGTTGCCGGTGACAAGGTGGACGAAGTCTTCCTGGGATCCTGCATGACCAACATTGGTCACTTCCGTGCTGCAGGCAAGTTGCTGGAACAGAACCATGATCCACTGAAAACCCGCTTCTGGATGTCGCCTCCCACCAAAATGGACAAGGCCCAGCTTGAAGAAGAAGGCTATTACAACATCTACAATGACAACGGTGTGAGGACTGAAATTCCGGGTTGTTCACTCTGCATGGGTAACCAGGCGCGAGTAGAGCCAGGTGCAACAGTTCTTTCTACCTCTACCCGTAACTTCCCTAACCGTCTGGGTGATGGCGCTAATGTGTACCTCTGCTCTGCTGAGCTGGCATCGGTTGGTGCCATTCTTGGCAAGATTCCAACCGTGGCAGAGTATATGGAATACGCCAGTAATCTGGCTGCCATGGCCGGTGATGTCTATCGCTACCTCAATTTTGATCAGGTAGAGTCTTATCAGAAGGCTGCTGACGATATCATCGCCAAAGCCAGCTGATAAAACGCTGCTTTAAACGACGTAAAAGCCCCTGTTTTCAGGGGCTTTTTATTTCTATCATATTCAACTGAATCTCAGACGAGTGATGGCCTTCAATATGGACGCGGCAACACCGGAATCCCTGTTTACACCAGAACTGATAGCATGGATAAAAGACAACATCCCTATGCTGAATAACATGGAAGTCAGTTTTGATCAGTTCAACAATGGAGAGCTGGCAATCAGCTGTCCGCTGGAGCCCAATATTAACGACAAAGGAACGGCCTTTGGCGGAAGTATTGCCGCACTGGCAACCATCTGTGGCTGGCTCTTCACCACATTACATGCAAGAACTCGTGTACAGGACTGCGCTGCCGTTATTGCCGATTCCCAACTGACCTACCATGCTCCTGGCAAAGGCCGAATATCAGCCCGCTGCAGCGCTAATGTTCCAGACACGTTTTTTGACCGCTTGAATGAACGTCGCAATGCCAAACTGGAACTAACGGTTGAGTTATATTCAACTGGGAAAGAAGGGAAGTCACCCGTCAACATCGCAACTTACAAAGGCATCTATGTAGCGACGCCCTAGAGGGCGTTCTCAACTGGGCACGAATATGGGGACTCACAGTTGCTTGATCATTTTGCTCAACCGGTCAAGCAACTGTTTATCCATGCTCAGACGCTCCGAGTATGCCGACTGAATATAGAGATCAACAATCGATAATAATTGCTTACCTGTCGTAGCGTTTTCTGCGTTGACTCTCAACGCGAAATCCTTTGCCCCCTCTCCTGCGCGACGCTCAAAGCCTCTTTTGGCAAGCTTACGTTCAAGCCGTAACCAGAGCTTTTGATGAGGGTTTAGTGCAGGCCGCTGAAACAGAGCAAAAATCCCATAGAGCATCAGGAACAGTGCTAATAATGCACCAAGCATACCGATCTGCTGCCAATAAAAGGATGACGTGCCAAACAACTCTTTCATAAAAGACTGCTGTCTTGCCTGCTGGTACTGCACTACGGACTTCTGCCAGCGATACTCAAGCCGTTCCCAACCCTGTCGAACCGACCTGAGGAAGTCTGTCTGCCCAAAACGGTAAGCAAGGGGAATCTGCCCCTGCAGCAAGCCACCCTGTTCAATCATTTCATCAATCCCAAGATCAATCCGTTCGGGAGCTACGGCTCCCGTGGGGTCAAAACGAACCCACCCCTGCCCTTCAACCCAGACTTCAGCCCAAGCATGAGCATCTCTTTGAAGTACCCTGACCACCTTTTCTTCAGGTAAAAAATCACCACCCAGGTAATACCAATTGAATTTTCTAACTACTGTATAACTGCCCAATCACGGGAGCACAGACTGAACAGTCGACCAGCTTCGCTGCAAAGGTTATTCCAAGCTTCACAGCAACAATCTACAATATTTTCATAACCTGAAAATGCTTTGTTTGATAAGTCATGCTCCCGCATCCACTCCCATAGCCTTTCTGAGCTGTTTAACTCCGGTGCGAATGGT
>NZ_LUKQ02000181.1 GCF_001647025.1 Endozoicomonas atrinae
ACCATTCGCACCGGAGTTAAACAGCTCAGAAAGGCTATGGGAGTGGATGCGGGAGCATGACTTATCAAACAAAGCATTTTCAGGTTATGAAAATATTGTAGATTGTTGCTGTGAAGCTTGGAATAACCTTTGCAGCGAAGCTGGTCGACTGTTCAGTCTGTGCTCCCGTGATTGGGCAGTTATACAGTAGTTAGAAAATTCAATTGGTATAATCTATCTGGCCATGGAAAAAGCTTCCGAGAAATGGACCATGCCGATCAGGAACTGGAAAGCAGCCATGAACCGGTTTGAAATTATGTTTCCTGACCGGTTCAAGGAGTAATAGTTTTGGTGGCGTTTACACAGAATTATTTACAGGCTCATTGAAAAGGCCATAAGACTAGGTAAACCCGTAGTAACAGCCGACAAAGCCTTACTTGCAAAAGATGGTAACCCACTTATCCAACTGGCTGATGAACATAAGGTGCTTATAGGTTTTGAGGCCAGCGTTGCTGGAGCAATTCCTGTGATAAATCATGTGAAGAACAACCCTCCCGGAAATACCTTCCACTCTGTGTCGGGTATTGTTAACGGTACTTCCAACTTTATTTTGACGTCTATGCAGGAAGATGCGATAGATTATGCAACAGCATTAAAAAATGCTCAGGACAAAGGTTATGCTGAAGCTGACCCCTCTGCAGATGTAGAGGGTCGTGATGCTGCCAACAAACTTGCCATCTTAAGCGCAATGACCCTTAAGGTACCCTTTACAGATACTATTTTCCGGGAAGGAATCTCCCAAATAACACCACCGGATATCAAAGCAGCAGCAGAGTGCGGGTATGTAATCAAACCACTTGCCATCGCCTGTGAAACAGATAGAGGTGTATATCGGGCAGTCTATCCAGCACTGATTCCAAAAGAGCACCGATTTGCAACCGTAAAATATGAAGAAAATGCAGTAAGCCTTAAAGGCGACCTTACTGGTGAGCTAACACTTTGTGGCCCTGGAGCTGGGGCCAAACCAACAGCCTCCGCAGTCATGGCTGATATTTCACAAGCTGCCAAGTCGATAGCAACACCTCACTCCAGAGCTGAGTACTCTCTTGGCTTCCCGTGCTCTGAACTAACAGATAAGCCGGTCATCCCACCCGGAGATCTCCAAACCGAGTTCCTGCTCTGTGGAGAGGTAAATAGGGGGCAAGGTTGCACTCTTGAATCACTCTCAGCAACTCTGGAACATAGAGGAGTCATGGTTAAGGAGGTAGTTCAAATACAAACCACCAGTCCAGGAGAGCCTGAAACTGTACATCTGCTTACAGAGAAAGCTCAGGAGTCTAAGATCACAAGTATACTGGATGACCATTTACCTTCTTTCAGAAAGATACGGGTTGCCCCCTTTGATCTTGGGGGGGACTAAAGAGTATCCTCGCGCCAGATCCGTTTTGGCAGATACTCGTCAATGACAAGCAAACCACGAAATAGAAAACGTTCAACCACACACCCTGCAACAGCATCTGGTCACACCGGTGGTGGTCAGCTGCGTATTATTGCGGGTGAATGGCGAAGCCGTAAGTTACCCGTAGCCAATGTTCCGGGATTGCGCCCGACATCGGACCGTGTGCGAGAAACGGTATTTAACTGGCTGACAATGATTACCCCCGGAGCCAGGGTTCTGGATGTATTCAGTGGTACCGGAGCGCTATCGATGGAAGCACTTTCCCGAGGTGCCTCCTCAGCAACCCTGCTGGAAAAAAGCCCGGTCGCTGCCAGAACGTTAAAGAGCAACCTCGCTCTATTAAAAGCAGAGCATGCGAACGTTGTTGAGACTGATAGTCTTAGCTGGCTAAACCAAGCGGCTGAAACCAGCTTTGACCTGATTTTCCTGGATCCACCGTTTCGGATGAATCTGCTGGAGCCTGCATGCCAGTTGCTTGAGAGCAATGGCTACCTGAGTGAAAACAGCCGTATTTACATTGAAGTAGAGAAAGAACTGAACCCTTTGCCTGTCCCTGAAAACTGGCAGCTGGAGAAAAGTAAAACCGCTGGGCAAGTAAGCTTCAGCCTCTGGTCTCGCATAAAAAAACAACAATAATCAACGCCTCACATATGGACTTACCGAAACGATATCAGTAATCTGTGCGCGGCTGATCTTTATCAAATAAACAGTGCGTCTGAACGCTGTATTATCCACAGGCTTACAATTATGGATGCCGTGGGTCGGGTGTCTCTTTTACGACTTTTTAGTTTAAGAAGTTTCCATAAAGAATGGCTCATGGCGATTTGGACGTATTCCTAATCTAAGAACGAACCTGAAAACTCTAAGGAGCAGTTCCCCATGAAACAACCCGTACGAATTGCGGTCACAGGTGCAGCTGGCAACATCAGCTACTCTCTGCTGTTCAAAATCGCTGCCGGTGAAATGCTGGGGCCTGATCAGCCTGTGATCCTGCAACTGGTTGAGATCCCACAGGCTATGGACAAACTTCGTGGCGTTGCCATGGAGCTGGAAGACTGCGCCTTCCCACTGGTTCACGGTATCAGCCTGCACGACAATCCGTTTGATGGTTTCCGTGGCATTCACTACGCCATGCTGGTTGGTGCCCGTCCTCGCTCCAAGGGTATGGAACGAGCTGACCTGCTGGAAGCCAATGCCGTTATCTTTGCCGAACAGGGCAAAGCGCTGAACGAAGTAGCTAACCGTGATGTTAAAGCCCTGGTGGTTGGTAACCCTGCAAACACTAACTGCCTGATTCTGTCCCGCAATGCTCCAGACCTGGCCCCATCCCAGTTCTGTGCCATGACCCGACTGGATCACAACCGTGCGCAAGGCATCCTGGGTAACAAGCTGGGTGTAAACCCTTCAGATATCGAAGGTGTCTGCGTGTGGGGCAACCACTCCCCAACCATGTACCCTGATCTGCACCATGCTCAGGTACTGGGTGATGAAGCCGCCATCGATATGATCGATGAGAAGTGGTACAAGGAAGAATACACACCTCGTATCCAGAAGCGTGGTGCTGAAATCATCGAATGGCGTGGCCTATCCAGTGCTGCATCCGCTGCACAGGCTGCTCTTGACCATATGCGTGACTGGGCTCTGGGCAGTGATGGCCGCATCGTATCCATGGGTATTATTTCCGATGGCAGCTACGGTGTTGCCAAAGGCATCTACTACTCTTTCCCTGTCGTCTGCGAGTTTGGCAGCTACCAGATTGTTCAGAATCTTCACATTAATGACTATGGTCAGACAATGATGAAGAAAACTGAACAGGAACTTCTGGAAGAAAAAGCAGCTGTAGACCATCTGTTGCCTAAAGAAACCGCTGCTTCCCGCGAAGAGCTGAGAACTTCCAGCCGCAGTGGCCAGACTGAGTTTGATGCAGGTATTGATACCGGGGAGTCCTACTACAAGGCTGACCGTATCTGCTAAGCAATAAACCTTATCGATTGATACAAAAGACTGGAAAGGCTCAATTATGAGCCTTTCTCTTTAGCAGCTGTCTTAGCAACTATTTCATTGAACAAGCCTGCAAGCACCCGAGCAGTCCCCCCTGTTAATTCATTATATTGATCTTCAGAAGGCCTTTCATGGCCCCAGACCTCTGCGGACTCAGACTCGCCGTAAGTTAGCTTCTTTACCTCCGTTGCAATTCCCTTGGCATCTGCAGTATTACCAACAATGTAGTTTGGCCCAACAATAACAGCATGGTCAGTCATCACTCTATCTTTAAAGTCCAAGCTGAACTGATTACGATCCTCCAGTAACCGATGAGTGATGGATTCTGGCTCCTCTGGCCTTGACTGGTTAATGTCATCACCTTCAAGTGTCTTCCTAGGGAAAAAAATATCCTCCTTCAAAGCAGAATCATTCCCCAGTTTTCTGAATATCTGCAAATTCTCCGAAGTCACGGGCTCCATTAGCAACATACTATCCCGGTAACCCGACAGGCCTGTAGCTTTCGCATTCTTATGCAGCTGATCAGATATAGGTCTGCCTCTTGTTACCCTGCCGCTGGGAACGATCAGAGCCAGATGATGTTCATCAAGAATTTCCTGTACTCCAGGCTTAAGGCTCCTGACACCAGAATCCGGATCATCATCAAACAGGCAGATATTTGCATCCGCCCCAATACCCAGCTCCTTAATATCTCGATCATGTGACAAATGGTGATTAATATAGGCTCGTATTCTCGCTGCAAACTCACCATCTTCGTTAGGGTTTCTGCTTTTCAATTGTCCTGCAATTTTCTCATCCCTGAGCTCCATTTCCACTGAAGCGCCATGCCAAGAATATGAACCTTCAGAAAAAGAAACTGAATCGGTTACAACACCTCCAGCCGCATTTTTAATAACAAGATCATTTTCCACCTTAAGCCCAGAAGGGTCATTTACATTCGACAGGCTGATATCAGGATTCCGGTCGTTCCTGACAGTTCCAGGCTCCGAACGTAGATAAGAAGATTCAACTGAAATTACTTTCTTATTACTGCGATGCACCTTCCCACTGGGTTGCAGAGGATCAACTGCATTTTCACCATCGTAGATAAAGCCATCCCGAAACTCTTCAAGCACTCTATCTTGATGCTTAATGAACTCTTTCAGCTCCCTGGTTTGATAGTGCCCCCCTCCAGGCTGTAAGCAGAGCGCTTCAGTCACTACCTGTAACTTATAAAGGTCCCCCCCACTCATTCTCGCCCAGGCAACGACCAATCTACCCTTTAATTTACTTTTTAGAACATCAATATGAGCCGGGGATGCCGTTTGCTTCCAGGTTTCCAGGAGCGTACTTTCAAATTTGGCAAGATTCGATTCCGGATTTTCCAGTAGCGCATCTATCTTTGCGCTCGCTTTGGCTTTTGCCTCTTTTGCATCACCCTTTGGATAACTTTCATCAAAAAGATGCTCAACAACTGCGCTCGTATAATTTTTCGCTCCACTGATTGCATCATTCCATGCCAGAAAAGATTGACGTAACTCCTTACTCAGCCCATCAGTGTCAAGCTTTTCTGCGGGCTGGTTCTTTGATAACGCTGCAACCTGGCTCCTCTCAGGCAAAGCCTCTTGTGCAGCTTTAGATTTTGTACCTTTAGTTTTGAGAGGTATTGCTGTGCCCGTTATGGAAAGATCCAGGTTTTCTTTATCCTGATGACTACTGCGAATGAGTTTTTTTTGAGGAGGTGCAGATTTTATTTTCATGTTGCCCAGTTTTCTTTTTCTGGGCACTGTTGATTCATATCGGCTATCAGAGGAGTGTGCTCGCAACCCTTTACCCCTCACTTCCAGAACTTCCTTCCCCCCCTGTTTACCAACTGGTTCCTGATCGTCATGCTGAACCGGTGTAAGAGGGGTGCGATTATTATGAGTACCTGGAATGGGCATAGTTTCTTCCTGAAAAAGTAAATCCATTTGAAGCCTTACCAGAATAAGCTTCAATGATGGGAATTATTCCTTTTACATCGACGACTGTTGCTGAATCTCAATCAAGAAGTAAAAGCAAATACATTTTCTTCGCTAATTACCTGAAGCGTCACCCAGCTCATAATGGTGTCCTGAAAAGTTGACGGGTATAAATATGGGTTATTGAATATCCAGGGAGGAGAAGTAAGTCTGCTCCAGCGCTTTAAAAGACTCCATGGCTTCTGCTGTAATAAACCCCCGATCCATGATTAACACCTGGTAAATAACCCGGTTCAGCATTTCTCTGGAGGGCTCTTTCTGCTCAGGGTGCAAAACACCATGTACCAGTTCATGCCAGCTGGTCAGTACCATGAAGGTATTCAGAGCCAGCGCTTCAATTTCTTCATCGCTGGCTTTCATCAGGCATGAAATAATCAAGCCTCTGAAAACCTGTTCAATCATACTGATACAGAGCCTGGCAAACCCCTGGAACATAGCCCGAAGCTCATCACTTCGGGCTACAGCGCTGTGCAGATCCCGGAATATAAAGCGGTATTGCCACATACTGGCCAGTAAGGCTTCCAGATATTGCTGTTTGTCTTCCAGTGTTATTCCGACTTCTATAGGCAGGACGATTTCTTCCGTCAGGGTCTGTTGGAAATCGTCAAACAGAGCCAGAATAATCGCTTCTTTATTTCGGAAGTGGTAGTAAAGATTGCCAGGGGATATCCCAATATCGCTGGCAATGTGATTAGTCGTTACAACTCTCTCTCCCTGCTCATTGAAAAGCTGTAGCGCAGCAGTGAGAATTTTGTTGCGAGTCTTTCCAGCCATAAATACTTTTTTAACCAAATAACCATTGAGAGTAGTAAACGGCTCTGCCTTATTCTCAGCCTTGGAAAACAAAGGGCAAAATACATTTCACAATAATAAGGGATTGACGATTTAGAGTAATTACTCTAAAAATAACATAAACACGCTAATCCTGCTATTCGAGGCTTTGTTGAGCTGCTCTTTGTCATCAGTGCAGAAACCCTCTCAACATGGCTGTGAAACACAGATTAAAAAGAAAAATAACAACTAAAACAATTAATTAACTCATAGAGGGAGATAATCATGAGCGCTGCCGACCCCATCACTACAGAGCACAGGAAAGTAACCCAGCACATCACAACCCCTCTGGAAGATCTTCTTGCCATTCAGCAGAAAGCTTTTCTGAAAGACCCTAACCCAAGCTATCAGGAACGGGTGGCCCGCATAAAGGCCCTTGAGAAAGCATTGCTGAGCAATAAGGACGCATTACTCTCTGCTTTAGATTCTGATTTTGGTGGACGAGCAAGAAGTGAGTCCTTACTTACCGAATTTATGCCAAACCTTGGCAATATCCACTATACGCTCAAGCGACTCAAAAAATGGATGAAACCCAGCAAGCGCAAGCTGAGCCCTCAGCTATTACCCGCTTCAGCCAAAGTGGTTTACCAGCCGCTGGGCGTTGTGGGCATTGTGGTGCCCTTTAACTATCCACTGTTCCTGTCTCTCGGCCCATTACTGACGATTCTTGCCGCAGGCAACCGGGCCATGATCAAGATGTCAGAGTTCACACCCAAAACTTCTGAATTGGTCGCCCGTATTATTGAGCAAACCTTCCCGGCAGATCTGGTCACGGTGGTTTGTGGTGATGCTGAAGTCGCTACCGAGTTTACCAGCCTGCCCTTTGACCATATTATTTTCACCGGCTCTACACCAGTCGGGCACCATGTGATGCGGGCCGCGGCAAAAAATCTGACACCGGTAACTCTGGAACTGGGAGGCAAGTCACCAGTTATTGTGGATAACGACTTTCCCATTCAGGAAGCGGCTGAAAGAATCTGCTATGCAAAAGCCCTGAACGCTGGTCAAACCTGCGTAGCACCAGACTATATTCTGGTAAAAAATGACCAAAAGGCCGCATTTATTGAACATTACCTGAAAGCCTTTCGAAAAATGTACTCAAAGGTCAACGGGAATAATGATTACACCTCTATCATCAATGACCGTCACCATCAGCGTTTATTGAAATTGCTTGATGATGCCAAAGCGCAGGGAGCAACTGTTCATACGCCAGGTAACGAAGAAGTTAACGACGGAAGCCGTCGAATACCCATCCACCTGATTGAGAATCCATCCGATAGCATGGGTATTATGCAAGAAGAAATTTTTGGTCCTCTGCTTCCTGTTATTGGTGTTGATAGCCTTGAAGAGGCGATTCAATTTGTTCAGGAACGACCCAGACCGCTGGCACTTTATTACTTTGGTTCTGATACTAAAAATCAGGAAAAGGTTCTGGAGCAGACTCATTCCGGTGGAGTCTGCATCAATGAGTGCCTGTTCCATGTTGCGGTTGAAGATATGCCTTTTGGTGGCATAGGCCCGTCAGGAATGGGACACTACCACGGTTACGAGGGCTTCCAGACATTTTCCAAAGCGAAAGCAGTGTTAACTAAAGGCAAGTTGAACAGTGCAAAAATGATCTATCCTCCCTATGGCGGATGGCTGCAGGAAAAAATGCTGGCATTCCTTTCCGGAGGAAAATAACCCCTGCCATTTTCAGGTTCCTGATTTACTTCAGGAGCCGCCTTTCCGTCAAAGGCATCTGACATTTTCCCCTTCCTCGATTTTCTATCGGGGAATACTGAACTATCCACTGTCAGCAAGGTCAGTCACTATATGTATCTATCACATAGTGACTACTTTGATGCATCAAGTTGTAACACCTGCCTGCTCCCAAACCACTGGAGTTGACCAGCCCCCAGCACCAGAAGCTCAAGAAAAAGGCAGCTGGTTAGGGCGTACAGTAGCTACCATTGCCAATGTCTGCTGTAAGATTGGCAAGGCCATCATGTACACCATCAAGTCTCTTCTGAAATTTCTGATATACGCCAGTGTTACACCATACAAATATATTTTTAACTGCCTGACTTATCCCTTTACCCGTTCAAAAACAACACCCGCTCTCCGGCAAGGAGCAGTCCAGAAACTGCCTCAACCTGTCAAAAACCTGGAGTACAAAGTTGTCACTGATCCACAGAGAGTTCAGGATAAACTGAAAAAAGAGCTATGCGCTGCAGAAAGGCAGCTTACTCATTGCCCAAAAGCGTTTGCTGGTGATCCAAGGGCTGCTGTCTATTATCAGGGGATGCTTGGGATTGAGCTACCATCTGACAGAACTCACGCTCAGATTATTCGACGCATTCCCCCTTTCTCAGGAAAAGCTACCATTCACTATGAGCCCATTCCCGGTACTCAAACAGGTATTGCTTCTTCTCAGGGAGCAAGACCAAACATGGAAGATGCTCACATAGCGGACCGTTTTACAGTCATGATCAACCACATGCCTGTTGAAATTGATATCACCGGCATTTTCGATGGGCACGGGGGAAGTGGGTGGTCACAATATGCAAGTCAACATATTATCAGGCACCTCAAACGAAGTCTTGAGAAATGGAATCCAGATGGTTTAAACGATACCGGCATCTGGAATGCACTTAAGTGGGCGCTGGTTGATCTGGATAATGAAGGTCCTCTGATACCACCGGGGCAACCTGCTGAACCTTTTATTCATGAACTGCAAAAATCTGGCACAACGGCCAATATTGCCCTGCGGATCAACGGTGATCTATGGGTAATTAACCTTGGCGACTCCAGAGCCATTCTGATTGATAACAATGGACAAACCCGTCAAATCAGTGAAGATGCCGAACCTGATGACCCCAGATATAAGCACTCCATTGAGAAAAGAGGGGGGTGCGTTATTAATGTTAATGGAACCCCAAGAGTTAACGGGCAGCTGGCCGTAGCCAGATCTTTAGGAGACCACTCTCTGAACGGAGCCATCAGTGCCCGCGGCAAAGTCACCAAAATACCCGCCGGTGAATGCTCAAGAGGAACACTCATTCAGGTTTGTGATGGTATTACCGAGGTAGCTTTCTCGGAAGATATTGCCAGAACAGTTCAACATCAACTGGATCAAGGCAAGCCTGTCCACGTCGCTGCTGCACGGCCAGTAGCCAAGGCTTATCAAGCTGGCTCAGGGGATAATATGTCAGTTATGGTAACCCAGCTTCAGCCATCTGCTCCACCCGCCGGTTAAGATCACATTACAGTTTAATATTCTCAGGCTATTAACAGGAGACTGGATGCTTTTGGCTATGTTCAAATGTATGTGGGACTCCTGAAACTATTTATATTCTCTACATTAAGCGCGATAGATCTCTGATCATTTGAACCCTTTTGACTATTTCGTTAACATGCCCTTTTACTAAAAAAAGGTCGCCATATTCGCAGATCAGTGGGCTGCTTCACTTGGGGTCTGTCCAACCAATTACAAGACAGTTTTCTAATGAAAAGTAGAATTCTTGATATTTCTTGTATCTCTGATCTGTTGCTGGATTTGTGGCCGGAGAGTCATTTTTAATGATCAAGGTAATCTATCCTGGTACGTTTGACCCTATTACCAAGGGCCATATGGATCTCGTTGAAAGAGCGGCCAAGCTGTTTGATACCATTGTTATTGCCGTTGCTGAAAGCCCCAAAAAAAGGCCACTATTCGATCTGGAAACGCGGGTCAACCTTGCCAAAGAGTCCACCGCTCACTTGCCAAATGTTCAGGTGACTGGTTTCAGCTCTCTGCTTGCAAGCTTTGTGGAAGAGCAGCAGGCTCAGGTTATTCTCCGGGGGTTAAGAGCCGTTTCGGACTTTGAATATGAATTCCAGATGGCCAATATGAACCGGGTGCTGGCACCAAAAGTGGAAAGCCTTTTTCTAACACCTGCAGAGCAATACTCCTATATTTCCTCTACTCTGGTTCGTGAAATTGCCTCCCTTGGTGGGGATATTTCCAAATTTGTATCGCCATGTGTTCAGAAAGCACTGACAGATAAGTTCAACGGAAACTGAGATACTAACCGCCTGAATTGTTTTACATGCCTGAATCAGGCGGAGCTGAATTCCAAAGGTCACCTATGGCTTTAATGATTACTGACGATTGCATCAACTGCGACGTCTGCGAACCGGAATGCCCTAATAGTGCTATTTCACCCGGGGAAGAAATTTACGAGATTGACCCTCTACTCTGTACGGAGTGTGTTGGCCATTATGATGAACCTCAGTGTCAGCAGGTTTGTCCAGTGGACTGCATTCCGAAGAACCCGGACTGCGAAGAAACTCAGGATGAGTTGATGGATAAATACCTTATCATTACTGCCGCCTGACAACGAGCCGCAACAGTATCATTACTTTTGCGGCACCCGGGATTTTTTTTGATTCAAGGTTCTTCATCATGCAACGAGATTATCTATTGCTTCCACTGCATCATTGATTGCCTGGCTCTTGATATCATCTCCCATGTTAAGCCCCTCTGCATAAACAAACTCAACATCCTGGATACCGATAAAGCCAAGAAAGTGGCGAACAAGATCCGTCTGTGTATCGTATTCAGTACCAGAATACTGCCCGCCTCGAGCAGCCATGATGTAATACCAATTGAATTTTCTAACTACTGTATAACTGCCCAATCACGGGAGCACAGACTGAACAGTCGACCAGCTTCGCTGCAAAGGTTATTCCAAGCTTCACAGCAACAATCTACAATATTTTCATAACCTGAAAATGCTTTGTTTGATAAGTCATGCTCCCGCATCCACTCCCATAGCCTTTCTGAGCTGTTTAACTCCGGTGCGAATGGT
>NZ_LUKQ02000182.1 GCF_001647025.1 Endozoicomonas atrinae
TGCATCGTGAAAGTTTTCAGGAAAATCGGGAGTTTTAGGCATGACATTAACGGGATGAACAACAGGCTATTTAAAGTATAAAGGCAATCGCAGAATTCGTGACATATTTTGAAAATGAAATTGGTATAACTTGTCGGCAACGTCAAAGTTGGTCATTCCGATGGGAATCACATTGTCTTTGCCTGCAAGTTTAGGATCAGCGCTGCTGAGATGATATTCCTTGTGAATGATGGCCTCTTTTGCTCCAGTAATTGACGCAATTCTGGCAAACGTCATTTCGCTATAACCCCGGTCGAAGGTTTTCATCAACTGTTCTTCGCAATGGGTATAACCGGTAGCAATAAGTAGCTGTCTGGAGGGATCCAGATACTCAAAAGCCTCACGGATCATGTCGTCCATAGGGTGCGGAGTACTGCTTTTCCAACCAGAAAGATCAACAAACCTCGCATTAACCCCATTGGCCTTAAGGAGCAGGGTTGAGTTGAAAGCGCTGTGGGCCTCGCCGATGGACGCTAGCATTTCCCGTACTGTAACCAGATGTTGCTGCAGTTGAAAGTGGCCATACGAGCACAGGCTGTGAAGGCTGGTCATACAGATTTTGGCATCCGCGATCCGCTGTCGGATAAATTGATTTGCCTGTGCCAGGTAGTGTTCAGTGAACATTCTGCTGTTTATCTCCAGCAGATGGGTTTCTACCTTGCCCAGCATATCCTGCCAGGCATCCTCTTTTTCGCCCTCGACAAAGGTTCTGTATACCCCGGCCTCACCGCTTTTCTTATGCTCAAGCAGGAGGTCGGTCACTCCGGCATAGGCCGAAACGACAAAGATCCGGTTGAAGAGTGTGCCGTTTTTTTCATTCATCCAGATGTTTTTCAAAACATCCTGGTAGCGGCTCATCGATGTGCCACCAATTTTTTCAACGGTATGCGTCATTTTTACTGGTTCATATTGATCGGTTTGATGTTTTGGCGGGAGCATATGAATTCCGGTCGAGGAGGTTTACCGCAAAATGGCTCACCTACCTGGTTATCCACGTGGTTGTAAACAATGAATAGATTATTTCTGGGAAAGGGGGTGATGTTGCTGTTTGAACCGTGCATAGTGTTACAGTCAAAAAACAGAACAGAACCCGCTCTGGCTTCAGCACAGTCAATACCATACTTGTCAGCCAGGTATGACAGACCCTGGTCACTGGGAACCCCATACTCCTGCTTCTTTAATGAGTTGAGATAGTGGTTGTCCGGTGTTTCACCTGCACAGGAAATGAACTCCTGGTGAGAGCCGGGAAACAGCATCAGGGCACCATTTCTGGCATCATTATCGGTTAACAGGATGGAACAGCTGAGGGCCCTCATGTCCGGCATACCGTCTTCAACGTGCCAGGTTTCAAAGTCGGAATGCCAGTAAAATTCCTGACCCCGGAAGCAGGGCTTCAGGTTAAGTCTGGACTGGTGAATGTAGATACTGCCGCCAAGAATGAAACGGGCGATATCCGTGATTCGGGAATCGCAGGCCACCTCTGAGAACCCGGAGTGGTTTTCATGAATCTGGAAGACCGAGCGCAGCTCTCCGCTACTGATTTCAGTGATTGCCTGAGGAGAGGTCAGAATGTCTGTATTCCGTCTCATGTACTCAGCAGTTTCAAGGAAAGTAGCTACCTCTTGTGCATTAAAGAGGTCAGGAATCAGCATGTACCCTTTTTCCAGGTATTGCTGAAGCAGGGAGTTGCTCAGGTGCTCCGGTGGGCCTTCGTCTGAAGGGTAAATAACCGGCGCAGTGCGCCGGATAATTTTTTCTCTGGAAGATACCCTTGATGGATAGCAATCGTTTGAAAGGTTCATGGCTTACATGTGGTGGCCTTGGTTAACGGCATTCCAGAAGTGGGTAAACACCATTTTTATCATGTACTTCCTGACCACTCAGTGCCGGGTTGAACACACAGGCCAGTTTAAGTTCGCTATGGGCTCTGAGAAGGTGCTCATCATTTTTATCCAGGATGTAAATGGTGCCCGGTTTGATGACATGAATTTTTGAGTCTGCCAGTGTTTCCACTTCACCTTCACCACTGATGCAGTAAACAGATTCCAGGTGGTTCTGATACCAGATATGAGTCTCAGTATTGGCATAAATAGTGGTGATATGAAAAGAGAAGCCCATGTTGTCGTTTTTTAACAGCAGGCGAGTGCTCTCCCAATGGCCATCAGGAGATACGACCCGGCGTTCTGACTGTTCTGCGTCTTGAAGTGTACGTACTATCATTTTTATTTTCTCAGCTGGCGACCTGAAACAGGTTGTTGAATTGTTTTGTTGCTCCAGTGGTGGAGCGATGCGCAGAGCAGACTTCTGAAAAAGCGCCTTCAATAATATCGAGCCCTTTTTCAAGGTTCTCGTCACTGGTAATCAGTGGACACAGGAGTTTGATAACCTGGTCTTCGGGACCGCTGGTTTCAATAATCAGTCCATTTTCAAAGCAGCTGCGGGTGATTTTTCCCGCCAGCTTTCCGCTGGCGCAGTCAATTCCTCGGAACATGCCTCGCCCACGTGTGCTCAGTGTTTCAGCTCCATGACTTTCAGCAATGTCTTTCAGGCGATTGGATACATAAAGTGATTTCTTTTTAATGGCTTCGGAAAAGCCATTATCAGACCAGTAGTGATCGATAGCAGCCTTGGCAGTGACAAAGGCCAGATTATTCCCGCGGAAAGTACCGTTGTGTTCGCCTGGCTTCCACTGATCCAGCTCTGGGCGGAACAATACAATGGCAAATGGCAGGCCGTAGCCGCTGAGGGATTTTGACAGTGTGACAATATCAGGTTTAATGCCAGCGTCTTCAAAGCTGAAGAAAGTGCCTGTCCTGCCGCAGCCTGCCTGAATGTCATCAATAATCAGCAATATGTCGTATTTTCTACAGACTGACTCGAGGTTTTTCAACCATTCAAAGCTTGCTGTATTGATACCACCTTCTCCCTGAACGGTTTCAACGATAACCGCCGCAGGGAGGTCCACACCACTGCTTGCATCACCCAGTACTTTATCCAGGTACTCTGTGGTATCAATCGTATCATTCAGGTAGCCGTCATAGGGGAGCCGGCTGACACCGCTCAGGCTGATTCCGGCCCCACTGCGATGATGACTGTTGCCTGTGGCGGCCAGTGAGCCAAGGCTGACACCGTGAAACCCGTTGGTGAAGGCAATTACTTCGGTTCTGCCAGTTACTTTTCTTGCCAGCTTCAGGGCTGCTTCAACCGCGTTGGTTCCCGTTGGACCGGTAAACTGTACGACGTAGTCCAGGGCTCTTGGCTTCAGGATTTTTTCACTGAGGGTGGTTAGAAAAGCCTCTTTGGCTTTTGTATGCATGTCCAGACCATGGGTGATGCCATCTGCCTGGATATATTCCAGTAACGCTTCCTTGAATACCGAGTGGTTGTGGCCGTAGTTGAGCGTTCCTGCTCCAGCCAGAAAATCAAGGTATTCGTTACCATTTTCATCATACAGGAACTCGCCCTGTGCCCGGTGAAATGTCTTGGGGGAAGGAGCGCGCATAGCATTGCACGTCTGATTCCAGCTCGTCAAAGATATTCATTTATCCGGTTGCCTCTGTAAGGTGATGGTGTTGTTTGTTGCTGGTCTGAACCGTTACTGACTCTTTGGCTTCCATTCTTGTACCGAGATAGAGAATTTCATCTTCGTGATCACTGTCGAGATGAACACCAGCTTTGAAATGCTCGATGGTTTCAACGGTCATTCCGTGGTTTTCGAAAAAGGTCTGGAATAGTTTTTGAGATGGGGCATTACTGGGGGAGATAGTTGTTTTCAGGCTCTGAAGGGCTTCGTTCCGATTGAAAAGTCTGCTTAACATCTGTGATGCAACGCCTTTTCCACGATATCTCTGATCCAGAGCTACCTGCCAGATGAACAGAGTTTCCGGGCTTTCTGGTGCAATATAGCCCGAAATAAAGCCAATAATATCGCCGTCATTACTCTCAGCAATGATGGAAGTTCTGGAAAAGTCAGTACATTGCAATAGATTGCAATACAAAGAATTTTTATCCAGGGGGGGGGGCAGTTATTTATCAGGTTGTGTACGGCAATGCCGTCTTTTTTCAGGGGTTCTCTATAAGAAATAAGCATAGTGTTTATATATGTTAGTTATACTAAAATTTAGTATTTCTATATATTTTAAAGCATTTGATTCGATTTAAATCAAGGTTTTGGTTTTTTTTCTGCATTTTTTTCATTTTTTTACTACTAATTATTCATCGTATTTCTATGTATTTTTTGCTTGAAATTGTTTAATAGGCATTGAATAGTAAGGCTGTCTGAAAGTTTGCAGAGAGAAACTCTAAAAATGGGAAGAAGTCAGGATGCGCTGGTGCTTTTGCGCCAGATTATCAGGTCAACTGATATGCAGGATAAAGAAATTAGTCGTTGTACGGGGCTTACTCTGCCTCAGCTAATGACCATGCAAACCCTCAGGCTATCAACCCAGATTACAACAGGGGATCTGGCAAAAGCGATAGGTCTTACCCAGGCAACGGTGACCAGTATTCTGGATCGTCTGGAAAAGAAAGAGCTGGTATGTCGTGAGCGTGGAGCAGAGGATAAGCGGAAAGTCTGGATCAGCCTGACCCCTGCTGGATTGGAACTGTTAAAGGGTGCACCTACCCCACAGCAGGATTTATTTACACGACGCTTTGAGGATATGCAGGACTGGGAGCAGTCCATGGTGATTTCTGCATTGGAACGGGTTGCTTTTATGCTTGATGCGCAACACTTGGATGCAGCCCCGATGCTTGATATTGGTCAGATTGACAGAGATGATGCTGGCTCAGGCGGTTGGAAACCATGATCAATCAGTTTTAGCGATCAAGATTGAGTAGGGGCAGGTTCTGTTTATAAATAATCTCCTATCACTTTACTCCAGTGCTCAAAGTGCTTTTTTACCCTATGGGCTCAAGCCAGAATACTTCTGCTGTTGTTGTAACGACTTTAAAGACGTGGGTATTACTGTGTCCTTGCGTCTAGTCAGAAGTATTCTGGCTTGAGTTGATAACGCCTCCTAGGTCTGATGGTGCGTTGCTTATTTTTGCCAGTTATGTAGAGTTGTAATGGCGTATAAGTAAATGCACATTGCCTGAAAATAAAGGGGGTCTCGTAATGTCCCGGACAATAAAAGGCTTCATAACAGCAATTATGGCAACAGGGTCGTTGCTGACCAGTACTGCCGCAGCAGCTCAAAGTGATAACCATGTTTATGCCGGGCTGGGCTGGACGGTAAAACATGGGTGGATGCCGTCGGCTATCATTGGCGTTCGCAGTGTTGATGTGGATGGCGTTGGCGATGTAAGCGGAGTTGACCTTTCCCTCTCTTATCACTTCACCGACGGCTTTGATAAACTGCTGTTAAAAGGTGTCAGAGGTGAAATCGACTGGCAGGCTGAGTTGGGGGGCGGGTATAACTTTCTGGAACAGTCGCTGCTTCTGACAGGCGGTGTTCAGGGACGCCTGGTTAATTTTTCCATGGATGCTACCCTGGATGGCAATATAGATGGCGGCCTGGCGCTAAATAGCATTGATAAATATGACTGGAAGCCATAGGTACAGATGTTTCATTACCTGATTGGTTTTCATTGGACTTGTGACGAAATGTCAACAGGCTCAATTTTAGTGCTTTACAGCTTGGCTCTGTAAAGCACTGAACCTCACCGATATATATCCCCAGGGCTCGCAAGGGCTGCAGAAATATTCTTTTTTATCATCTAATCCATTTTGATTATTGCAGTGCATATTTATTGGTATTATCGTGCAACTACATAGAGTGTGATGTAGTTCACAAAATGATGAGTTCAATTGATTATCAGAAAGCGGTTATCTGGAGTTTGTCGCAGTTCAGCCAGCAGAAAAGGGCGGCTGATTTCTTTGACTCCCTGAGGACCGGTTTGTGTGTTTATTCTCCCGGGGCACAAAGTCTTTACGGTAAGTATGATGTTTACTGGGGAACCTCCCAGCGGGAAAAGCTGGTGGTTATGCCGAACTTTGAGCAGCATTTGTGGACGATCCAGCGGCTGGATCTTTCTGCTGCCCGTCAGACTGGTATTTATCTTGTGCCAGGAGAGGCAATCGGGCGGGAAGGTTTTTTCCTCTCGGTTCGTGACAGGAATAAGAAAAGAATTCTGTTGCCTGCCAAATCTGGTTTCAGGCAGATTACCCGGTTGTTTGAGAAACAATTTGGCCAGCCTTATTGTCCGATTGTAACCCGGGGAGATTTGAGGGAGTTTCGTCAAAGTCACCCTTATCTGCATCTTCATCATGTGGATATCAACCGTATTCCGGTGGTCAGTAATATGACAAGGCGTGATGTGCTGGATATGTCCAGACAGAAGCTCTCAAGCTTATTAAATTGAGCAAAAGTTTTATTGGCTGTTGACGACGCCAGAAAAATGGGGATAATACGCCACCACTGGCTCGGCACAACATTCTTCAAAATGTTTTGCGGTAGTGAGTCAACGGGGTATAGCGCAGTCTGGTAGCGCGCCTGCTTTGGGAGCAGGATGTCGGGAGTTCGAATCTCTCTACCCCGACCAGATTATATAAAGCCCATGCTCTTGAGTATGGGCTTTTTTATTGCCTGTTTGCTTTGTTCGGCAAATCAATGGGCTATTCAATCTGACTTGCTGCAGGTTATCTGGTTATCAAAACAGGCACCTTTTTTACTGGTACACTGGCTCAATATTTTTCCCCTGGCTTCTGCCTCTGTAGCGGCATGAGAAAACAGGCCTCCGGCACGAATATCATTCATGTAACAACCCCAGCGTGTATTGTTATCTCCATAAGAGTCGGTATCTTCTAGTGCCACTACTCTTCTCTCAAGCCGTCTGATGTCTTTGCGAAGCTGCTGAATCTCTTTCTGAAGGTTTCGGATTTCAGTCTGACTGTCATAAGCCTGAACAGCTGGTATGAAAAGCATCAGGAAAAATATGATTAATGATTTCATTCTGTTTTCCACTTTTTTTCCCTTCAGGGAAATCAAATATAGTCTTTGATTGTGTATATTCCGTAACTGTTTTGCGGCAATCACCACTATAAAAAGATCGTGGGTTTGTTAAAGTATTAACCGTTCCGGTGTGGCGGCGTTTCAAGGAGTATCGTTGTTCATGTTGTCCGGAACACTATTTTACTTCATAAGCAATTATGAGTTTCGGGGTATAGCGCAGTCTGGTAGCGCGCCTGCTTTGGGAGCAGGATGTCGGGAGTTCGAATCTCTCTACCCCGACCAGATTATTTTTATTAGCCAGCCTCATGCTGGCTTTTTTTTTATGTACATGGATGTACTGTATGCTGACAATGCAGGAGCAATTGCCAGTATTTGAGGGAATTGTACTCTTAGCTTGCCGTGTAGAGGCCGTGTTCAGCAATTGAGCTTGATGCCAAAAATAGTATTTCAAGCCATCAATTGCTCTATCAAAGTAACTTCATCATCGGTCAGTGGCGTCTGCAGACAATTAAGATCTTGCTGCATATGCTCTGTATCACTGGTTCCTGTCAATACAATCATGCCCATTTTTAGCGCTGCCTGGAAAATGACCTGTGGTCCGGTTAACCCTGTCCTTGCCATAATGGCCTGAAACTCAGGCTTTTCGAACAGTGGGGTATTGGCTGTCAGTAAAGAGAATCCCTGGTAATGAATATCATGTCGATGGCATAGCTCACGTATATTCGCGTCCCATCCGGTTCTGGCAAAGCAACGGTTCTGCACCAGCATGGGTTTGATAGCTGCATGGTGGCTCAGGTACTCCAGCTGATCATGATTTACATTACTGATGCCCAGAAGTTTGATATGGCCTGATCGGTAGAAGTCTTCCATTGCTTCCCAGACTTCAAAGTCACGGTCACTGAGTCCATGAGCCTGTGATGGACCATGCAGCAGGTAAGCATCCAGATAATCCGTTTTTAAATGCTCCAGGGATGAAAGGAAAGACTGCTCTACCTGAGTTTTGGTCTCAGCCCCGGGGCTATAGGGCAGGCGGTTATCTTGTCCTTCGAGATAGGTGAATTTAGTCTGTAAAAACAAGTCGTCACGGTTTTTTCCACTGGTTTGATAAAAGTTTTGCAACGCTTCCCCTACACCTTCTTCAAAATAATGTTTACGCTGGTTGGCGGTGTCTATTGCCATGAAGCCGTTATTCAGGGCTTTGAGTGTCAGCTCAGAAGTAGCCTGTTCTTTCCAGGCGGTCCCATAGATAAAACGGGGTACCATGGTATCGTGAAGATAGAATGGATCTGTTTCAGGCCGTTCAGTCATCTCCTTGCCTCCATTTGATATTATTGAGTAGGGCCTGTTGACGTTTCGTTACTTGCGCAACTATTGGGGTCTCTGAGTTCGTAAGGAAACGTCAACAGGCTTTGGTAATAGTAAAGATTTTCTGATCAGGTCAGGCTCTATTGAGATTTACTTTAGTGTAGAGCAGGGCTCATGACATAATGTCGGCATGGACAGAAACTTTCCGAGAGCATTTCAGGGGACTTCTTCAGGGGTTTTTTCAAGAAACGTTGTTTTCCAGAGATAGTGTTTTTGATCAATGAGCATCTTTACGTCAGAGCTTTTTAAAAGCAAACCGTATCGTTTAGGCCTCACCCTGTCTGGTGGAGGGGCAAAATGCATGGCTCAGATTGGGTTGCTGCAATATCTGAAAGAACAGGACATTGAGCCGGATATTATTTCCGGTGCCAGTGGTGGAGCGATGGTGGGTGCTCTTCACAGCGCGGGATATGCACCGGAAGAGATTCTCGATTTCTTCGTTTCTACCCGAATGTTCAGTTTAAGAAACCTGTCATTCAATGCCCTGGGGTTGATTGATTCGGCCAAAATAGCGAAAAACTTTCAGCCGTACTTTCCGGATGACAGCTTTGAATCATTAGATAAGCCGCTGTATGTAGTGGCTACTGATCTGAACAGAGCGCAACAGGCAGTATTTAGCAGTGGACCATTGATTAATGCACTGACGGCATCATCTGCCTACCCGGCGATGTTTACACCGGTTAAATGGCAGGGGACGGTTTATGCTGATGGTGGGATTATTAATAACTATCCCTCTGATCTGATTCATGACCAGTGCCGTCACCATATCGGGATGTACCTTGCCCCGATTATGTCCAAGCCCAGTGAACATTTCGGGAATACATTTGATGTACTTGATAGAGTGTTTCAGATCTACAGTTCTGCCCGGCAGTTTTCCAATATTAATTTACCGGAGGTGTCATTGGCACCGGAAGGCATTGAGGACTGCAGCGCTTTTATGGTGAAGCCGGACCAGCTGAAATCTATTTACGACATGGGTTATAGTTCCAGCAGAAAGTACTTTGAGAGCGAAGGTGCCCAATGGCTGAAGACCATCAAGGGAGGGAACCATAAACGTTCATCCTGGTTCAAATTGCCGATAGGCTCTGATACTCAGTAAGTACGAAGTGGTCGGTCATGCCACTCATATAATCCAGAATCAGTCTCGTCCGGAAATACCATTCAAGATCGTTCTCTTCGGTGGGAGAACGCTTCTGCTGGCTCATTTGGTGCACTGCCCGAAAATAGTCTGCTTTATACTTCCGGGACAAGCGATGATTGAGTCGATGCTCGATAAAGTGTTCGCCGTCATCAAGATTTTCCAAGTTTGAGAATGCGGCTCTGGAGAGTTCCAGAATTGGACGATAGATGTCGAGTAAGCCCATCAGTGCCGCATAGCCCCGTAGCTCCGGTGTTTCTTTCTCCTGACTGCTGAATACATGGCGTATGGCGACGGTTTTCAGTGTTTTCAGTGCCATGTGCTGGTCTGAGCCGCCATCAATTAATGGCTCATCCAGGGTGCCGTGAAAAACCTCTGCATGCTTTTGCAGGTATCGGTTAGCGGCATAGCTGACCAAATCGCGAACGAGCTGTGAGCGTAAATGGCGAATAAAGTTCTGTGGGTTATCTTTGGCAACATTTTCTGCTGCTTTAATGATCTCTGGCAGGTATCGGCTCTTTTCACTGGTGAACTCTTTCCACACTTCTTTCAGCCAGAAACTCAGGCCTCTGAATGACAGAATTCCTTTATCGATAGCGTCTTCCAGATCGGCAATGCAGTAAGAAATATCATCTGCTGCTTCCATGATGTAGACCAGTGGAAAGCGGCAGTTCTCCTGTATTTCAAGATGTTTCCAGATGTCCTGAATAAGGCCGTGTTCTGAGTAGTAGAAACCAGGCTTTTTCTGGCGGTAATCAAATCCGGACTGTTTGTTCTGATAAGGTGACCGGGTGTATTTGATAGTGGCGGCCAGTTGTGACCAGGTCAGGTTGAGTGCCTGCAGGCTGTGAATGATGCGCAGGCCCTGAGCATTGCCTTCAAATACTGATAAATCGGGTAATAACACCTTATAGAAAAGTTCTGAATGACCGGTTTGGCCAGTGGCGCTGGACTGTCTTGCCATTGCCTTGTGATGGCAGGCTTTACCATGATCCTGAATCCAGCGGCTGAATGCTGCTTCACCAAAATGGCCAAAAGGTGGGTTACCTACGTCGTGCAGCAGGCAGGACATTTCTACCAGATTGGTAAAGGCCGTTTCGATGCCTTCCAGACCGAGCTTTTCCAGTTCTCCATTTTGCTTTAGCTGATCCAGAATGGTTTTGGCCAGGTAGCGGCCGGTTTGCTGAACTTCCAGGGAATGGGTAAGGCGACTGCGGACGGCCGCATTGGTTTCAAGTGGGTAGACCTGAGTTTTCTGCTGAAGTCGTCGTACGGCAGCGGACTGAATAATGCGACCCCGGTTACTCTCGGTTTCCGTAATCAGATCCCTGGGCTGAGCGTAGATTCTGGGCTCAGGGCGATCACAGGTCAGTTTCTTGAGATAATCCAGAGATGCCATAGGCTTGGTAACCGGGGGGTTGGGTGTGTGTTCAGGTTACCATATCCTTCGGCAGATCGGTGAGTTGTCATCACCGGCGTAAAAAGTCCTCAAAACACCAGTCCAAAATGACCTGTCGTTAAGTATAGCTTTTTGGGGTGGTCTGCAAGTCTGATAGTTCCAGAAAGTTAAATATTTTACTAAGCTGACTCT
>NZ_LUKQ02000183.1 GCF_001647025.1 Endozoicomonas atrinae
GAAAATCAACATCATTAAAACCTTCGGGTAGCTGTGGTCGACGAGACATCTGTTCTAGATAATGCATGGTAATGATGCCTAAGCATAGTTGGCGGCAGCTTAAGGATTTAGAAAATGCGATTGGTATTACTTCTTTAATGAGTACAACAAGGCGCAGCCTATACCAGAAACACGTAAGAAAAAAGGGAAATCACCTACCCACGAAAAACCCCACATCCTCACAGAAAAACACCCCATTCTCGTTTAACTCCTTCAATTTTCAACAGAGCACAACACATTGCCACTAATGTGTCCGGAAAAAGTTGATCGAAATAAAAAGGCCTTTTCGTAAGAACCGAAACCAAAGTACGAAATACTGCGTCTAACCCTGATTCTATCTTGCACAGCAGACTTATAAGCTCTCAGGCAACGTAAATTTTTTGATCAGATTTCTAGGGCCTGTTGACGTTTCGTTGCGAGCTCAGTGGCTCAGAAAAGTGTCATATGCGCGAAAGACTTGTGCCGCACGTAGTTATTCTACGTCAAGCAAGTC
Organism: Endozoicomonas atrinae; assembly: GCF_001647025.1. Classification (GTDB taxonomy): domain Bacteria; phylum Pseudomonadota; class Gammaproteobacteria; order Pseudomonadales; family Endozoicomonadaceae; genus Endozoicomonas; species Endozoicomonas atrinae. Next base: position 533 of record NZ_LUKQ02000183.1, read on the forward strand.
TGACAAAGCAGATGGCGCTTTTCTGAACCACCCTGAGGGCGCATCAGGGTGCCCCTATGTCTTCGTTGCGGCATTTTGAAAGGCAACCAGCCTTCCTGCAATGCCGAGCCTCGTCACAGGGACGCCCTGATTCGCTGAGCACACAACGAAACGTCAACAGGCCCTGCAACTCTTGTAAATATCCCAGGGGGAAACAATGAAAACTGATGACCAGGAAAAGGTCTCCATCGGAGCCTATATAGCACTGGCATTTGCTGTCGTGTTCTTTTCCGGACTGCTTAAGTCTAATGAGTGGTATGGTGTCTTTGATTTCACCACTCTGAATGGCAGCTTTGGTAAGCTGATGAAAGACGCTACTGGCGGCATGTCTGCTTTCCGTGGCGTGGGTGGTAGCGGTGCAGCTGATGGTTTTTTGTTTGCCCTGGGTCTGGTTCCTACGGCAATGTTTGCCCTGGGCATGATCGCTGTGCTTGAGCATTACGGCGCACTGAAAGCCGCCCGTAAAATGCTGACACCGCTGCTTCGCCCCCTGATGGGCATTCCTGGTTCTACCGGTCTTGCTATTATCGGCAGCCTGCAGTCCACCGACGTTGGCGCAGGCCTGACCAAATCGCTTGCAGATGAAGGCGAACTGACTGACACAGAAAAAGATGTCTTTACCGCATTCCAGTTCTCTGGCGGTGCATTGATCGTTAACTTCTTTGGTTCCGGCGCCATTCTGTTCACCCTGTCCGATACGACGGGTGCTGCAGTTCCCGGTTCTATTGGTCTTGCCCTGGCGGTGATGTTTGTCTTCAAAATCGTAGGCGCCAACATCATGCGTTTATACCTGAAGACAATTGACAAGAAATCCGGCGAAAAAGAAATCACTGCCAAGACTGCGGAGGCAAACTGATCATGAGTGCTGCACCAGAAAGTAAAAAGATGATCACTGACGTCTTTGTTGAAGGCGCCCGCAAAGGCTGGGGCATCGGTATCGGGAGTATTATCCCTAACATCATGATGGCCTTCGTGATCATCAAGATTCTGTCCCTGACCGGTTTCCTGAATGTTCTGGCTACCGTGTTCGGCCCGGTGATGGCGCTGTTTGGCGTACCTGGCGAAGGTGCTGCCGTACTGATGGCAGCAGTGATGTCCATGGGCGGAGCGGTTGGTGTTGCCGTAGGCCTGTTGAATGAAGGTGCCCTGCACGCCCGCGATATCGCGATTCTGGCTCCCGCTATCTACCTGATGGGTTCCACTATTCAGTACGCTGGCCGTATTCTTGGTGTTATCGGTACCGATGGTCGCCGTTATCCTATCTTGTTCGGGATCTGTATCCTGAACTCCCTGATGGCCATGTTTGTCATGAATCTGCTGGTGTGAACCAGTATTCAACGCTATGATCCAGCTTCAATAATAAAAAAGCTGGGGATTTCCCCGGCTTTTTTCGTCTGGACGACTGTATTTTTATGAGGGTAGTAGCCATGAATGAGAAAGACCAGTACGAAAGCCTAGCCTGCAACTGCGTAGAAGTTGGCACTATCATTAAAGAAGACGATACCGTTCTGACTATTGACTTATCCGGCGTCAATGCTGAATCGCGATTTGATGACCTCAAAGAAGAAGCGGCCAAAATCGGTTCCGGTAACTGCAAAATCTCTTCTGAAATCGTTGATGAAAATGGCCAGACAGTGATTCGAGCCATGTTTGAGTTTGACTGCACCGCTGAAAAACTGATTTTTCAGATGAAAAATCCTAGCTAACCTCCTCTGCAGCAAATAAGCCTCCCTTCAGCTTATTTGCTGCTTGCAAACCCCTTCCTATAAACTCATATACCCCGAGCAGACACTCCAATCATCAATGTCCAGAGAAAGCTGCACCCATTGCCTTAAACCAGTCAGCCTGTGCTACTGTCACCTCATTGAAGCAGAAGATGCCTGTATCGATCTGGTAATCCTCCAGCATCCACGGGAAGCAAAACACCCATTAAACAGTGCACGCATCGTGGAGCTGGGCATTAAAAATTGTCAGCTCTGGGTCGGAGAGGATTTTTCTGAACATCAGCAATTGCAGGCACTATTGGATACAAAGTCCTGCTACCTGCTATTTCCGGCAAGTAATGCCCGTGCCTGCAGAGAAGTACTTTCAGAGACGACTCCGGAAGTTGTGATCATCCTTGATGGCACATGGCGAAAGGCCCGCAGAATTTATCACTGCAACCCTGCTCTGCAGAAGCTGCCTGCCATTACACTAAATGATACCGCTCGCTCAAATTACCGAATCCGAAAAGCACCGGGTGACGAAGCACTGTCAACCGTCGAAGCTTCTGTCACCTTACTCAGGGAAATCAACCTGCAAACTGACTCCCATGCGTCACTGCTGAAGGCCTTCAACTGGATGATTGATCAGCAGATAAAATGCATGGGTGAGGATACCTGGCGAAAGAACTACGCAGGACGCGACCGTTAACTTTCACGCCATTTTATATTGCATCCGACACTGGGCTTTTGATCGTCACTGACGGGCAATCCCTTCAGCAAAGCGGTCATAGCACTGCGGAGATCATTTCCTGTCACCGGCTTGCCATTCCCGGGCCTTGAGTCATCAAACTGCCCTCGATAAATGCATTTCAAATCAGCATCAAAAAGAAAAAAATCTGGCGTACACTCAGCGTTATAGGCCTTAGCCACCTTCTGGGTTGCGTCATAAAGATAAGGAAAACCATAGCGCTTTTGGGCCATCAACTCAGGACCATCCTTCGGATAATCAGTCACATCATTAGCACTGATCGCAACAATCCCAAGATCAGTACCATGAAACTCCTTACCCAATGCCACCAGAGCCTCTTCGATATGAACAACATAAGGGCAATGGTTGCAGATAAACATGACCAGAACCCCCTTACTGCCAGCCACATCTTCCATTGTTTTTTCAGTCCCGGAAAACACGTCCGGCAAACTGAAATCAGGAGCTTGAAAACCCAGTTCAACCATAAAGGAAGGTGTCAGTGCCATGATGTGTCACCTCTGGAATAGTGGCCTGTAACGTTTGCGCAACACTTGGGAATCATGGCACAAGCCGACCATTAGCACCACAGGACTGTTAACAGAGATAAAAACTCTGCTAACTTAGAGTGACAATAATCAATAAGGCGCCTATGGGACGATCATCCTCATTCAATCGACAACAAGTGATAAGCGATGCTCTTGAACTCTTCTGGTCCAGGGGGTTTTATGCCTGCTCATTGAAGCAGCTGGAAGAAGTCACCGAAATGCATCCGGGCAGCCTTTATTATCATTTCCAAAATAAGGAACGATTATATATCTGTGTTCTCGAACACTATCTTGAATGGCAACTTCAACCAAGAATCGATAAATATCTGTCCTACGGTCCATCACTTCTTGAGCTCCGTCGCTTCTTCACCTCAGGTTATCGCCATGGACAAGGAGCCAGCTATCGAAACTGCTGTTTCCTGGTGACCACCAGCAATGAGCTTCACCTGCTACCACCGGACGCGTCAAATCTGGTAAAGAAAGGCATCCAGCTGCTGCGCAAAGGTTTTATTGACTTTGTTGACAAATTTACCGAACCGAAAAAAAAGAGTGGTGCTACTATTGACCATGAAGTCATCGCCAGCGAGCTTCTGAACCTGTATCTAAGTATCCAGCTTATGGCCAAAGTAAACCCAAATCAGCATGCCTTGGACAAACAGGTCAAGCAGAGCCTGGACAACCTCTTTACTCCTCTCCTGTCCCAATAAAGTAAGCCATGATGGATTCAGCCCAACTCATTGCCAGTTCTCAGGCAATGCTAGCACCATTAGATTTCTGGCTTCGCATAGCGTCCACCGCAGGATACTTGAGCGGCTATCTGCTTATCTGTGCAGCCCTCTACTGGAGCGGTTTCATATCACTGGCTACACGGCTCACCTGTACCATACTGGCCAGCACATTGTTGTTTGGTGGCTGTCGGCAGATATTCGACTCTCCAAGGCCTTATTATGATCACCCCGAGCTCTTCAATGGCTGGAAAGAACATCGTTGGGGCATGCCCTCGGGGCATAGCCAGAATGCCGTCGTATTCTGGGGAGGCGCATTAATCAGCACCCCTACCAGATTATTTAAACTGTTGGCAGTGGCACTTATTGCACTGATTGCTATTTCGCGACTCTACCTAGGAGTTCACTATCCTTCCCAGATCATGATGGGACTGATAAACGGAGCCTGCATCGTTCTGATCACCTGGAGATATGGCGCAAGGTTTATAAACTGGCTGCAGAACAAACGTTTTCACCAACAGTTGCTCACCCTTCTATTGCTAACCTCAATCCCATGGCTGGCAACGACTATTGCTCATGAGGTATTAGGCTTCGGGTCGGGCAATGGCAGCCCGTACCCTTATCAGAAATTGTCCTTTTTTTCGGGCTTATTGTTTGGAACCTCTCTGGCTGTTCTGATAGCCAGCACTCAAACTTCCTTCACCATGCTCGCGCCATCCTGGAAACTGATCAGTACTCGAACGATTCCCGGGCTGTTAACAGTACTATTGGTCTGGCCATTTCGCTTTGAGCCACAAACAGGTACCGAGCAGACTTTTGTTATCTACACACTGATCTGGCTTCAGGGTTTTGGCATCAGCCTGTGGGCAGCGTTGATTTGGCCTCTTTGTCACTTCCAGCTTCTGGGACAACAACACTCCCGAAGAGATCAGGAATTTGTCGAGTAAAGCAAAACACGCAGAATCCCTGTACCATATTGAGCCATCAATCCAGATTTTCCAGCATCAAATCATGACCATCAAACAGATTATTGTTCACAAACTGGACCTTACTCATGGTTCAGAACAGCTACACGCCATTCCTGCTTCCCAGAGTCTGGTCTCCTCCCCCTCCCTGGAGCTGGTACTGGATGACTTGCTACAAACCTATAATAAAAAACCTGACAAGTGTTATGGCCAGTTTTCCGACCTGGCGGAGGAGGGTTTTCCCAAGCGCCTGAAGGAATATATGGATCAAAGTTCGGATGAACAGGCTTCAGGCTTTACTCAGTTCACCACACAAACACTGACCCGCCTTGGGCAAAACCTCAGTGAGGCCGGAGCCATCAGTGGTGGCTACGTCATGTTCGCAGACTATCAACAGGGTCTGACCCGTTATCTTCTGCTTTGCATGCTCAGCAGCCAGAACAGTGTCACCATTACCGATGAGCTGACCATTCAAGACACGTCCTACCTGGACACCGCTCGAATGTCTCTGGCCTGTCGTATCAACATTACCGACTGGCAGAAGAACCCGGAAGCCGGGCGCTACTTATCTTTTCTTCGCCCAAAAGGAGGCAAACGTCTCAGCACCGTATTTCAGGAAGTGATTGGCTGCAGTGAAACCAGCAGCAGTAAAGAAGAAGCTGATACCCTTCTCAAGGCAGTAGAGGCATATTGTCAGGAGGAGCCGGTAGAAGAGAACAGAACGATAGTTAAACGACAGGTTTACGATTACTGCCAGAACAAACTGGACGAGGGAGAAAGTCTCTCAATGCAGGAGCTGACCGGCCACCTGAGCGAAGCTGGCCCGGATGACTTTGCCCGCTTTGTAAACACCCGGGATTATGACATGAGCAGCCCAATGTCTCCGGAACGCCGAAAATTGACACAACTTGTGCGCTACACAGGGAGAAGCAAGGGACTCAGCCTCTCTTTTGATGCAGAGCTGCTGGGCGGACAGATTCGCTATGATGAAACCAACGATCAGCTGATCATCACAGGCGTTCCTGACAAACTGAAAGAGCAGCTTAAACAGAAGTAAGCATCTACCAACTAAAGGCTATCTATACCAGAACAACTTTGATACAAATAGTTATAAGGGATTGATCTGGCACCCACGGATGGGTGCATACATCATACTGCAGAAGCTTTCATCGCAGAGGGCATACAGGTCTGTTTCCTACAGCGAGCATCCGGCTTGCCGATAAACACCTGATAAAAACCCAACCCGGAAGCCACTATGATTTTTCGTGCAGCAATGGTTATCACCTTGTCCACACTCCTGCTGGCATTCGGTGTTAGAGCAAGCGAAAAAAAAGCCTCTGTTGTATCTCCTGCAATGATCATCCAGCAGCAGATAGCACTCAATGAAATACTGATCAGCATTCACCGCCTGCAGATTGACTTTCTCGACCAGGGTGCCAGAGAAGCCCTACAGCAAGCGCAGCAATCATTAAACATCAGCATCCACACCCTGCCAGAAAGCCTTCACGATCCAGAAGCAAACAACCTGCTCGTAACCGTCGTGTCGCTCTGGCCTGTAATCAGCAAACACATTACCTGGCTGAGCACCATTCCAGCCAGCTACGAGCCTCCCTCTGCAACCTCATTGCTGCGAGTATTGGCTAAAATGGATCGTCAGCTGTTGCTGCTGAGACAAAAAATCGCCAACACCTTACCTGGAAACACTGGTAAGCCACGCTTTCTGGAGCAAGCGCTACTCATGCAATATATGACCAGAGACTACCTGAGCCTGCTGGTTTCAGAACAAAATGCCAAGGCCGCCATTGCCAGCCAAATGCAACTGAAAACACTGGCCAACCGTTTTGATCAACGAATGACCGCTTTTAATGATGAGTTAAGTGATCATCCACACGCCATGGAACCAGTCCAGCAGGCACACGCCGCCTGGTCGTTTATACACAGCAGTTTTGAGAAATTTCCAGAGCAGAAGACTCCTGACCTGATTGTGCGCTATGGCAAACGGATTGTCAGCAACCTTTCCTCCTTGCAACGCATGTTCTAGGCTCTGTTGATATAAGAGAGTTCTCATTAACCAGGTCAAGATAAACGCTTTCAGTCGTTGCTATTCTCGTATAGAAAATCATGCTTCATTTTCTACCGTCTCCCTCTGAGGAGCTGTTACAGAATAGCTATCTGACTCACTACTGCCAGACTCCATAACCCTCAGAACTTCAGTAGCAGACATTCTTTCCTGTAGAAAAACTTCCGCCTCCCCCCACTCAAAAGGCACAGTGAATTGGTCAGTAACCTTAAATGCCTGTTGATGAAGAAATGGCTGCAGCGCATAGCTGACCGTAATAATTTTTATGCCTGCGGGCAATTCGGCCATACGCTCAGCCAGCTCGGTAATCACATAGCCATCAAGATTTGAGCCATACAGATAGATAATTGATGCGTCTTCCAGTGGAGATTCCATATAGTCGTCACAACGAACATCAATACCATGCAGTCGCATACGCTGGCTGGTACGCTGTAAACGCCAGCAGAACAGTGGTATCTGCTCAATAGCCGTAACCTGACACCCCTTAACTCCCTGCAACCAGATACTGGTAAAACCACTCCCGGCACCAAGCTCAAACACATGGTCATCAGCGGTCACACCAGTTCTTTCAGCAATTACCTCCAGACTGGTCAACGGCGTTTCGCCATAGACATAAATATTATCCGCCTTGATGCGACGCTGATAACGACGACTGACAGCATAAGGGCTATCCAGAAGATAACTGAGCTTCAGCCACAACCATGGAAAAACAAACCGTGGGTTTCGGCCATAGCTTTTCAGCTCCCTGAAACTCTGCCGCCATTGATAACGCCATTGCCTGAAAGCGAGTCCCAACAATTCCCTGTTAAGCTTCATCCCTTTGCCCCTGTTTGAGAAGTGAGAACGAACTATAGTTATCCAGCATCACGTAATGGATAGTAACCATGATTGCAGACTTACTGGCTCCAAAGCTCCTGTTCATTTACTACTGCATTGCCGCTGCACTGTATACCCACCATAGAGGAAACGTTCGCCACCAACCATTTCGACAACTCAGTGATCACTCAACCTTTATGGCGCCTGTGAACGCCATTATGTATCTGTTCTCGAAGGTGCCCTGCACCCCTTATATTAATACCAGCCACTTTCCGGAACTCAAAATGCTTGATGCCAATTGGGAGGTTATCCGTGATGAGGCCCTGATGCTTTACAGGCAGCAGCATATAAAATCTTCTGACAAGCTGAATGACATTGGGTTTAACTCATTTTTCAAATCCGGCTGGAAACGATTCTATTTAAAATGGTATGGAGATGAGCTGCCCTCTGCCACTGCCTTATGTCCATCAACCGTTAACTTCCTGAAACAGATTCCAAATATCAAAGCCGCCATGTTTGCCATGCTCCCCCCCGATAGTCGACTGGTCAAACACCGTGACCCTTATGCCGGATCACTCCGCTATCACCTTGGATTGATCACCCCCAATCACGAGCAATGTTTTATAAATGTTGATGGCGAGACGTATTACTGGAAAGATGGGGAGTCGGTAATGTTTGATGAAACCTACATACACTTTGCTGAAAACAGCACCGACACAGATCGTATTATTTTGTTCTGTGACGTAGAGCGCCCTTTGAACAATCCGCTGGCCGGAGTGTTTAATCGCGCATTCTCCCGCCTGGTAATGGCGGCCAGTGCCACCAAAAACCTTGATGGAGACAGGGTTGGAGGACTGAACAGAGCCTTCCAATACCTCTACCAGATTCGCCTGCTGGGCAAACGGATTAAAAATTACAACAGAACGCTTTACTACACATTGAAATGGATGCTTTTTCTTAGCCTGCTATACGCCATTTTCGGTTGAGGGCTGGGGAAGATTGATAAATCGGTCAAAAACTGTACTATCGCTTTCCGCTGATCGAAGAATGTACTATGTTTTGGCTGAAGAAAGGGAGTTATCACCATGAGCCAAGACACTACAGCACCTATCACCGATAAAAGGCACTTTGCTAATTCCACTCAACAGTCCAAGCGGCTTTATCCCGAAGACCAGGAGAGAGTCGATCAGTATTTAAAGGAAGGGGTTAATGAAGTCGAACGTTCACCATTCAGGCCATTACGCCTGATGGCATGGCTAACAGTGGTTATTGTTGTTCTCGGTGTATTAAGCCGTTTCATCGGCTACCTGGTTATACCCTCCTGAATGAAGGATATGCAACCAAAGAGCTGACTGACAAATAACGATAAACGGAATTTCGACCCGATTCCGAATTGAGAACAGCATTCATAGTTTCATAGTTTCATAGTAATTAGAAAATAAAGCTGGAATAAACGTGAACAACGAACTCCATAAAATCGTGATTATTGGTGGTGGTGCCGGAGGCCTTGAACTGGCCACTCGCCTGGGCAAGAAACTTGGAAAAAAACAGCGCGCTGAAATTACGCTGGTTGATGCTCAGAATACCCATTTCTGGAAACCACTCCTGCACGAAGTGGCAGCTGGGTCTCTCAACGCCTTTGAGGATGAATTAAGTTATCTGGCACAGGCCAAATGGAACCACTTCAAGTTTATTCCCGGTAAGATGGAAAGCCTGAATCGCGCAGAAAAATCCATCGGGCTCAGCCCGATTACGGATGCCAGCGGCCAGCAGGTTGTGCCTGCCCGCACCCTGAAATACGACCAACTGGTTATTGCGGTGGGCAGTACAGCAAACGACTTCAATACGCCGGGTGCCAGAGAGCACTGTCTGTTTCTGGACAACCGTCAGCAGGCAGAAAGAATCCACACCACTCTGATTAACCACTACCTTCACGCTCAGGCAAGCGGCAACGAGACCACGAAGCTTCGAATTGCCATTATTGGCGCGGGCGCAACTGGAGTGGAGCTGGCAGCAGAACTCCATTTTGCCGCCATTGAACTTGCTCACTATGGACTCGATGCCATTAAGCCAGAGGACTTGGAAGTTACCATCATCGAGGGTGGTGAAAGAATATTGCCGGCACTGCCTGTTCGAATCAGCAGCAGTGTTCATAAGCAGTTAAACAAAATGGGGATTCGAGTGATGACCCAGCAGCTGGTGAGTGAAATCAAGGCTGACGGAGTAACGACCCGTGATGGTGAGTTTATTGCATCTGACCTGAGAATCTGGGCAGCGGGAATCAAAGCTCCTGAGTTTCTGTCTAATATTGACGGTTTGGAAACCAATCGGATCAACCAGCTGGTCGTTCGACCAACTCTGCAAACGACGCTTGACGATCAAATCTACTCAATGGGCGACTGCGCAAGCTGCACCCTGACCGACAGTAAAAATGAAAGCATTACTATTCCTCCCCGTGCACAGGCCGCTCATCAACAGGCATCACTGCTGGCCAAAAGCCTGATAGCACAAGTCAATGGCTCCACCCCACTGGAATTCAATTACAAGGATTACGGTTCCCTGATTTCCCTGAGTCGTTTCAGTGCCGTAGGAAACCTGATGGGTGCCATTACCGGCGATATGATGATTGAGGGAACGCTGGCCAAATGGTTTTACATCAGCCTGTACCGAATGCACCAGATGACGCTCTTTGGCAAGCTGAGAACCGGGACATTGATTTTGAAGGATCTGATCAGCAGAACAACCCGACCACAGCTTAAGCTTCATTAAGCTTAGCTTTTAAAAGCCTTCTAATACCAATTCCATTTTTAAATTATGAAATAACAGCCCATGAACGGGAGCATAGACTTTTCAATCGGCCAACTTCAGAAAGTAATTCATTCCATGCCTCACAGCATTTATTGATAATATCTTCATAGT
>NZ_LUKQ02000184.1 GCF_001647025.1 Endozoicomonas atrinae
GAAAATCAACATCATTAAAACCTTCGGGTAGCTGTGGTCGACGAGACATCTGTTCTAGATAATGCATGGTAATGATGCCTAAGCATAGTTGGCGGCAGCTTAAGGATTTAGAAAATGCGATTGGTATAAGTCTCTAATCGAGTTTTCTGGTCCGGTCTTTTGTTACCGGGGCCTTACCGCCCTTTGATAAACAATCGTTTACAAGATGATGTCGTTTGCTTTGAATCTATAAGTAACGCGTCAGGGCTTTTATTCATGTTGAATTTACTTGCATTAAATCACCTGGGCTGGCGCCCTTTCTTTCAACAGCAGTTGTCACTGGATGAACTGGAAGAGTGCAGTGTTGCCAGAGTGATGGAGCACAACCGCTCAAGCTATGAGCTGATGAGTGATGAGGGTTATATGGCTTTGCCGGCTAATCCCAGCTATCCGGCGATGACGGTTGGTGACTGGGTACTGCTGGATAGAGAGCATCGTCTGATACGGTTATTGGAGCGGCAATCACTCTTCAGTCGTAAAGCTGCAGGGTCCAGAGTGACTGCCCAGCTGATCGCTGCCAATGTGGATACCGTATTTATTGTCTGTTCAATGAATCAGGATTTCAGCCTGAATCGAATTGAGCGCTACCTTGCACTGGCACATGAAGCGGATGTAGAACCGGTGATTGTTCTCACCAAGGCGGATCTCTGTGACGAACCTGAACAGTATGTAGAACAGGTAAGACAGCTGGATTCCCTGCTTATGGTGGAAGCGGTTAATGCACTGGATATATCGAGTGTTGAGGTTCTGATGAGCTGGTGCCGACCAGGGCAGACGGTAGCCTTTCTCGGGTCTTCCGGTGTTGGAAAGTCCACACTGTTTAATTCGATCTTTCAGGAGAATTGGCAGCACACCAGCGCTATTCGAGAGGAAGACAGTAAAGGCAGGCATACAACCACGGCAAGATCATTGCGTTGTGCTGTGGGTGGTTTTCTCCTCATGGATACTCCGGGAATGCGTGAACTGCAACTGGCAGACTGTGAGCAGGGAGTTGAGCAGACATTTGCTGATATCAGTGACATTGCCAGTCAGTGTCGTTTTTCTGACTGTCAGCATGACGGTGAGCCAGGTTGTGCCATCAATGCCGCCATTACCAGTGGTAAGCTTGATCCTCGCCGGTTGAGTAGTTACCAGAAGCTGATGAGAGAGCAGGCCATCAATGGAGCCAGTATTGCAGAACGACGCGCAGCGGATAAGCAGTTTGTGAAAATGTGTAAGACCATCCAGTCAGGAAAAAAGGCAAGAAAGCATGAGATGTAAATAAGTTTTTCTAGGAGCCTGGGGATAGAGTCAGAGTAGCTGCTCAGACTCTATCTGTTTCTTTCAGCAGACCCGTGATCAGTCTGACTGTCTTCTATACACTCAATGCTGTTTTCAAGCGATTCAGCTTTTCTTCCAGAATGCTCTTTGGGCAACCGAGGTTCAGACGAATAAAGCCACGACCATCCTCGCCAAAGCAATACCCCATGCTGGGAATGACGCCAGCGGCATGAACTCTCTTTTCCAGATCTTCATCGCTTAACTTCAACGTTTGGCAATCAAGCCATGCAAGGTAAGTGGACTCTTGTGGGCGATACTGAATATGCGGCAATTCTGTTTTGATAAACTTCTCAAGAATACGACTGTTTTCGTGCAGGTAGGCAACGGTTTGATCAACCCATTCAGCTCCTTCTCGATAGGCTGCCTGGTTGGCTGCCAGACTGAAGGCACTGTAAACATCAATTCCGTATGCCTGAAGCTTGTTCTTCAGCCCGGTTGATTCCTGTTCATTAGGAATCATTGTGTTAGTCAGTCGCAGTGAAGGCAGGCCAAAGGTTTTGGTACCGGCGATACAAACCGCCATTTTCTGCTGGTGTTCTTCTCTGACTCGAAGGCAGCTGAAGAAACGGTGTTCAGAGAAATCGATATCAGCCCAGATCTCGTCAGAGATCAGGTAAACGCCGTATTGATGACAAAGCTCACAGACACGAGTAATTTCCGCTTCAGTCCATACCCGCCCAACCGGATTGTGTGGGTTACAGAAGATCATCACTTTGACGCCACTGCGTAATTTACTTTCCAGATCATCAAAGTCGATGGTGTAGTAACCGTTGTCGTTGATCAGCGAAGAAGTGGCCAGTGTTCTCTGAGTGTTGGTGATGGTTCGGAAAAATGCATGATACACCGGAGTTAATGCCAGTACCTGATCACCGGGCTGGCTCCAGCTTTCGACCAGCATGGCGATGGCAGGCAGGCTGCCGGGTGTTGTGTGAAACCATTCTTTCTGCAGGTGTACCTGATGCCGCTCAAGCCACCAGTCAATCAGTGATGAGAAATACTCGTCACTGCGCTCTGAGTAGCCAAAGATGCCATGATCCAGACGTTCCTGAAGTGGCTTCAAGATAAAGTCCGGTGCCTTGAAATCCCAGTCAGACACCCAGCTTGGCAGTGCTTCGCCCTTTGGGACACCGAGCCACTTTTCCATATAGTCCCACTTCAGGCAGTCCGTACCATAGCGGTTGATCACAGCATCCAGTTCAGGGTGCATAAATATACCTCAGTAAGAAAACCCCTGCGGGGGGCTTTCCTTTCACTAGGAATTGTTAAGCGGTAGCGGGATTGGCTTTTAAGCCTGGCTCTTTGGCATCGTTGTTAAGTCTGGCGATACCGATATTCATGGTGGCCAGAATCATGGCAAAGATAACGCCAGCGTAGTTCTGGATAGCCCATGGCAGGTAATCCAGGGTCGATACACCCAGTGTGGCGGCCATGAACACACCGGCGTTTGTCCATGGAACCAGAGGCTCGATAACGGTTCCGGCATCTTCAATGGTGCGGGACAGGTTTTTGGCATCCAGTCCCATGCGCTTATAAGTATCACGAAGCAATTCAGAAGGAATCAGTAGAGCCAGCTTGCCATCAGACGTGGTGCATACCACGGTAAAGGTGGTGGCAATGGTTGCAGCAATCAGGCTGGTGGTGCCTTTGATGCCTTTTGCCAGCATGCCTACCATAACCTTCAGGCCACCGGTCAGTGCCAGGGTACCGGCGAATGAAAAGGCGCAGAACACCAGCAGAACCATGCCCATCATGGAGAACAGGCCGCCGCGGTTTACCAGGGTCATAACATCACTGATGACGGTGATATTGCCCAGACCCGCATCAGCAAACATGCTGCTGTTGAAGCCGCTCAGCATGGCGCTGAGTGCCGTTGCCAGACTGAAGCCCTGGATAGCAGCCGCATTGATAATACCAACGACAATGGCCGCGATCATCAGAGGGATGGTTGGCAGCTTGCGGATAGCACCCCACAGGATAATAACCGGTGGCAGCAGTAGAAAAATATTCAGGGTAAAGAGCTGGTCCAGGTTGGCCAGAATATGAATCACCTTTTCCGGGGTTTCTGAAGAAACACCGCTTGTGCCTGAGAAGAAGAACACCGTTGCTGCCAGGATAAATGCAGGCAGTGTCGTCCAAAGCATGTGCTGAATGTGCGAGTAAAGGTCAGTTCCTGCAACGACCGGGGCAAAGTTGGTACTGTCCGACAGAGGAGAAATCTTGTCACCAAAATAAGCACCGGAAACCACTGCGCCAGCAACCGCAGCAAGGTTAGCATCCATTCCAGCGGCAACCCCCATCAGGGCAACACCGACGGTACCTGCAGAACCCCAAGAGGTGCCGGTGCAGAGAGAGACCAGACAGGTAACGAGGAAGGAGGTCAGCAGAAGGTATTCCGGGCTGATAATTTTCAGACCGTAATACACCAGCATGGGGATAGTACCGCCAATCATCCAGCTACCAATCAGGCCACCAACCAGCACCAGAATGAAAACCGCTGGCAGTGTTTTTGCCAGACGTTCAACAATGGCTTCCTGAATTTCATCCCAGCTGTAACCCTGTTTCCAGGCAACACCGGCAGCAATAATGGCAGAAGTGAGCAGCAGTGCTTCAATAGGCAACCCGTAAACACCATAGCCAACCATCAGCAACAGCAGCATGGAAAATATGGGAACAAGGGCCAGGCCCGCAGAGGTTTCTTTAACCGTTTGTGAAGCACTCATGTAATTTACACCACCAGATGATCACTATTTCACAGATGCGCGCATCATATTCGCATTGTTGATCCCGTTTTATGATGTAAATCAATGAAAGAATGTGAGGGGATTTGATGTAATTTACATAAGAAGTAGAGAGTATCTCCATGTCGACCATTAACGATGTTGCGAAAGCCGCCGGTGTTTCAACCGCTACAGTGTCCCGGGTCATCAACCGTTCCCCAAGTGTTCTGCCAGAAACCATTGCCCGTGTTGAACAGGCCATGGCGCAGGTGGGGTATCAAACGAAAGATAATCGTCGCCTGTCCATAAACCAGGGCGGAGATACGATCGGTCTGATTCTCAGTAACTTCAACTCGCCATTCTTTGGTTTGCTGACCCAGGGCGTAGAGAAAGTGGCCCGGAAATATGGCCGTAAGTTAATTGTTGCCAGTGGTCAGTACGATCCTGAGCTGGAAGAAGAGGCACTGAATTATCTGTTGAACAAAGGCTGTCGAAATATTGTGATGCACAGTAAAGCGATGAGTGACGATCAGTTAATACGGGTTGCCAGCAAGCTCCCCGGGTTTGTCATTGTTAACCGCTATGTGCCGGGTATGGAAGAGCAGTGCGTCTGGCTGGAGAATCGCAAGGGTACTTATCTGGCAACAAAGCATTTACTGGATCATGGTCATCGCAACATCGCGTATATCAGCTGTGAACTTGAAATCGACGATAAGGCTGAGCGCTTTTTCGGGTATCAGAAGGCCCTGGAGGAGGCTGGAATTAGCGTGAATCCTGACTGGGTGGAAGAAGTACCTTTTGGTGAGCATGGTGGTGCATTGGCAGCAACCAACCTGCTTAATAAAGGGCTTCCGGTGACTGCATTGGTCGCTTACAACGACTTTTTTGCTGCTGCAGCCATCCAGGTGTTTGCTGATCACGGCATTTCAGTACCGGAAAGACTGTCTGTGGTGGGCTTCGACGATGTTTTGCCCCAGTGTTACTTCACCCCGAGACTGACTACTGTTCGCAGCCCGATTGAGAGTATGGCCATTCATGCCGCAAGATTGTGTATAGAGGGTTTTGGTAGTGGAGTTTCAACGCGTTTTCAGCCATTGCTAGTAAGAAGGAACTCTGTGGCTCTGGCTATAAATGCATAGCTGTATAAACCAGAACAATGGCTTATATATTAGCCATTGTTCTTGAGGTATAGCTTTAGCCATAAATCTTATCTGGCAACCAGGTTGCCAACTCTGGCCATACAGCTAAAGCACACAAAACAAGCAATTGGATAATAATGAATGGGATCACCCCTTTGTAGATATCGGATGTAGCCACTTCTGGCGGTGCAACTCCGCGTAAATAGAAAAGAGCAAAACCGAAAGGTGGTGTCAGAAAAGAGGTTTGCAGATTAACCGCAATCATAATCCCCAGCCATACCGGATCCAGCCCCATAGCCAGCAGTACTGGTGCGACCATGGGCACGACGACAAAGGTGATCTCGATAAAATCGAGAATAAAGCCCAGCAGAAACATCACCAGCATCACTATTAATACGGCAGTAAATACTCCGCCGGGCATGGCCTCAAAATAACTGTGAATCAGCTCTTCTCCATTGAAGCCTCGAAAGACCAGGGAAAAGATGGAGGCTCCAATCAGAATCAGGAAAACCATACAGGTGACCTGTGTCGTTGATCGAACCACTTCTCTCAATGTTTTGATGCTGAGCTGTCTGCGCAGAATCGCTAGCAGGATTGCGCCTACGGCACCGACACTGGCTGCTTCTGTCGGTGTAGCGGCTCCCGCCAGTATTGAGCCCAGAACAGCGACAATCAACAACAGAGGTGGTAACAGGCTGAACAAGAGAGAGCTGTTACTGCTCATGGCTTCCAAGTCATCATCAGTCAGTGCTGGTGCAGCATCAGGTTTGATGCGGGCAACAATGATCAGATAAACGACATAACAAAAAACCAGCAGTAAGCCGGGAATAATGGCTCCGACAAACAGATCACCAACTGAAACCGTATCCGGTGAGAAGATGCCCATTTTGATCTGTGACTGCTGGTATGCACTGGATAAGACATCGCCCAGCAGAACCAGGGCTATGGAGGGAGGAATGATCTGCCCAAGGCTACCCGTTGCACAGATAGTTCCGGTCGCCAGCGCGGGGGAATATCCCCGACGGAGCATGGTTGGCAGCGATAACAGTCCCATGGTCACGACTGTGGCTCCGACTATTCCGGTACTGGCGGCCAGCAGCATGCCAACAACGGTGACCGAGAGGCCAAGCCCCCCCCGGGTTTTACCAAACAGCCGGGCCATGCTTTCCAGCAGGCTCTCTGCCACTTTGGATTTTTCCAGCATCACCCCCATAAAGACAAACAGCGGTACAGCGATCAGCGTCTGGTTGGTGATCACACCAAACAGCCGGCTGGGCAGGGCATTCATTAACGAGAGATCAAATACGCCAAACAGCGATCCAGCTCCGGCAAACAGCAGGGCTGTTCCTGCCAGTGAAAACGCCACGGGATAACCAGCCAGCAGTACCAGGCAGACGGTGGCAAACATCAAAAAAGGAATGGCATCCATCATGATCTGTTCTCCTGACTGACGTCATTACCGGTAAGGATCATCAGGGAACGCATCAGTTCAGCAATGCCCTGAAGTAGAAGGGTAACCACCATCACAAGGAGAAGACTTTTCAGCAGATAGATAAAAGGCAGCCCTCCGGGATCCGGAGATCGTTCCAGAATATGCCAGGAGCGTGCGATATAATCCCAGCTCATCACGCCAATAAACAGACAGACCGGTATCAGCATGAAAACCGTGCCCAGGCTGTTAACCAGTGCCTGTTTTTTTGTGCTCATGGTTCGATAGAAAACATCAACCCGGACATGGCCATTGTGCTTGAGTGTGTAAGCGCTGGCTCCCAGAAAGACCATTGAGTGCAGGTACATGGCCGATTCCTGCATGGCGATGGAGCCGATGTTTAACAGATAGCGCAGAACCACAACGCTACAGACGACAAATACCAGCAGTAATGTCAGCCAGCTGATTAATCTTCCTGTACGTTCTGTGAATTGGTCGATAGCGGCTACCACCGACCTGACGTATTTCCAGGCGGGATTCATACTGTCTTTCCCCCGGCAGCCAGAACACTCGACACTGGCTACTTGTTATTATCATTATTTTTGTTCAACGCTTCTGATTTATTGTTGGTGTTATAGAATGTCTTGATCAAAAAAACTGCAGTAAACAGAAGGCATTAAGCGAAGCCATTATAGGCTGTCCAGTGATGGTGGATCAATTTGGCTATCTCTCCGTATGCATTTTATCCAGATAATTCTTCTGTCTTCACAGAATTGTCATATTAGCGCTCTATATTTGATTTCCAGAAGTCAAGCAAGGAGGCTCACGCCTCAGATCACTCTTTGATAGCCCTGAATTATTAGACGGTGCTGTTAATCGAACGGGGCGTGCCAAGCCTGGAGAGCAAATGATGAAAATAAAAAAACTCGTAACTGCAGCAGCACTGGTACTGGCCAGTGGCTCGGCAATGGCCAGCCAGTTGGATCCATCTCTGCCAGCGTATAATAAGTCCAGTGGCGTATCCGGCAACCTGTCATCCGTTGGTTCAGACACTCTGGCTAACCTGATGACACTCTGGGCTGAAGATTTCAAGCGCATTTATCCCAATGTGAATGTTCAGATTCAGGCTGCGGGTTCTTCTACTGCACCTCCCGCACTGACAGAAAGTACCTCAAACTTTGGCCCCATGAGCCGGAAAATGAAAGACAAAGAGCTGGAAGCCTTTGAGAAGAGGCATGGTTACAAGCCTACGGCCGTTCCTGTAGCCATTGATGCGCTGGCTGTCTTTGTGAACAAAGATAACCCCATCAAAGGCCTGACCATGGCCGAAGTGGATGCGATTTTCTCGTCAACCCTTAAGTGCGGCGCAGACAGTGAAGTAAAGACCTGGGGTGATATCGGTCTGAGTGGATCCTGGACGAACCGTTCTGTGCAGCTTTACGGGCGTAACTCGGTATCCGGTACTTATGGCTACTTCAAGAAAAAGGCTCTGTGTAAGGGGGATTTCAAAAACAGTGTAAATGAACAGCCAGGCTCCGCCTCTGTTGTTCAGTCTGTTTCTGCATCGCTGAATGGTATTGGCTACTCTGGCATTGGCTACAAAACTTCCAGCGTAAGAACCGTTGCGCTGGCGAAGAAAGAGGGGCTGGCTTTCGTCGAAGCGACGCCGCTGAATGCCGTTGATGGCAGTTATCCTCTGTCACGTTTCCTCTACGTGTATGTGAATAAGCAGCCTAACAAGCCATTGTCTCCACTTGAGCGTGAGTTTGTTAAGCTGGTGCTCTCTAAGCAGGGGCAGGAAGTGGTTGTGAAGGATGGCTATATTCCACTGCCAGGCAAGGTTGTTGATAAATACCTGGCTAAGCTCGGGCTTGATAATACGACAGTTGCCAGTAAATAAATTTATTACTGATTGAATAAAAGCCACTGTCTTCAGTGGCTTTTTTATGGGTGAACTATTCAACTGATCAGTAATGCCTGATCAAGATCCTTTTTAAGATCATCAATATCTTCTATTCCAACCGAGAGACGGATCAGATTGTCGTGAATACCAATCTGTCTGCGGGTCTCAGGAGGGATGCTGGCATGGGTCATAATGGCTGGCTGCTCAGCCAGGCTTTCTACACCACCAAGGCTTTCGGCCAGAGTGAATACTTTCAGTCTGGAGAAGAAGCGTGAGGTTTCCTCAAGCGATCCCTTTATTAACACGGAGATGATTCCACTAAACCCTGACATTTGTCGTTTAGCTAAATCATGCTGTGGATAACTTCTTAAGCCGGGATAAATAACTTTCTCTACCTGCTGGTGGCTTTCCAGCCATTCGGCCAGTTGTTGAGCATTATCGTTATGGGCTTGCATGCGTAATGCCAGCGTCTTTATTCCGCGCAATGCCAGATAGCTGTCAAATGGGCCGGCAATACTGCCAATGGCATTCTGCAGGAACGTCATCTGGTTATTGAGCTCAGGATCATCACCAATAATCACTGCACCACCAATGATGTCAGAATGACCGTTCAGGTATTTTGTGGTTGAGTGTACGACAATGTCTGCCCCAAGATTCAGTGGTTGCTGATTAAATGGGGTAGCAAAGGTGTTATCCACAACGACCAGAATGTTTCTTTTCCGGGCCAGATCACAGATGGCTTCAATATCAACCAGTTTAAGCAGAGGGTTGGTTGGGCTCTCTATCCAGATCATTCTGGTATTGTTTTGAATGGCTCTCTGAAAAGCCTGAGGGGCAGACATATCAATAAAGCTGAATGACAAACCGGCACTTCTTCTGCGTACCTGGTCAAACAGGCGGAAAGAGCCACCATACAGGTCGTCCATGGCAATCACATGGTCACCGTGATTGAGCAGCTCAAGAACGGTGGCAATAGCGGCCAGGCCTGAGGCAAAGGCATACCCTTTCCGGCCATTTTCCAGGCTGGCGAGCAGGCGCTCAAGGGCAAAACGGGTGGGGTTCTGGCTTCTTGAGTATTCAAACCCGGTGTGTTGCCCGGGAGCCTGCTGTGCATAGGTGGACGAGGTCACAATAGCAGGCATAACTGCACCGGTAACCGGATCAAGCTCCTGGCCACCATGAATGGTACGGGTAGCAAAACGCATGCTTTTACTGGTCATAGGCTTTCCAGTTCTCCTGTCAGGTGATGCTGTTCAAGCCACTGATGATTAAATGCCTTGGATAGATAGCGGTAGCCAGTGTCGCAGGCAAGGGTAACGACGGTTTTAGGGGTGGTCTGTTGCTGGCAATATTGCAGTGCTGCAGCCAGTAAAACGCCGGTTGAGGTACCCGCCAGAATCAGTTCCCTGTTAAACAGTGCTCTTGTATGCCTGAAGGCATCTTGATCTGAAATAGTGAAGGCTTGATCAGCAAGAGACAGATCGCAGTTATCAGGGACAAAGTCTTCACCGATCCCTTCGACCAGCCAGCTGCCAGATGTTTTTTCTGGAATGTTGTTGACCTTATCTGCCAACAACGAACCTTCGGGATCTGCCAGAATCAGTTCTACTCTTGGCTTTTGAGCTTTCAGGTAGCGACCGGCACCGGTTAATGTGCCTCCGGTACCCACACCACAGACAAACGCATCTACCTTGCCTGCGGTTTGCTGCCAGATTTCCGGACCAGTGGTTTTGAAATGGGCTTCAATATTTGCCTTATTGGCAAACTGGTTGGTGTAAAAGTATCCCTTTTGCCGACTGAGTGTTTCTGCCAAATCCAGATAATAGTCAGGGTGGCCACGGCTAACATCCGAACGGGTGAGAATCACGTTAGCGCCCATCATCTTGAGTAGATCTATTTTCTCCTGACTCATTTTGTCAGGTATGACCGTATTCATCTGATAACCTTTGGCGCGGCAAATGGCTGAGAGGCTTATGCCGGTATTGCCTGCGGTTGCTTCAATCATCTCCTGTCCGGGCTTCAGTTCTCCCTTGCTCTCTGCTGTGTTGATAATGCTCAGCGCCGTTCTGTCTTTGATCGAGCCGTTGGGGTTGTTGCATTCCAGTTTGATGTATAGCTGGCAGCAGCCTGTATCAAAGTGGGTCAGCCGGATAAGTGGGGTATTGCCGATAAGATCTAGTATCGATGTGTTTTGAGTCATACAGGTGGTAACCAACAGTTGTACTGGCGACCACAGTATTGGCAAAAATAGAGAGTGGCTTGGAATGGATTGTTTTAACGATATAGCTGAGAAGAGATTTGGTCTGATCTTCCATCAACCAATTACGCATAGAAAATAACAGAGTATTTACGGGAAAACATTGCAAAAACAAGGCTGCAATAAAAAAGCATGGGAATGTAATTTAAATTGTGTAAACGCTTGTCGTTAATACTCCAAAATGGAGAATAACAATGAGCGTTGAAATCAACGAAAAACTGGTAGATCAAATAGCCAGTCAGATTAAAACTCAGGATGATC
>NZ_LUKQ02000185.1 GCF_001647025.1 Endozoicomonas atrinae
AAGCATGAAGCGTAAGCGCAAGAGGGCTGGTTGGAATAATGGCTATCTGGCAGGGCTGCTGAATATGTATATATTCGGTGAGGATAGTGGCTCAAATGCGAATGATTATCCTCGTGCGTAAGCCCTGGTGCTCTTTGTGCTCTTTGTGCTCTTCGTGGTCTTTGTGGTTCAAAAGAAAAACCGGAATCATTCCGGATGATATCAACCCTTCGCTTTCGTTGCAGTTTCAGGGATTCACCCGATCACTTCTGAAAGCATTCCTCATCAACTTGTTTCTAAAAGCGGGTGATCACCTGTCGGTTATGCGTTGGTGAAAAAACAAAGAGATTTTTAAAAACGACCAATATTAAATTTATTAACGGAATACAGTCATGAGAATCGTAATTGCCCTGGGTGGAAACGCAATCCTTCAACGTGGAGAACCTCTTGAATGCGAAACCCAGCGCAGAAACATCCGTAAGGCTGCGGCAGCGATTGCCCGTATTGCCCGTCACCATCAGGTTATTCTGACTCACGGTAATGGTCCCCAGGTTGGCCTGCTGGCATTAATGAATGATGCTTATAAAGGTGTATCTCCCTACCCACTGGATGCCCTTGGTGCCCAGACGCAGGGAATGATCGGCTTTATGTTCGAGCAGGAACTGCGTAATCAGATGCCGGGCCATAAAGTCTGTACCGTATCAACACAGACTCTGGTGGATCGGGATGACCCTGCTTTTGGTGATCCGGATAAATTTGTCGGGCCGGTATATAGCCGTGAGCAGGCGGATGACTTACTGAAAGCTCATGAAGACTGGACAATTAAAGCGGATGGCAAATACTTCCGTCGTGTTGTTGCCTCTCCGATACCTAAGGAAATTCTGGAATTACCATCGCTTCAGCATTTGATCTCTGCTGAAGACATTACGGTTATCTGTGGAGGTGGTGGCGGTGTTCCGGTAACCAGTGGTCCGGACGGTCAGCTTCAGAATATTGAAGCAGTGATCGATAAAGACCGTTCTTCAAGACTCCTTGCAGAAGGACTCGGGGCCGATGCATTCCTGATTCTCACTGATGTGCCTGCGGTTGCGACTAATTTCGGCCATCCTGACTCTCGTAACATTCGCTGTGCCACACCAGAGGCTATGGACCAGTTTGATTTTGCTGCCGGCTCCATGGGACCAAAAGTGGAGTCAGTTGTTGAGTTTGTTCGCAATGGAGGAAAGATGGCGGCTATTGGTTCTTTGGAACAGGCTGCCGAGATTCTGACCTCTGACTCCGGAACGGTGATCAGACCGGAAGTAGCTGGTGGTATTAGTTATTATGAGTAGCAGCCATCAGTAACTGTACTGTGGTTATAAAGCTTCGGATAAGATAAATATTTCTATATGTCAGTTGTTGTTTAAAATTACGGCAACTGACTATTTTAATTTTATAGCTTTAATTATTTTCTTCTTTATATAGGTAAACACTAAAGGAGAGCATAATATCTATTATGCTTTTTGCTTAGAGTCCTACTTTTTATGGGTTTCCGGTACAGAGAATTGTTACCCATATTATTGTTTTTAAAGAGGATTGTACTTCCTGTTTTTCAGATTGTCTTGAATAACCCCCTTCTTTATATAGTGCTGATTTAAATAATCAAAATATGTCCATGTTAATGAATGATTATCGTGTGATGATTAAAAGTGATTTATTGATGAAATCAAACCTTCGGCTGTCTGGATAGTAAAAAATACTGTGTTTTTTTAGTGCTGAAAATATCATTGCAATAGATGAGCTAAATTCTGGATATCACATATACTGGTGAAACCTCAATGATAAATAGGCTTAAAAATATGAGTTGGAAGAGATGGTTATCCCCATTAATTATGAGTACTACTATCTTAAATTCAGAATATTTACTCGCTGGTGAAGCTGATAAAGATAAAGGACGTGAATGTTTTTTAAAAGGCTCAGAATTTAATATTGTAGTTGATGAAGAATATAGTGCTCCAATTCGATTTGGATTTATGGAGGCTAATAGTGCCAGAAAAGAGTCTATGTATTTTGGGATGAAAGGAAATGACTTCTATTTTAGTATTGGACTTTCTCTAAATATAACTGATTCTGATAGCACCAGGCGGTTAGCTTACGAAATCAAGAATTCGATTCCAAATATCAGTGCAAAATTACCTGATTATGAGCTTGCCAGAAAATCTACCGGTGTTATTGCAGCCTGTGATCTGGAGCAATTTGTTATTATACTGCCTCAGTCTGGTAATGAGTTTTCTTTTCCATCTAAAGATCGAGTTATGATATTACCTCATGATCCTGGTCTTATGATTGAGGGAAGACTGGTTACATCACACACAGGACTTTCCTTGTCTGGACAGCCAGAAAGAAAGCTTCGAGTGAGTTTCAGCTCCTTTGCAGATCGAGTTATGGAGCTGAAATTGAGTAAACTGGAAGAGCAGCCAGAGATACCTGTCATTGTTGTAGAGCTGGAAGAAAACCTTAAAGCTTCTCACCCTGACTTTGATAGTAATACTTCCTCTTATCAGTTAACAGAATTTCATGGAGGAAACCAGGTATTCCCATCACTCAATAATAAAAAACATATACAGTCACTGAAGTTGAATAAGGCAAGAGAAAAAATTGACCTGATTAGAGATAAATTACAGGATTTAATTAATCAAGCTAATGATATTTTCCTTTAAGCTTTATAATGGGGGACATAGTCTTTGGGGGGTAGCATAAATGTGAGCCTGTCATAGATGGGCTGCTCTCTAAATATGAATTTTCTATTTTTCTTCTTTTATATTTTACTATCCTGATATCTGATAGATCGCCAGGCTTTCTATTTGTCTTATTTTTAGGTTATCAAATTTTATGGTGGTAATTTTAGGGTGCCATAATGGATAAGGTCGGTTCTCATATAAGTACATCAACTTCTGGTATTGGTGTTAGAGAATTAATTGATGATAGCAGTTATGATAGTCAAGGGGTTAGTGTTCCCATAAGGGTATATCCAAAAATACCCTCATCTGATGAAAGAAATGATTATGATGGCTTTCATGGTAAAATTCCTATCAATAAAAGAAGAGCGTATACCTGTCAATTCACTAAGATAAGTATTGGGGGAGAACCTAAGGTTCAGGTATTCAAAGCATTAGCAAAAGAACTGAATAAAACTGATTACCGTGAAGTTATTGATGCTCTCAGTCTGTTTTGGGAAGTTAATTTCGATTTCTTTTGTGTGAGAGATAATTATCAGGAGCAAAAGGACTATATGGGGAATATTAGAAAGCTTGTTAAGGATGAAGCTTCCGGTCCAGAATTTAATCCTGATGCAGTATTTCCGATTATTGCATCAACATTCGATATGTCTGTTGAGTACGACTGCTGTAAAGAGCATAAAAAATGTTTGCCAAGATTGTCAGGTAATCCTGCAGGGACAAGATCTATTAAATTTATACAGCACAGCAATACACCTGATTGGGTTATTTTTAAAAGCTACTACCAAAAAATAAGGCCTCAGCCTAGCAATGACTTAAAAATTTCAGCCGGTGCTGATGATCGACTTTCAAGAAGCGAAAATGAAGCAATACTGTTGTCGTCTGGTTCATTGCGGTTAGGTCATGAGGGGATGAGAGATTATCTGGCAAGATGGGATGGTGAGGTTAGTGCAAGCCCTGAGACACTGAAATACCTGGGATTTAAGCTGTGTCCTACGGCTCCGTTCGGAAATTGCTTTTACGAAGCTTCAGCCGGTCAGACCCATGGAGAAAATGCGGTCAGTTTGAGAGTCCTAATGCATAAAGCGGCCCTTAGGTTAATAGAGTCACCCACAAGAGCTATGAATAATGATTTACTAATCTTTGACCGTGAGTGGCTGCAAGATCAGGTAGAAGGTAAATATATTATCAGACATGTTTCTTTCAATCCTGATAGAACTGAGCGCAGCTTAGCTTTCTGGGCAACTCTAAAGCATGTGCCATTGCTTGCATACGCCGTAAAAAAAACAGTCATCGTATATGGTTATCAGCAGTGTGATCACTATGCCAGCGTTGCCAGTATTGGTTATGGGGCAGATGGAAATAATCGTGACCTTGAGGATATTTCACCGGAAGAGGACGTTATCTATCTGGTATGCAAAGATGTTGGGGAAGGAGGCCATTATGATGGGCTGAGAAGAATAAAAAACGAAAAGGAAGAAGTCAGCTAACACTGACCTCCGCCTTGTAAACAATTTAATATGAAAGCAATCCAGATCTTACTGGATGGAATCCACCAATGCTCTTACTGCATCAGCATCTTTTGCTTTCAAGCATTGTGTTGCCAGCTCTTGAAGCTTTTCACTGTTCTGTTCGCGCAGGATCTTCTTAATCATGGGAACAGACGGTGCAGACATACTGAATTCATCCAGGCCAAGTCCTGCCAGAATCAATGCAGCACGTTCATCTCCGGCAAACTCACCACACATCCCGGTCCATTTACCTGCAGCGTGAGAAGCATCAATGACCTGCTTAACCGCTCTTAATACTGACGGAGAGAAGCTGTCATACAGGTGAGCAATGTTTTCATTGCCTCGATCTACCGCCAGAATATACTGAGTCAGGTCATTGGTACCGATACTGAAAAAGTCGAGCTCTTCAATCAGCTGATCAGCAATCATAACAGCTGCTGGCGTTTCAATCATGATGCCCAGCTCACACTGCTCATCAAACGCAATACCCTGATCTCTCAGGCTCTGTTTGGCCTTCTCAACATGCGCTTTCAGCTGCACCACTTCATTGACCGAAATGACCATGGGGAACATGATGCGAAGCTTACCAAAAGCACTGGCTCTCAGAATGGCGCGAAGTTGAGTCTGCAGGATTTCCGGACGATCCAGGCACATACGCACGGCACGCCAGCCCAGGAATGGATTCAATTCCTTTGGCAGATCCAGGTAAGGCAGATCCTTGTCACCACCAATATCCAGGGTACGGATAATGACGGGTCTTTCTCCCATTGCTTCCGCTACTTCCTTGTAAGCCTGAAACTGAACTTCTTCAGAAGGCAGTGAGTTGCGGTCCATAAACAGGAATTCTGTGCGGTAGAGGCCAACACCTTCAGCACCGTTGCGCAGTGCGCCATCGACATCCTTTGGCGTACCGATATTGGCGCAAAGCTCGAAGTGTTTGCCATCGACAGTGGCTGCTGGCAGGTCTTTCAGTTTTGCCAGTTCATTGCGGGCTGCTGCCAGTGTTTCCTGATGAGTACGGGCAGATGCCAGTTGCTCTTCGGAAGGGTTCACGATGATTTCGTTATTGATGGCATCCAGAATCAGCAGATCGCCGTGCAGGATCGCAGTGGTTGCCTGCTGACAGCCGACCATGGCCGGAATTTCCAGAGAGCGGGCCATGATGGCAGAGTGAGATGTGCGTCCACCGACGTCAGTTACGAAGCCGATGACTTTATCCAGATCCAGCTGGGCTGTGTCAGAAGGAGTCAGGTCGTTGGCGATAACGATTGAGTTTTCTTCCAGGTTCTCCAGTCCGGAGATGCGAATGCCCAGAATGTTCTTGACCATTCTCAGGCCGACATCGCGGAAGTCTGCTACACGCTCTCTCAGGTAGGCATCTTCCAGAGTCTCCAGCAGCTGAATGTTGCTCTGGATGGCTTCATGAGTAGCAACGGCAGCTGGTTTTCCTTCGCCAATCAGGCTGAAGATCTCTTCTTCCAGCTCTTCGTCTTCCGCCACCATCATGTGGCCTTCAAATACCGCGGCTTCTTCTTCACCGAACTTGCCGAGCATATCCCGGTAGAGACGATCCAGCTGTGCAGTCGTCTGTTCACGAGCCATTTTGAAGCGCTCGATCTCGTTGTTAACCTGGTCTTCGGTTACCTTGTAGTCTGGCAGGATAAGTTCCTGCTCACAGTGAATAACCGCTTTACCGATGGCGATACCTTCGGATGCAATGATGCCCTTGATCATGTAACTCTGAACCTGATGAAACTTGCGAAACGGGGGATAACCGCTTCCCGCCGCCCGCTGCCCGTAAAGCGGACGTGGCTTTACCGGACAGCGGATAGCGGGCGGCATTTTATTAACCTTCCAGGTTTTCGATAACGACTTTCAGTTTTTCCATAGCTGCTACTTCGTCATCCCCTTCAATCGTCAGAGTGATTACGTCGTCTTTAACGATACCGGCAGACATCAGTTTCATCAGGCTTTTAGCGTTGGCCTTACGTCCCTTGTTCTCAACAGTGATCGCGCTGGAAAACTCTTTGCAGGCTTTTACAAATACAGCGCCAGGACGAGTGTGCAGGCCGTTTTCGTTGGTTACTTTGATTTGTGCAGTTTGCATGGTTTCATTTCCTGAATGGTGGTTGCAGGGCTCTATCAGGAGCCCGCAATAATGTTTAAATGGGTTGTTTAAGTCGGTAACTGGCTTTCTGTATTCATCAGCCTTTTAACAGGCTGTTCTTCAATTCTTTGAAGTAGTCCTTGCCCCATACAGCAGGCTCAGGCTTGTCTTTAATCCACTCTCTGATACCGGCCTGCATTTCCTTGACCAGTGCCGGATGCTGGGCAGCAATATCATTGACTTCAGCAGGGTCAACAGCACGGTTGTAGAGGCGAACGGTGTTGTCGTTCTGCCACCAGTGCAGGGACCATTGACCTTTGCGTACACTCCAGCTGGCTGTGGAATATTTTTCCAGGTGTGGACTGCTGGGCTCAACATCGGACTCGGAGCGTCCGGATACGTACTCAAAGTAATCGCGCCAGAAGTCATCGTTCGGCTCTCCCCAGTGGAAAGCCCGTGGGCCAGCCCAGAACAGCATGTCATGTGGCTCGGCACTGTCAGTTCCGCTCAGGTGAGGCAACAGGTTCACACCGTCGAGTTTCTCCGGCTGGGGCGCGTTCAGACCTGAAGCCGCAAGCAGAGTAGGCATCAGATCCATGGTAGAAACCAGGCCATCGTAAATCATGCCTTTAGGGAGTGATTTACCCCAGGCAACCAGAGGTATGTGAACACCGCCGTCCATCAGAGAGCCTTTGTTCCCGGTTAACAGGCCATTCTGTGGCATGGGTGAGTCAGCAACACCGCCATTATCCGGCATGAACAGGAAGATGGTGTTGTCGGCACGGCCAGAGGCTTCCAGCTCGTTCATCAGCAGAAGGATGCTGTCGTCAATTGCAGCGATGGATGCGTAGTAATTGTCGACTTCCTGGTTTCCGGTATTAAAGCGGCCCAGGTATTTTTCCGGTGCCATGGCAGTCAGCGGTATATGGGGTGCCGCATGAGCATAATAAAGGAAGAATGGTTGATCTTTCTTCACACTGCGGATAAAGGCCAGTGCTTCATCCGTCATCTGGTCTGTCATGTAGCCTTTGGATTCAGCCAGTTCACCATTACGCATCCAGGTCGGTGAGTTGTAGCTGGATACACCGGAAGCATGGAAGCCAAAGAAGTAGTCAAAACCACGATCGGTAGGACGATAGCCTTCTTCTGCCCAGATGATCGAGTTGTCGTGGTAATCTCGGGAAGTAGAACCCTCCACCGCTTCTTTACGCACCTTGGCCAGGTGCCATTTACCAATAGCGCCGGTACGGTAGCCGTTTTTCTGGAAGACTTCTGGCAGGAAGGTCTCTTCCAGTGGAACACCAGGTTTTACATCGTCGTTGTTGTAAATACCAAACTGGTGAGGGTAGCGGGATGTCATGATGCCGGTACGTGAAGCGGCACAGACCGGGTGAGTAACGTGTGCATTACTGAAGCGAACACCGTCAACGGCCAGTTTTTTCAGCGTTGGCATGGCGGATCTGGATGCATGGATAGCTGCATCCAGATCAACAGCATAACGCTCACTGACATAACGTTCCGCCAGAACGGTTTTGTTGTAACTCTCAGGCAGGAAGTCAAACTGCCCAAAACCCTGATCGTCGGTGACCATCAAAATAATGTTGGGTGGATTTTCTTTATCCCCCAGTAATTGATTAACCCGCTGTGCAGCGCTGGTGCAGCCACCCAGGGTCAGTGGAAGCATGGCGGAAGCGCCAGTAATCCCAAGGGTCTTTAAAAAACTTCTGCGTTTCATGGTTATGCCTTCTGGAGTCCGTCTACTGCTTCACCTGCAAGCCGGGTTATCTCATCCCAGCGCTCCTCTTTTACCAGGTTGCCCGGACACACCCAGGAGCCACCAATGGCAAGCACATTAGTCAGTGCCAGATAATCTTTTGCATTGTGCAGACCAATACCGCCAGTAGGGCAGAATTTAACGTCAGGGAAGGGGCCTGCAAGGGCTTTAAGCATGTTGATACCGCCAGACTGCTCAGCAGGAAAGAGTTTCAGCAGGTTGTAGCCATGCTCCATGGCCTGAATAACATCAGACGGTGTAGAAACACCAGGGAGAAATGAAAGTCCCTGTTCTTTCGCTTCTTTTAATAATGCCGGTGTTGCTCCAGGCGATACCGCAAAGTCTGCACCTGCTTTCAATACGGCTTCTACCTGACTGGCAGAAGTGACTGTGCCTGCCCCGGTAATACACTCGGGCATTGCCGCTTTGATTGCCTGAATCGCTTCCAGAGCACAGGATGTGCGCAGGGTAACTTCAAATACATTAATTCCACCGGCTGACAATGCTCGGGCAAGGGGAACGGCGTGACTCAGCTCTTCAATAACAATAACCGGAAGAACAGGGTAAGCCTTTGAAAGAATGTATTCGCTTGTCATGGAGCTTCTTCTTTTGTCAGCGCTTTTGTAAGAAGGGCTTAGATTCATAAAACGACAATGCCTTTATATATCTTCTTAAGAGACTGCTATAACGCAGGCATAACCTCTTTGGGAATAACACCACCGCGATGCATGATCACTTCAGCAGCAAGACGATGACCGGCCTGGCATGCTTCAACGGGTGAGGCTCCAAGCATGCGGCTGCTCAGGTAAGCACCATTAAAGGAATCTCCAGCACCGGTGGTATCTACGGGCGTGCTGACCTTTTGGGCAACGACGGTTTGGACATCACGGTTGGATTTCACCAGACACGGTGCCGAGCCTCTTTTGATAATCAGCTCAGGAATGTGCTCAAGGCGCTTAAGAGTGTCTTCTACCGACTGGTCATTAAACAGCAGTTGTTCATCTTCGAAGGTCAACAGAGCGATGTCGGTCAGCTCCAGAACCTGCTTATACCAGTGTCTTGCATCTTCAGCATCTTTCCAGAGAGCCGGACGGTGATTGGTATCGAAAGCAATAATCGAACCATTGTGTTTCGCTGTTTTCAGTAAATTAACTAGCTGCTTTCGAGATTCGTAAGGTAAAATTGCAACCGTAATACCGGATAAGAAGATCAGACTGTTTTCAGAAGCTATGCTTTCTATCTGATCCTGAGTCAAAGCATCGGAAAACAGTGAACGGGCAGCAGATTCTGAGCGCCAGTAGTGGAAGCTTCTTTCACCGGTTGCATCGACATTGACCGAATAGAGACCGGGCAACTTACCCGACAGACTGTAGACATGACGGGTGTCAATACCTTCGCCCTGCCATGCGGCTAGCATCCGGCTGCTGAAGTTGTCTTGTCCCAGGGCCGTAATGTAGCGAACGGCGATATCTGTCTGTTGGCTGGCTGAAGCTTCCTTAAGAAGTCTGGCCATATAAACAGTGGTGTTAAGTGTATCGCCCGCAAAGTTTACTTTCAGAAACTTTTCGTTTTCGCTGTTGTTTTCACCCAAAACATCAGTTTGAGTGAGTTCGACCATGCATTCACCAATGCATGCTATGGAAGCCGGCTTAATGATCAGTGTCATAGTCTTTCGAATTCCTTCGTGTTTAGATGATGCTCTCACAAAATAGTTTTCATTTTAATGATCTCTATCATTATTAATGAAAATATTTTGGTGTAAAAACTGAGTTTATCGCTGTTTTGAAAGCAAAATCACTAATAAGTGAAAATTTGAAACAAAAAATTGAAAGGCAAGTGAAAAGCCTGTATGTTTGCTGCAACTGTGTGAAAGCGCAGTTGAAAGAGAGGTTTAAATGAGTACTGTTGAGAGACGCGAAGCCATCGTTCGCCTGGTGCGTGACAAAGGTCTGGCTCGGGTGGAAGAGTTGGCTGAGCACTTCAAGGTATCCAGTGTCACGATCCGCAACGATCTTAATTACCTGGATAACAAAGGTCTCCTGCTTCGCTCTCACGGCGGTGCCATGGCCCTGGATGATGTTGTTAAAGAGATGCCTTTTGACGATAAAGGCGCTGTGAACATCTCCCAGAAGGAAGCAATCGGCGCAGCGGCCGCCAGACTCGTTAATGATGGTGAATCCATTATTCTTGACTCTGGTACTACTACGCAGCAGCTGGCAAAGCATCTGGTGAACAACAAGAACCTGGTGGTAATGACCAACGGGCTTAATGTTGCCAGTGAGCTGGTAAAGGCTTCCGGTATTGAGATCATGATGACCGGAGGAACCCTCCGTTCAAAGTCGCACTCCTTTTATGGTTCACAGGCGGAAGATGCTCTGCGTCAATACCGTTTTGACAAGCTGTTCCTCGGGGTTGACGGATTTGATCTTGTTGCAGGCCTGACTACGCATTTTGATCGTGAAGCTACCCTGAACCGTGTGATGTGTGACATTTCCAGTGAAATTATTCTACTGGCGGACTCCAGCAAGTTCGGTCGCAAGGGTTATCACTTCATCCGCTCTTTTGGCGCTTTCCATACGCTGGTAACCGATAAGGGGATACCAGCAGACTATATGGCAGGTTTGCAGCGTCAGGGAGTCAGAGTCATTATTGCTGACAGTTGATCGCTTTCGATAATTTTCAAATCGTTTTCTGATTTTTCAGATGATTCCAAAGTTATTGAAAGGTTGTAGCTTTCATGCAATAACACTTGATCGGTGACGCCGCAGCTTAAATCGAAAGCAGTACATAATACCAATTTCATTTTCAAAATATGTCACGAATTCTGCGATTGCCTTTATACTTTAAATAGCCTGTTGTTCATCCCGTTAATGTCATGCCTAAAACTCCCGATTTTCCTGAAAACTTTCACGATGCA
>NZ_LUKQ02000186.1 GCF_001647025.1 Endozoicomonas atrinae
ACCATTCGCACCGGAGTTAAACAGCTCAGAAAGGCTATGGGAGTGGATGCGGGAGCATGACTTATCAAACAAAGCATTTTCAGGTTATGAAAATATTGTAGATTGTTGCTGTGAAGCTTGGAATAACCTTTGCAGCGAAGCTGGTCGACTGTTCAGTCTGTGCTCCCGTGATTGGGCAGTTATACAGTAGTTAGAAAATTCAATTGGTATAAAAAGTCCCAAGGTTACGGTTGAATGTATGCCGGAAAAATATACTACAGTGATAGACTACTATGACACTTGTTGGTACATGGAGAAGGTATGACGGTGCATGAAATAGCAGAAGAGCTATCAAAGATAAATAATCCCTTTGAATGGTCGAGAAGGCTCAACGCTTTGTCTTCAGAGGAGAGGTCAGATTGTAAAGCGTTGGCTGAACCGTTATGGATTAAGCGAATGATCAATCAAGGGTTATTGCTGGTTCATCCCGATATTGCCAGTGAGCTAAAGGAAAATCAGTGGCTACCCAGTCAATTGCATAGAAAAATGATCTGGGCGAGTATCCTGGCTTCAATTGACGGGCCTGATAGTAAAGAACAATTTCAAGCAATTAAAGACAGTATTAAGAAAAAATACGGTTTTCACTGGTGGGAGGATGTTTATAAGAGAGTTAAGCCTGCTTATGCTGCCCGTGACAGAATCCGTAAAAATGAATGCGATATTGGCCCTGGCCTCGCTATGGTTGCATCTAAAAGTACGGTTGTATCTTATGCACTGTATGAGCAGAGGAGTGATGCACTACGAATGATTCCAAAATTATGAACATTGTTAGGGGGCGTTACCTGCTTAAATTACCGATCATACCAGTTGTGCTTTCTAACGACCGTAATGAGGCTGCTGATATGTACGACAGAGCAAGGCGTGGGGTTATTGCGAGGAATTCATACGCAGGGCTGGCGTCCA
Source organism: Endozoicomonas atrinae (assembly GCF_001647025.1). GTDB lineage: Bacteria > Pseudomonadota > Gammaproteobacteria > Pseudomonadales > Endozoicomonadaceae > Endozoicomonas > Endozoicomonas atrinae. Next base: position 943 of record NZ_LUKQ02000186.1, read on the forward strand.
TATCGCCAGCACAATAACGTAGTCAGGGCGTTTGATTGGCATTAGATCAACGTGTGGGTTTATCGCCTCTGCCTGGATTTGCTTTTGTCGATTGGGGTGGTGACAGCGTCATGGACGCTCATGCCTTTTGCCAGTCGGGTGGCCAGTGTGGTCATGGGCTTACCACTGAGTTCTGCCAGTGCGCTCAGCGAGTAGTTTTTCCCTTTGTAGCGGTAAAGTTTTCGTGGTTTGCGCTTTGCCTGCTGACGTTTATTCCGGTCCGGTTTGGTCAGTGCCCTGCGTACCGGCCAGAAGTAAACAAACAGACGGTAATACAGCGTTGAGCGATTAATGTCGTATGCTTCCGCCAGTTCGGTCAACGTCCAGTCCCTTCCCTGCCAGCGTACAGTGGTATCAATCTTCTTTCTGGGGATGGGTTGCACCATCATCAGCAGTTCCATCATGCTTCCTGCTCCAATCGCCTTCCATGTGAACCACCTTGACCTGATCAGGGCCGAACGTCTCGGCGAGCTGATCCACCACGCGGGCCAGCTCGGGGTACTTCTTACGGTTTTGGGCTTTGATTTTTTCGAGGTCCTGGTCGGTGGGGGGTGATCCTGTATTGTTGTTGTTGTGCAAAGCGTGACCCCTTTAAAAAAAATGTTCAGCTTGTCGAAAGCTCGCCCTTTCCATCACGCCGCTTCTTCTCTTTCTCCTACTTCCGCAGCCCGTAGCCCCAGGCGAAGGGCTGCATCGCAGTCACGAAAAAACAGTATCCGCTCCCGCTTTACTGGATGCAGAGCTTTCGATTTTACAGAAAAAGTTAGTTATGGCAACAATTCACGACAACAAAAGGCAATATAGATTCTAATTTGTTGTGATATGTGTTTATATGACAGCAAAAGGACGACGTTATGCCTCGCCATATTCAGCTCACGGACGAGCAACTCCAGTGGCTGAGAGATAACCACGAAGTTCTCAGCTTTTCCGAACTGGCACAGCACATGGGGTGCTGTGTGGATACGCTCAAGCGCATTCTCGCCCGTCACAACATTCGTCACTTCGACGGTGCCAAGTACACCCCACGCTTTAATCCTCCCACCTGGAATCGCCCGTGCATGAAATGCAAATGCACGAAGCCGAGACCCAGGTGGCAATACATCTGTACCCCCTGCAAGGAGCGATCAAACCATGAGGACTATGGCTTCAATCTCTGAGACCGTGCCGTTCAGACTCGATGGCTATCTCTCGAAGCTGGATCAAATGAAACAGTGGGCGCTCGAAGCGATCGACGCCTGCGACAACGACGAGGATAAGAAATATTTATCAGACATCTACAACTGTTATGCCTTCGCGGCAGAACAGACATTAAATTTTGTCGACCAACCCGTCAAAGGAGACGACACCCATGGCTCTGAAACCCAGGGGCGCAAAACAAAAAGGCGATAAGTTCGAACGGGAGCTGGCGCAATGGCTTAACGACCACGTCTATCAACGTGAGCAGTGTTCGAGAGCGCCCCTGTCTGGCGGAGGAAACATCGGCATTGTCGGCGGTGCTGACCTGATCGGCACACCGGAACTGTTCGTCGAAGCCAAGCGCGTCGAGAAACTATCGTTCCCGCAAGCACTGGAGCAGGCCGAGCGCAATAAAAAACTGACCAACTCTCCCGAGCTGCCCATCGTCATCAACCGGCGTAACCGGCAGAGCATTGAAGACGCTTATGTCTTTATGCGGTTGAAGGATTTTTCGGTATTGTATCGTCTTGCACTGACGTTACTCGGTTATAGAAGCAGTCAGTAATTTAACGCCACGCTGCGCTCGCGCCCTCTGGGGCGCGGCGCGATGGCTATGAAATGTATTGCCATGCTGGAGCATGGGAATGAGAGTAAAAAAATCGTTGACAACAATACTGTTTATTTCCACAGTATTATTTTCGTCAATCAGATTACCCAGGTGAGCATCTCGGGCTGTTGGAAATGTGCGCGCCTCGTTGTGAGGAAAATGAATGGATCATCTAGCCAGTGTCGTCAGCCTCCTGTTGAATGATGATCGCGCCGATGATACGGATTGGGTCTCAATGCTGCACAGGTACAATCAGATGCATGGCAGTGATTACACCGTTGCAGATTTGCTCACCATTCTGGAGAATATGGAGCAACCGTAACAGGAAGCGACCATGACCCAGTTTGACTGGAAACAGATTCCCCGAAATCGCGATGGATTTGTCAATTACAGCCTGATTCCCTCCATGCCGGTGCGACGGATGATCGCCAGGGCAGAAGTGATCAAGCTGACCGAAGACCTGAAAGCCCGCCGACAGTGGCAGCCGAGTGATTTGAACCAGCGTCGAATCCGGCTGATCGAGGCGCATCTGCTGAAACTGGAAAGGGCTTACCCTGAAGTGCTGGTTGAGTTGTCTTAAACCGTCGCTTCCCTGCGTTATGTCTCGCCGTAAACTCGATGTACGCCGATTGCCAACCACGATTGAACTCCCTACCATAACCCGATTTGATGACTGAAAGGTGGGTTGCCAACCATGCCAATACTGCACTGGCTCGATAAAGACGACGCTGTGACCCAGGCGCAACGGTGCGCGTATCGGCTGCTGGAGGAGGTGCCGGAACTGTCGTATGGCGATACGGCAAGCGGGAACCTGCTGGTCCAGGGGGATAACCTGGAGGCGTTAAAGGCGCTGATTCCGTTTTATGCCGGTCAGGTAAAGTGCATCTATATTGACCCGCCCTACAACACCCGCTCGGCCTTTGAGCATTACGACGATAACCTTGAGCACAGCAAATGGCTGAGCCTGATCTATCCACGACTGGAACTGCTGCGGGAGCTGCTCGCTGAGGATGGGAGTATTTGGGTTTCGATTGATGATAATGAAGCCCATTATTTGAAAGTGATTATGGATGAGGTGTTTGGGCGTGCAAACTTCATTTCAAATACTGTTTGGCAAAAGAAGTATGCGCCATCCAATGATGCCAAGTCTTTGAGCGAAGATCATGAGCACCTCATGGTGTACACAAAGAATCACCTGAACTGGAATCCAAACAAAATAAAAAGGTCTGAATCGGCGCTGAAAGCATATAAAAACCCTGATAATGACCCAAGAGGCCCGTGGAAATCGAGTGACTATACATGCAATAAAAACAACATTGAGCGTCCAAACTTATATTATCCAATAAGACAGCCTGTTACAGGTGAAGAAGTTTGGCCCAAGAAAACAGCTGTATGGCGTTATCAGCAAGAAACTCATTTGAATCATGTACAAAACAACTTGATTTGGTGGGGGAAAAATGGAACCAACAAAGTTCCTGCGTACAAGAGATTTTTGTCATCAATTGACACAAGCGCCCCGCATCAGTCGATTTGGCTTTGGCAAGATGTAGGGCACACTCAAGACGCAAAGCGTGAAGTTCAAGTACTTAACCAAGAGTCTCCATTTGCTACTCCCAAACCAGAAAAATTACTCGAAAGGATTATTTATATTTCTACCAATCCAGGCGATCTGGTCCTCGACTCTTTCCTCGGCTCCGGCACCACCGCTGCGGTTGCCCATAAAATGGGCCGTCGTTATATCGGTATCGAAATTGGTGAACATGCCCAGACCCACTGTCAGCCACGACTGAAAAAAGTGGTGGATGGTGAGCAGGGGGGCATTTCCAAAGCGGTTGAGTGGCAGGGCGGCGGCGGTTTCCGTTTTTATCAGCTGGGGCAGCCGGTGTTTGATGACTACGGCAGCCTGAACCCCGAGATCAAGTTCAATACGCTGGCCTCTCATCTCTGGTATCTGGAAACCAAAACACCACTTAACCAGAAAGCGCCATCGGCGTTTCTGGGGGTGAGCCAGGATATCGCCTATTATCTGCTCTATAACGGTATACTGGGCGATCGTCGTCCAGACGGTGGTAATGTATTGACCGGCAGTGTGTTGAGCGGACTGCCGGATATTCACGACCATCAGGGCCGGAAGATTGTCATCTACGGCGAGTCTACCCGACTGGGTGAAGGCCGTCTGAAGCAGGCCAATATCACCTTCAAGCAAATTCCTTACGACGTCGGTGCGCTGTAAAGCAAGGAGCCAGACATGTTTGCCTTAAAGAATTACCAGCAACGAGCGGTGGATACGCTGGAGCATTTTCTGCTCGGTTGTCAGGTTACCGGCTCTGTCACCGATGCCTACGACGCTGCCCTGAAATCCCAGGGGATGCCGGAGCTGGCCTACCGCGATCATGGTTTTGAACAGGTGCCGTATGTCTGCCTGCGTATTCCCACCGGCGGCGGTAAAACGGTGTTGGGGTCTTATGCCATTGATATTGCCGCTCGCAAGTACCTTAATACTACCGCCCCGATTACCCTCTGGCTGGTGCCCACCAATACCATCCGGTTGCAAACGGTGGCCGCGTTAAAAACGGCGGGCCACCCCTATCGGGAACGCCTGGATGCGGCCTTTAACCGCCAGGTGCTGGTGCTGGATATTGACGACGTTACCCAGATTCGTGCCCAGGATGTGGGCAGCAAGGCGATTGTGGTGGTTTCGACACTGGCCAACCTGCGGGTGAGCGACACGTCGGGACGGCGGGTGTATGCCTATAACGAGGATTTTGAACCGCACTTTACCAAACTGTCCGCTCACCATCCCGCGATGGCGCGACTGGAAAGGGTGACTGAAGCGGATATCAAAGAGAACGGGCTCAGCCCCCGAGCGATCGGTTCGGTCAAATACTCCTTTGCCAATCTGCTGGCGCTGCATCAGCCCCTGGTGATTGTGGATGAAGCGCACAATGCCCGAACCAGTCTGACCTTCGATACGTTGCGACGGGTGCATCCGGCGGCGGTGATCGAGTTAACGGCGACGCCCAATACCACCAACACCAATGGCAGCAATGTGTTGTTTCACGTCTCTGCGGCGGAACTGAAAGCGGAGGAGATGATCAAGCTGCCGATCATGCTCAGTGAACACCAGAACTGGCAGGATGCCATTCGGGATGCGGTGATCACCCGCAATAAGCTGGCGATGGATGCGCAGAAAGATACGGATTACATCCGCCCGATTGCCCTGTTCCAGGCGGAGCCGAAAAACGGTGACGTGACCGTTGAGGTGCTGAAACAGTACCTGGTTGAGACGCTGAATATTGAAGCGAAGGCGATTGCCATTGCCACCGGCAGCCAGCGGGAGCTGGATGGCCTGAACCTGTTTGCGCCGGACTGCCCCATTGAGTACATCATCACCATTGAGGCGTTGAAAGAGGGGTGGGACTGCTCGTTTGCCTATGTGTTCTGCTCGGTGAAGCAGGTGTCCAGCAGTAAGGATGTGGAGCAGTTGCTCGGGCGGGTGTTGCGGATGCCCTACGCCCGACGGCGGGTGATTGAAGACCTGAACCGTGCCTATGCCCACCTGGCCAGCCCAAAGTTTGCCCACGCTGCCCAGGAGCTGACTGACAAGCTGATTGCCATGGGCTTTGAGGAGATGGAGGTTGCGGCCTTTCTGAAACAGCAAAGCGCGGCCCATACCCAGGACGATCTGTTCGAGGGCGATGAGGACGATACCGAACGGCTGATCCGGCCACAACTGGTGACGCCTGCGGTGGTGTTTGAGCTGCCAAAGGCACCGGATACCTCGGTGCTCTCGGACAGTGAACGGGCGCAGGTTGTCATGTCCGAGGATCGTGATGGCAATACGGTGGTCAAGGTGACCGGCGAGGTGTCGGAGGCGATTCAGACGGTATTGAGCCAGGGGATGACCCGACAGGCGGACAGGGAGAAGCTGGCCAGGGATGTTCGGGTGCATAACCTGGCGATTCAGGCGGCCAGGGCTCCGTCGGAAAATGGTCAGCGATTTGGCAGCCTGCCCCTGCTGTGCATGGAGTACCAGGCGCAGCTTGAGCTGGTTGAACCGGAGCTTCTGCTTCATGCCCATGGCTGGAACCTGTTGGATTACCCTGCCGAGTTGCCCAGCTTCCGGTTGGAGGAGACCACCAAGAGTTTTTCCATTGATCTTGATGGTCAGCAGATAAGTTACCGTGTGGCTGGTGAGAAAGAGGTGATTCCGCTGAACCAGGGGTTTCTTGAAACCACTGAGAATGACCTGGTGCGCTGGCTGGACCGGCAGTTGAAGCAGCCGGATATTTTGCAGCAGCAGATGCTGCCGTTTGTGGCACGGTTGGTGAACTCGCTGCTGCAACAGCCGACCCTCAGCCTGACGGCGCTGGTGAGAAACCAGTTTCAGCTGGCCAGGGCGATTGGTGACCTGATCAAACTTCATCGGCGGAAGGCGCAGAAGCAGGGGTATCAGTTATCGGTGTTTGCCGAGGGGAGTGCTGTCTGCCTGTCGGATCAGTTTGTCTATTCGTTTAATCCTGAGCAGTATCCGTCACGCCCTCCGTATTATTCCGGTCGCTACAAGTTTCAAAAACATTACTTCCCGCAGAGCCTGATCGAAGACCTGAAGGCGACGGGGGAAGAGTATGAGTGTGCCAAGGCCATTGACGGGTTGACGGAGGTGGAGTTCTGGATTCGTAACCTGGTGCGTCGTGACCAGGCGTCGTTCTGGCTGCCGCTGGCCCACGGCAACTTTTACCCTGATTTTGTCTGTCAGCTTACCGATGGCCGGATGCTGGTGGTGGAATACAAAGGGGAGGCGTATGCCAGTAATTATGACTCTGCCGAGAAGCGGGCGATTGGCCATCGCTGGGCTGAACTCAGTGGAGGTCAGTGCCTGTTTCTGATGGCAGTTGAACAGGACAGCCAGGGACGGGATGTGCGGCAGCAGATTCTGGATGTGATTCAATTGGAGGCTGTCCGAGATTAGACTGCCCTACTGCGGTGGCACACAGTGCTCAGCCTTTGTGAGATAAATGATGGGGGCCAGTCGGCAAGGTACTGAGTGTGGCTCAGCCCCCTGGATACGATTGTTAGTTTACGTGCAAACCATGAATGATCAGCTTTACCTGTTTCTTAAACAGTACGATAAACCCGACCTGTCGCCCTCTTCCTGGAAGGCTACGCTGATGGATGCGGTTTACCATTACAACAATCATTGCCGGACGCGTTACGATGAGCTGGAGACGTTTCTGCTCTATGTTAAGCGTAAGGAGTCGGAAGCGAAAAGGGTGGAGCCGGTGTAGGCGCGCAGGCTGATGTATTGGCATTCCCTTCTATGGGGGATCATGCAATAGTAAACGATGGCAAAAATACGAAGCCTGTCCGACCACTTTTTAGATGAGGTGCAGATAATGAGACCTACGGTTGATTCTGTCCATGTGGTTGCCAATTACAATCAGGATGCTCATGTCGCCGTTCTCTGTGCGGTTGACAGTGGCGAATATGAGCTGCTGTTTGAACCCATTGTTGCATGGGAGGTGATTGTCAGTGCCGAGATGCTCAGCGAAGGGTCGAGCCAGATCAGCAAAACCTTTACCCAGGCGATCCCGATTGTTGCCAGTGGGGTCATTGATGACAACCATGCCGTTTACTACATTTCGACAGGGGCATGGTATATCGCAGAACTGTCTGAGGGGCATGGTGCGCAGGGGTGTCTTGAAGCCCTGCTCAGTAACCGTTAAACGACAATGATTAAGTTATTCCGTATTGCCTGTGAAGGTAACTGCCACGTCGACACGTCGTTGATAACCACCGTGCTCGACACGGATGACAGGTTGACGGGGAAAGCTTACGAAGCGCATGTTGTGGATAAATTCATCCACAAGATGTCCAGGGAGCATAACCGGCAGATAAAGGATGTGGATATCAAGCAGATTGCGGAACTGAACCAGAATGGCGAGTGTGTTTACATAAGAGGAAAATAACATGAAGAGAACGGAGTCTACCCACGTCATCCCCAATAATACCCCTGACGCGCATGTTGCCCTGGTCAGTGAGGATATGACCACCCGTGAGAAATCCCTGGTACTGGAGCCGGTGATTGCCTGGGAGGTTCGGCTGACCGAAATTAAGGATCAGGACGACCAGATCAGCCGAACCCATCACCAACTGATGCCGATTGTGGCTAGCGGCAGCCTGGCCGATGAGGATTATGCGGTGTACTACAAGTCCAGCCATCACTGGTATATCAATGAGTCCGGCAGGGGCATGGGCAGTGGTAGCTGCATTGAGGCGCTGTCCGGCTTTCCTGAAGTAAAGAAGTTACTGAACGACAAGCTGTTCAGCAAATAGTGACGACAGCACCGCTGTTTGTTGGTTTTGACAGTACACATTCCCACTACTTTAGTGGGAATCGCCAACCGTTCAGCGATTAACTTGAATCGAGTTCATGAAGTTACCGAGTTAAAAGTCACTGTAAGTGGAAATAAAGCAACTCGCTGAAGTTCCTTTCGTGCGATCCCCTAATCGTTATCAGGCTTTCCATTGATCCAAATCAATTGTCTTGCATGGATGTTTAATGTGTCTCTGAGTAACATGTAACCTGTAACCTGTAATAACAAAAAGTATTAAATTTAAAAACTTATTTTTCTGCATGATAGAAAAACTTTTATAAGAATATATCAGTAATAAAAATTATCCATCAATTCGAAATTTGATCATCTGTTTTTTTAAATCTGGGGGATGTTATGGGTAGTACAAACTTTTTTATAAGCGTCAGGAATGTCAAAAAATTAAAAAATGGCAGTCAGGAGTTTGGAGCAGAACCTGGTGCAACCCGCTATCTAGAGATTCCTGATGGGGAGCTTCCTCATCCTGAGAATCATAAATTAACAAAAACTAATTGGTTGAAGTCAGTCGTTGGACGCGCTGAGGTCGGAAGGTATGAAAAAGAACATCCACGCGCGGGTTTCGCATATGGAGATGTTCTAATTTTTGTTCATGGTTACAATACCTCAATGGCTGAAGCCATGAAACGGCATGATTTATTGCAAAAAAGATTAGGAGAGCAAGGATATAAGGGGGCGATTGTTAGCTTTGATTGGCCAAGTGCAACTCAGACATTGAATTATTTAGAGGATCGCTCTGACGCAAAGTCAACAGCAAGCAAACTTGTTAAAGATGGAATTATGCTATTGGCAAAAGCTCAGCGGGATGAAGTAGCGAATAAATGTGATATTGATGTTCATTTGCTGGGGCACTCTACCGGTGCTTATGTTATAAGAGAGGCATTTTACGAATCAGGTCATAATAGATTTATTTCTCGAATTAATTGGCAGGTGAGTCAAGTTGCCTTTATTGGTGCTGATATAGCGAAAAAGTCGCTGTCACAAAATGATGCTAAATCACAGTGCTTATTCAAACATTCTATTCGAATTACCAATTATCAAAATCCATATGACTCAGCTCTTAAAATGTCTAATATAAAAAGATTGGGAACGGCGCCAAGGGTAGGAAGAGTCGGTATTCCATCAGACGCACCTGAAAATATTGTTAATGTCGATGTTGGGCCACACTGGTCTGGCCTTAATAAAGATGACAGCAATGCTTCTGGCACATGGTCTCATTCATGGCATTTTGATGATCCGCTTTTTGCAAAAGATCTATACCTGACACTCAAGGGTGATATTGATCGTTGCAGTATTCCTACTCGTATTGAAGTAGAAGGTAAACTGGTACTTAAAAAGTCATAACGCTTGATGAAATACAGTGAAGTAACTCCCATGCAAGATAATGTTCAATTAGCATTCGATGCAATTCAATTGTATCAAACTCAATACAGCCAAGTGGATACTGTGTGGGGTTACTTTAGTGCCGTAACCCTTGCTATATCAGGCTTTGTTTTAGGTATGAAACGATCGACTAAAACGATAAAGCAAACGATAGCAATAGTTGCAGCGTACTTGGTATTTTGTGTTGGTAATCATAAAGCACTAAAGTCTGGGCAGGAATTGTTACTTGACTTAGGGAAGAACGCTGATTTTTATGCTGAAAAAGCTGGTCTTGTCGTCAATGATCTGCATTACTTAACATGGAGTAGTTCAACCGTGGGCTATTTTCATAGGGAATGTAATTTAAATTGTGTAAACGCTTGTCGTTAATACTCCAAAATGGAGAATAACAATGAGCGTTGAAATCAACGAAAAACTGGTAGATCAAATAGCCAGTCAGATTAAAACTCAGGATGATC
>NZ_LUKQ02000187.1 GCF_001647025.1 Endozoicomonas atrinae
GATCATCCTGAGTTTTAATCTGACTGGCTATTTGATCTACCAGTTTTTCGTTGATTTCAACGCTCATTGTTATTCTCCATTTTGGAGTATTAACGACAAGCGTTTACACAATTTAAATTACATTCCCTTCCATGTTCAAGCCGTTCAACACAGCATGAATGCGTGTGTGATCAACCCGGAGGGTCGCCCATGGTTTGTGCCATTCTGCGTTGCTCACTACTTATGTGGAATAACCACACTACGTAGTTCACGCCTTTATGCCCTGAGGGTATTGCCTGACAAAAACCATAGATGGCTGGTCACATGTCTAATTGAGAACGCCCCCTAGTAATGAAATATTAATATTTGGCTTTTTGGGCTGTCTCAATAGACAGTAAACCTGCCATCAGATGTACGACGAAATTGAAGGGGGATCGGTGTTGAGAATGTTCTGTCTTAAAATACTTTTCAATTGATTATGCATGATTTCTATGCTTTATCCTTTGTGTAACATCACCTGTGGATCAGTAGTTGAGTGATAAGCATGTGCCATATAGAGTTATCTGTGTTCATCATTGAATCTGGCGTCGGCTTTTTGACGATTTTCTGATTGCCGTCGATTAAGTTACCTTTGGAAATTAATGTAAGGTTAATCTTGAGCCTATAATTAAATATAACTTTCAATGAGTTATCATTATATTTGTTGTTTGTTAAATGTTTTATTGTCAAAAATTGCTTTGTCATCTTTTAATGTTGGTTTGCTCATTAATGTGTGGAGTTGAGATCTATCATTAACTATTACATGGATGTTGAATTAGGATTTCGACGATGAAAATTGATACGAGCTTACCGATAGCCAGACATGTTAAAGATTTAGCGGACAAAGTTGAAAAGCTCAAAGGTAGCTTTATTGCAGCAGAGGGCGACAGTCAATCTAGTAAAGCTGTAAAATGCATAAATCGGTTAGTACGTATAGTGGAGTACCGTAAGCTGGCAAAGGATACGAATGAACTAGGGGAGTATCTGGCTAAAAACAATGGTCTGGCAGGCTTGGAAAAAACTGGGGAATATCATGCTGGAAACAATAATCAAGAAAAATCCAAGCCTCTTCCAAAAAGAGGTATTGAATTAATTCTGCACTTTGAAAATATGATCAATCAGTTCAAGTTTCCAAAAGCCCCGGGTGTCCCAGATGATCGATTGCTGCCAATTCAGCAGGCAGGTGATACAGGAAGAGAACACATGGCGGATACACCGGATGGCACCCCTGCCTCCAGACTCTCTTCTACGGTATCTGTATCCTCGGAAGGTTCTCTGTCAGTGAGCCAGGACACATTGTTTCTATCACCACAGGATTCACAGATTGTTCCTTCAGAACAATCCTCTATTGAAGGAATTGATGGTCTAGTGCATGAAGATCCTGCACCGCCTGTGGAAAGAACAGGTCCGCTTATTGCTCACTCAACAAGTAGTGTGGATGATGTCGCAACAGATATTGATAGAGCTCAGAGAATACTTAAAGAATTAAACGATAAAAATGCAATCATCCTTTCACCCTCTCAGCAGGTGAAGGTGAAAAATGCCGGATTTAAAAGGGATCTGCGTCCAGTAGAAGCGGACAGGGTAAAATTAGCTAGTCTGACCAGCAGGTTGTGTATGCTAAAAGAGGAGTTTGAAGTTCAGCCTTATTCACGAGGTACAAGGAAAGATCTTGGAATATTGTTTGATGAGATCAATAAGTTCCGACCTGCCATCAGCCCCAGAAAATCTTCAGATGACCCTTTTCAATCAATGGTGGAGCAAATGAATGCCCGTTACAATGGCATGTTTTCTCGTATGAGCACTCTTGAAACCATGGCAAAAGGGATTCCTCCAGAACTCAAGCAGCCTTACGCTGAATTGTCAGGTATCCGCGATAAGTTCAATACTACCCTTTTTGAAGATTCAGATGCTGGTATGAATCAAAGCGATGAGATCATGCATAAGTTTCGTGAGATTGATTCGCAGATTGATGCCTGGATGGAAGAGTATATTCATATTGATGAGACGATTTCACGATTTGAAGCGCAGTATTCCAAGTGAAATGCTAACGGCAACATAAATCCCAGTCTTTTTCTGATTAGCATATATAATGCTCGAGCAGATCAAACGCATTACCATTAGTTGTGCAGTAAACTGATCTGAGTCTTGATCAAGATGGGGTTTTGTCAATGAAAGTAAGAACGATCTGTGCGGTGGTTTCGGCAATCATACTGACGGGATGCGAACCACCGGAAGAAAAGCCTGTTGTCGATAACAAAACGGCTGAAGCAATCTGTAAAGCCAAAGATACCCTGCCCGGAGGCTGGACAAAATCTGAAGTCACTCCCGAGGTACAGAAGGCGGTGAATCTGGTGATTAAGGGAATGGAAAAACCGGCCAGACTGAAAAAGATGCTGGCTGTTCACTCCCAGATTGTTAATGGGGTGAATTACGCACTGGAGTTTCAGCTGGAGAATGGCACGATCTGGAGTGCCATCGTATATCGTGATCTTGAAGGAAAATACAGCATTACACAGGCTCCGATTCCGGGACTGTTCTGTGACCACTGAGCTGGTTAATACCTGAGCTGATACCATGTCATTTTGCGACAGCATCCGATTTATGGAATGATTCGCTTCGATAATAATAATTACCGGATGCTGTTGAGGTTCCCATGCCTGATCAACCCCGTGTGCTCTGTGAAGTTAAAGATCACATTGCCTATGTCACTATGAATCGACCCGAGAAACATAACGGCCTGGATATGGCCATGTTTCGTGAGATGATTGCTGCTGCAAAGAAAATCCGAAAAGACCGTGCGGTTCGCTGCGTTATTCTCTCCGGGAATGGACCTTCGTTTTGTGCAGGGCTGGATTTCCAGGCCGTAAATAAAGATCCCAGCATAGTAGCAAAGGTCTTTCTGAAACTGCCCTGGACCAAACAGAATATTGCCCAGGAGATTGCCCACTGCTGGCGAGACCTGCCAGTCCCTGTCATTTCTGTTATCCATGGCAACTGCTTTGGTGGTGGGATGCAGATTATCCTTGCGACGGATTATCGCATTGCCAGAGCAGATGCCAGTCTCGCCATTATCGAGATGAAGTGGGGTTTGATTCCCGATATGAGTGGTATGGCCACACTTTCACGGCTGACTCGTATTGATATCGCCCAGGAACTGACCATGACCGGGCGAAAATTCAGTGCCCGGGAAGGGCATGACTATGGCTTGATCAGCCTATTGGCAGATGACCCGATTGTGGAAGCCGAGCAACTGGCCCAGACCATTTGCAGGCAATCACCAGATGCGATTGCTGCGGCGAAATACCTGTTCAAGAAAACCTGGAAGGCTGACACCTGGAAAGCGCTTCGCTGGGAGCGCTGGGTTCAGGCTCGACTGCTGGGGCGAAAAAATCAGCGCATTGCCATGAAAAATGGCCTGAGTAAGGAGGGTGAGTCTCAACCGTTTATTGATCGGCGCTCTTTTTGATAGGGGCTGTTTTTCGAGACTTTTCATGTGTTACCCGTGAGAGGCTTTAATCGTATAGAGTAGGCGCTGGGTTGTACGACAAATGACAGCTCTTCATGAATCTTTTCAACGGGTGTGACCAGCTGCCAGTCAAAGCAGTGGCAGATCATGGCAATGGACGCCTTGATTTCCATCAGCGCCAGTTGCCGGCCCGGGCAAAAGCGTGGGCCACTGCCAAAAGGAATCAGTGCTTCCGGTGAGTGGGGTTGATGCTGCTCCGGGTTCAGCCATCGTTGAGGGTTAAAGGTTTCTGCATCGTTAAACCATCGGTTACGTTTTCCAGCGTACTCATTCAGAGTGATCAGTGAGGTCCCCCTGGGAATGATAGACGTCGTCTATCTGGGTGTCCTGCAGGCAGGTCAGATATAACAGGGGAGCAACCGGCTTGAGGCGCATGGTTTCCTGAATAATGGCATCCATTAATGGCAGCTTGTCCAGCTCTGCCCAGTCTGGTTTCTCATGCTCCTTGATTCCTTCTTTCAGCTCCGACCTCAACGCTGTCAGCAAATCCGGATAGATGGAAAGGTAATAGATTATCCAGCAGAGGGTGTAAGCGGTGGTATCTTCCCCTGCCAGCAGCATGGTGATAATACTGCCAAACAGAGACTCATCACTGGTGTCACCATTGAGGTCATTTTGTATCAGCAGGGATTCGAGAAAATTACCGGGTTGCGACATCTCATCACTCTGTTCAGCCAGTTTCTGTCGTGCCTGACTGATAAACGTGAAGACATGATTGCGAATCACCTCAAGCGAATACTCCAGGTTTCGGTCAGCCGGGAGTTTGATGTACCGCCAGTATGGAAACGGCGCATTAAGACGCTTCCATAAAATGGGAAATACCCGCTTAAGATGTATTTGAAACTCCAGCTGATCATTCTCCAGTGTGTTGATATCGTATCCCATGGTCAGGGCGGTGGTGATATCCACCGTCATTTTCATCATGTCTTCCCGTACCGCTATGGGTTGGCTCTCGGACATTTGATCCTGCCAGCGATTTTTCAGGCGGTGAACAGTCTTGATGATGGTAGGGTAAAAACGTTGCAGGTGTCGGGCATCCAGCCCCCGAACGGTGGTTTTTCGACACGCTTTCCACTCTCTGCCTTCCATGCTGAACACACCGTGAATGCCCAGTTCCTTGAATACTGATTTGATGGTCCTGATTCGGGAGAAGTGCTCTGGACGTTGCTTGAGAACCTGCTGGATGGATTGCGGGTCTCCCATTACAGTGAATCGCTCCGGCCCCAGTTTGATGTTGAACCAGGGGCCATATTGGTCACACCAGTGTTCCAGCTTCAGGTGCAGGGTGTGCATATCAAGGCCAATCAAGTTGCCGGCAATGGGTAATGTTTTTGGGCCGGGAAGGTCCTGGACGTTGCGGGCTATCCTTTCTGATTTTGTGGGCGTTTTATCAATGGCTGCTCTTTCAAACATGGACTGCCCTCGCTAACCACGTGCAGGAATTCAACTCAGGGAAACGTTTGCAGTACAGAAACGGTTGTTTATCGTTTTGAAAGGTACTGAGTTTTGTGTGTCGAATGACCATTATTTTATAGAACAGTTTTGATCAGCTGGATGTGAGTTTTTTTGTAAAACAATAGGGCCTGATCCGCTGAGCTCGTAACGAAACGCCCCCGAGTAAGTCAAATGGTCTCCTAGTAGGCTTAGCATGATCTTTTGGAGATCTGGTGTATGTTATGTTATAACACATTCCATCTTGATATCGGATACTGACCTCCTCCAGGACATGGTGAGGGCAAGACCGAAAGGAATCGCAGAATATGACCATCAGCCTCTGCCAGACAGACCGTAGAAAAGAGGGCAAGCAATTGCTGTCCTGTCTGATGGTGGCTGTTTATCTGCTGGTGGTTCACTATACGCTGAGCCATGTTCATACTGCACCGGAGCAAAGCCTTCAGTCAGAAATAGCCTGGCAGCATCCGGTGATTTCACTGGTCGATGATACCAGTGATAATCAGGGCATTGAGCATCGTCATTCATCTGCCTGTATGCTGGTTTCTCAGGCCTCTTCACCAGTTCATTGGTTCAAGGCAAAAGCCCTGTTCGATCCGGTTCATAATGACCGACCTTATCTCTTATCGATCCACTCTTCCACCCCAACCAAAAGACAAACCCGCGCACCTCCTGGTCACAAAGTCTGAAGTTTGATTGTTCATCAATAATTTTTTCTTTCAGGATTTTGTGTATGCGTCACTTTTCAAAAATGGCTGTTGTTGCCTGTGCCTTAATGTCTTCAGTGGTTTCGGCTGATGGAAGTCGCCATGTCGATGCCCATGTGCATGGTGCCGGTCATTTGAATTTCGCCATTGAGGGTCATCAGGTTCATATTGAGCTGGAAACGCCGGGATTTGACATTCTTGGCTTTGAATCTATTAGTTCGGACTCTCAGCGCAGGCAGCTTAAAGATGCCCTGAATGAACTGAAAAAAGACGATTTATGGTCTTTTACACCAGCGGCTTCCTGTACTTTGAAAACGGCATCGGCTTCGGCCAGTGGTGAGCATGAAGAAGGTCATCATGCTGATGCAGATGGTCACCATGACTCGCACCATAGTGATCATGGACACCATAAGCACCATGTGGATTCAGGTGACCACCATGAATCATCGCACATGGATATTGCTGCTACCTATGTTTATGAATGTGCCAATATTGCCAGGCTCAACAGCATATCGACCCGACTGTTTCAGCGGTTTGGCAACAGTGAGCAGTTGAAGGTTCAGGGCTTCACCGATTCAGGTCAGATAGCTGGGCAAATGAGCCGTCAGCGACCAGAGGTACGCTTCTGATATGAGCAGTCTCCGTCAACCGGTGATTCATCTTAAGGGTGTCCAGTTTGGCTGGAAGCCGGGAACAGTGGTTCTGGATATACCGGAGCTTTTGGTCAACCAGGGTGAGAAAGTGTTTATCCGGGGGCCTTCAGGATCGGGTAAAACGACGCTCCTGGGACTTCTTGGGGGAGTGCTCACACCGGTTGCCGGTGATGTGTCTGTGCTTGGAAATGACATTGGTTGTTTTTCTTCGGCGCGGCGGGATCATTTCCGGGCGGATCACATCGGTTTTATCTTTCAGATGTTTAACCTGATTCCTTATCTATCGGTGATTGAGAATGTCACACTGCCACTGGGGTTTGCCAGAAAGCGTCGTGAAAACGTGCAGTCCATGGGCGCTGATGCCGGGCAGGAAGCGATTCGACTGCTGAATCACCTGGAGCTTACGGATACGCAGCTGCTACAGAGGCCGGTAACCGAACTCAGTATTGGTCAGCAGCAGAGAGTGGCTGCGGCCAGGGCTTTGATTGGCCGCCCTGAACTGGTGATTGCGGATGAACCGACGTCTGCTCTGGACAGTGATACCCGTGAGGCATTTATCCGCCTGCTGTTTGCGGAGTGTGAGGCTGCCGGAAGTACACTGGTTTTCGTCAGCCATGACTCTGCCCTGGAATCATTGTTTGATCGTTCGGTTGCCCTGAATGAAATCAATCGTGCCAGTCAGCATCGGCCATTGTCAGCTGAAGCATCGGAGGTGGTTTGATGTCAATTCTCCATCTGGCGGTGAAAAGTCTGAGTAACCGTAAAACGACGGCATTGCTGACCATTTTCTCCATTGCCATCAGTGTGGCTTTGTTGCTGGGGGTTGAAAGAGTTCGGGTTGAGGCACGAAATAGCTTTACCAGTACTGTGTCCGGTACCGATCTTGTGGTCGGAGCCCGCAGCAGTTCACTAAACCTGCTGCTCTATTCAGTGTTTCATATTGGCAATGCGACCAATAACATCACCTGGGAAACGTATCAGGACCTGTCCTCCAATAGGGCGGTTGCCTGGACGATACCCATTGCCCTGGGGGACTCCCATCAGGGTTATCGCGTGGTGGGTACCACCCAAACCATGTTTGAGCACTTTCGCTTCGGTGATGATCAGCCCATCCGCTTCAGAAATGGGAAACCGTTTGATGATCTCTATGATGCAGTCATTGGTTCCGAAGTGGCGGCGGTTCTCGGCTACCAGGTTGGACAGGAGGTTGTGCTGAGTCATGGCGTGGAAAGCAGGGCTCTGCAGGAACATCAGGATAAGCCCTTCAGGGTAGCTGGTGTGTTAACGCCTACCGGAACTCCTATGGACAGGGTGATTATGATCTCACTGGAAGGAATTGAAGCGCTGCACATTGACTGGGTCAATGGAGCGGCACCCAATGCGCTCTTCTCGGTGTCTGCCGACAGGGCACGAGCCATGGATTTGCAACCATCCAGCATTACGGCCTATTTTGTTGGCCTGAAATCACGGGTGGCCGCCTTTCGTTATCAGCGGGATGTGAATGACTATCGTCAGGAAGCGCTGACGGCTATTTTGCCGGGTGTGGCTCTTGGAGAGCTCTGGCAACTGGTGGGTTCAGCTGAAAAGGCACTGCTGGCTGTTTCAGTGATGGTAGTGATTGCGGGGTTGGTTGGCATGTTGACCACCATTCTCACCTCCCTGAATGAACGGCGCAGGGAGATGGCCATTCTCCGCTCGGTAGGGGCTCGACCCGGGCATATCTTTACCCTGATGATTACCGAGTCCCTGATCTATGCCATCACTGGCACACTATTGGGCTTTGTGATGATGTATGGAATGCTGTTCGCCATTCAGCCAGTATTGCAAATGCACCTGGGGTTGCACATTACCATTGCGATGCCAGGGCTGTTTGAGTTGCTCCTTGCGGGGGCTATCGTTGTTGCGGCCACCATACTGGGCGCAGTGCCTGCCTGGCGGGCCTATAAAAATTCATTGGCAGATGGTCTGACGGTCAGGCTGTAGGAGAGCGAATAATGATAACAAAACGACAACGCTTTGGCTGGATGGTGCTGGTGCTTATGGTGCCTTTTATGCTGATGGATTTTGCCATGGCGGCAAAGGTTGAACCCCCGAAAGCGCCCCCAATCAAAGAGATTAACTGGGATGACCTGATGCCGCCTGTGGATGAGGAAATTGTCCGCAAATATGAGGCCGGTGAAATCACTCAGGTCGAGGCCATTGATTACATTGTTAAGCTGGGCAAAGTTCCCGTAGAAACCATGGACCAGCAGCGAGTTAAAATTCCCGGTTATCTGGTGCCATTGAATATTAGCAAGGATCAATCCGCGACAGAGCTGTTGCTGGTGCCCACCATGGGGGCCTGTGTTCATGTACCGCCACCACCCCCTAATCAGACCATTTTTGTTCGCTATGACAAGGGTATTAAAGTGACGGAAGCGGGCTATACACCCTACTGGCTGGAAGGGGTGATCAGGGTCGAGAACAATACGTCCGAGTATACTGATGTTGTTTATGCCATTACGGTGGAAAGTATTAAGGAGTTTGAGTAAAAAGATGGGGAGACTTTGAACTGGTACTTTGAGGGAAGGTCTCCTTGTTAAACTCGTTCAAGAAAGGTCGGTTTGTAATAGGCCTGACTACGCAGAAGATAATAATCTGTGTGTTTCAACTAATTAAAAAATTTGGTAAAGCCAAATGCGAGGCTGCATGATTTTGTTTAATGCGCGATAGGATTTAAGCTGTACTTCTTATTCGCTGGAAATTAATACACAAAGACTGAGAGGTATTAAAAGGAACTTTTTTTTTTTGAAAGTACTCCAAAATGGATTCACACGCACAATAAATAGAGTAATTATGATTAAGGATTTGTTGTCAGCCGCAGCTAGCGGGGATATTAAGCGGATCAAAAAACTGCTGGCTGATGGCACTGACGTCAACGCCTCTGGCTCATCTGGATCGACTCCGCTACTGAACGCGGTCAATGAGGGGCGTGTGGAGGTTGTCCGCCTTCTGTTGAAGGAGTATGGGGCCAGGCCAGAGATTCCTACATTATCTTTCGCCGCGTCAAGGGGGCATACCGAAATAGTTGATCTCCTGCTTGAGCATGGTGCAGATGTCAATGCGTTTGATCATACCAATTATACTGCTCTTGAGATGGCCGTCTCAGGTCCTGGGTATCTTGGTGTCGTGAGATCCCTACTGAATGCTGGGGCGCGAGCTGACCAAATTTTCGATCATACTCACTTTACCCCCCTACGCAGTGCAACGTTTATAGGTGATATTGATATCATACGCACTTTGCTGATTCACGGTGCGGATGCCACCATGCGATCTTATGGAAAGCGAAG
Organism: Endozoicomonas atrinae; assembly: GCF_001647025.1. Taxonomy (GTDB): domain Bacteria; phylum Pseudomonadota; class Gammaproteobacteria; order Pseudomonadales; family Endozoicomonadaceae; genus Endozoicomonas; species Endozoicomonas atrinae. The sequence goes on from NZ_LUKQ02000187.1 coordinate 9,689, forward strand.
TGCACTTGAGGATGCAATTTTTCACGGGCATAAACAAATTGTCCGACTTATGCTTGATCATGGAGTAAATATTGCGAAGCTTTATGGCACCATCGAAGCTGGCCACCTTTTAAAACAGGCGGCTTACAGCGGAGTGAGCGATATTGTCAAGGTTCTGCATGATATCGGCGTGAAACCTGATGCTGACACATTATCTATTGCATGTAACGCTGGGCATATCGAGATAGCTGAATATATTCTGGGGCTTGGTATATCTCCTAATGTCATTGATTCGGGTGGTACCCCGGCATTTCATCAGGCTGTATTCAGTGGGCAGAGTGATGTTGTTAGCCTCATGATTAAGCATAAGGCTAACTTAGAAAGCCTTTTAGACGTGGGGTGGGGCGTTGATCAACTATTGGAATTTTCTGTGCGTTCGGGAGTTGTTGATGTTGTAGGCTTCTTATTGAGTCGTAAAGTCGATTATGACGGATCCAAATTATTATCTATTGCTTGTGAGAACGGGCACGCAGAAGTTGTTAGATTGCTACTGGATTACGACCCTGGCCTTGTGAAATTGCACGGCTTGACATTACTGGAGACCGCTGCTGAGAAGGGGCACTTTGATGTTGCTAGGATCCTGCTTGAAGATCATGGCGTCAAACCAAATCCAGGCGGTCTCGCTCAATGTGATTCATTAGTCAAAGCAGCACATGGAGGGCACGACAGTGTCGTGAGACTCCTTCTGAGTTACCTTGCTGATTTTGGTGTCCGCCAACCTGCTATTCAGGCTGCCGGGGTTGGCCACTTAAGAGAGCTTATGTCTCAGGCTCGTCTCGATATGGCGGGGCCATTTGTTTTTACTTCTCGCTTATTTGGAGGGGAGTCCTCTAAGCTTAACCCTGAAAGGTTCAATACAGTCAAAGAAACTCTTGAAAATTATATTCCTAAACATGAGCCTGAAACTTTGAAAAGCTGTGCTCGAGGGAGTATTCGTTCTCGATTGGTTGAGAACCAGGCTAACCTGGAAAAACCTTTGAGCAGCAACTTTGGCAAGCTGCTTGATAATTATACGATGACAGCCTATTTGTATGGGGAATGTAATTTAAATTGTGTAAACGCTTGTCGTTAATACTCCAAAATGGAGAATAACAATGAGCGTTGAAATCAACGAAAAACTGGTAGATCAAATAGCCAGTCAGATTAAAACTCAGGATGATC